>JADJQM010000001.1:1695000-1995000 GCA_016712715.1 Rhodospirillaceae bacterium
ACCATCGTCGAGATGGGCCGCAAGGGCGCCTATGGCAATTACGTGCGCATCAAGCATAACGGCACCTATCAGACCGCCTATGCCCATACCAGCCGCTTCGCCAAGGGCCTCAAGAAGGGCGACAAGGTCAAGCAGGGCCAGGTGATCGCCTATGTCGGCACCACCGGCCGTTCGACCGGGCCGCATCTCCACTTCGAAGTGCTGGTCGATGGCGTCCAGGTCAATCCGAAGAAGATCAAATCGACCGGCAGCAGCAAGCTTGCCGGCAAGGATCTGAAGGCCTTCAAGAACCAGGTGGCCAGCATCGATGCCGACCGCCAGCGCATGCGCGGCGCCGTCGAAATCGCCGAGCGACCGGACGCAGGCGCCCTCGATTGCAACGATCCGCAGGGCTGCCAGAACTAACAACGGCACGACATAGTGCACGAAACAGGCGGCGGTGACCTCGGGTCCCGCCGCCTTTCTGTTGACCCCCTCGACGCCTGATAAGCGCGCTTGATGAGGTGATCCGGCGATTCGATTGGACCTGGCCCTGGCGGTACCTAGGATGCGTGGCTCGCGAAACCTGGAAAGTGGTCCGATGCTCAACGCCCGGCAGATAGTTCTCTTGCTTGCTCACCGATTGCACAATGCCGGGGTCGTGGTGGCAGCCGTCGGCGTGCTGGCGCTCATAGCGCATCTCTCGGCACAGCCCTTGCTGATGGCGCCCTTCTCGCCCAGCATCCTGGTCATTCTCGCACAGCCGCGGAACCAGAGCTCGGCCCCCAATGTGCTGATCGCCGCCTATGTCGTGGCCGCCGTCATCTCCGTGCTGCTGAAGGACGTGCTGCCGCCTGCCTGGTGGAGCGTCGCCCTCACCACCGGCGGGGCGATGCTGGCGCTGGAAGCGCTCGACATCCTGCACCCCCCGGCCGTGGCGGTGCCGATCCTGGTCATGCTGGGCAATGGCGAGTTTCCGCTGGCCGCCTTCACGACCGGCGTGGTGGCCCTCGCCGTCATGTCGATGCTGGGTCGTCGCCTGCCGCGCTGGAGCGCCGTCGCAGCGCCCGCCGCAGCCCCGTCAACACCCACCGCACCAACCCTGGTGACGCCGTCGCAGAACGCTGCCTGACGCCGCCAGGTACCGTCCGACGCGCTTGCGTGGACGGTACCTGGCCAACTCAGGCTTGTTTAGGCGGCAACCTTCGAGAGCTTGGCGCCACCGATGGTGAGGCCATCCTGATCGGCCGAGACCGCAATCACCTCGCCGGCCTTGAACTTGCCTTCGAGGATCAGCATCGCCAGCGGGTTCTGCAGCTCGCGCTGGATGACCCGCTTCAACGGTCGCGCACCATAGACCGGGTCATAGCCGGCCTCGGCCAGCCATTCCTTGGCTTTCTGGTCGAGCGACAGTTCCAGCTTACGCTCGGCCAACAGCGCGTCGAGACGCTGCAACTGGATATCGACGATGCCCGTCATGTTGCGGCGGCTGAGACGATGGAACAGGATTACTTCATCGAGCCGGTTGAGGAATTCAGGCCGGAAGGCCTGGCGCACCACGGCCATCACCTGGTCGCGTGCCTTGTCGGAATCCTCCCCTTCACCCAGCGCCACCAGATACTCGCTGCCGAGATTGGAGGTGAGGATGATGATGGTGTTACGGAAGTCGACCGTACGGCCCTGGCCGTCGGTGAGCCTGCCGTCGTCAAGCACCTGCAGCAGGATGTTGAAGACATCGGGATGCGCCTTCTAGACCTCGTCGAACAGGATCACCTGATAGGGCCTGCGCCGCACGGCTTCGGTGAGGACGCCGCCTTCTTCATAGCCGACATAGCCCGGGGGGGCGCCGATGAGGCGCGAGACCGCGTGCTTCTCCATGAATTCCGACATGTCGATGCGCACCATCGCCTGGTCGTCATCGAACAGGAAACTGGCCAGCGCCTTGCAGAGCTCGGTCTTGCCGACGCCGGTCGGCCCCAGCATCAGGAAGGAACCGATCGGGCGGTTGGGATCCTGGAGGCCGGCACGGGCACGGCGCACGGCATTCGAGACGGCCTTCACCGCCTCAGCCTGGCCGATCACGCGGCCGGAAATCGCGTCTTCCATCCCGAGCAGCTTCTCGCGCTCGCCGGTCAGCATCTTGTCGACCGGGATGCCGGTCCAGCGCGACACGACGCCGGCGATATCCTCTTCCTTCACGACCTCGTTCAGCATGCGGTGTTCGGCCGCCTGCTCCGCTTCCGCAAGGCGCCGCGTCAGATCCGGAATGACCGAATAGGTGAGCTCGCCGGCGCGGGCGAAATTGCCATTGCGCTGCGCCTGCTCGACCTCGATCTTGGCCTGGTCGATGCGCTCCTTCAATTTCTGCGCATCGTCGATCTTCTGCTTCTCGGCCTTCCACATGGTGGTCAGCGAGCGTGACTTGGCCTCGAGGCTCTCGACCTCTTCGACCAGATGCTGCAGCCGTTCCTTGGACGCGGGATCGGTTTCCTTTTTCAGCGCTTCGCGCTCGACCTTGAGCTGGATCAGCTTGCGGTCGACCTCGTCGATCTCCTCCGGCTTCGATTCCACCTCCATGCGCAGGCGGGAGGCCGCCTCGTCGATGAGGTCGATCGCCTTGTCCGGCAAGAACCGATCGGTGATGTAGCGGTTGGAGAGGGTCGCCGCCGAGACGATCGCCGCATCGGTGATGCGGACGCCGTGATGCATCTCGTACTTTTCCTTGAGGCCGCGCAGGATCGAGATCGTATCGGTGACATTCGGCTCCGCGACGAAGACCGGCTGGAAGCGCCGCGCAAGGGCCGCGTCCTTCTCGATATGCTTGCGGTATTCGTCGAGGGTGGTGGCACCGACGCAATGCAGTTCGCCGCGCGCCAAAGCGGGCTTCAGCATATTGGACGCATCCATCGCGCCTTCGGCCTTGCCCGCACCGACCAGGGTGTGGAGCTCGTCGATGAACAGGATGATCTCGCCCGATGCCGCCGAGATTTCCTGGAGCACGGATTTCAGCCGCTCCTCGAACTCACCGCGATATTTGGCGCCGGCGATCAAGGCTCCCAGATCAAGCGACATCAGCTTACGGTTCTTCAGGCCTTCCGGCACATCGCCATTGGCAATGCGCACGGCGAGGCCTTCGATGATCGCGGTCTTGCCGACGCCGGGCTCGCCGATCAGCACCGGGTTGTTCTTGGTGCGGCGGGAGAGCACCTGGATGGTGCGACGGATTTCCTCATCGCGGCCGATGACGGGGTCGAGCTTGCCCTCGCGGGCCAGCTGCGTGAAGTCGCGGGCATATTTCTTCAGCGCGTCATAGCTGTCTTCGGCGCTGGCGCTTTCGGCCTTGCGGCCCTTGCGCAGGTCGTTGATTGCCTGATTGAGCTTTTGCGGGACGAGGCCGGCATCCTTGAGAGCCTTGCCGGCCGGGTTGTCGCTGGAAGTAGCAAGTGCCAGCAGCATGCGCTCGACGGTGACAAAACCATCACCGGCTTTCTGCGCCATCTCTTCGGCCTGGCCAAGGATGCGCGCGAGTTCCGGCGCCATATAGACTTGACCGGCGCCACCGCCTTCGACGCGCGGCAGCTTGTCGAGTTCGCGTTCGACGGCCGACAAGGCGCGCGCCGGGTCGGCCCCGGCCGCCTTCATCAGATTGGCGACCATGCCTTCCTTGTCGTCGAGCAAGGTCTTGAGCAGATGCTCGGCCGTGAGCCGCTGATGGCCGGAGCGCAAGGCCAGAGTCTGCGCGGATTGCAGGAAGCCCCGCGACCGTTCGGTGAATTTTTCCATTTCCATAATCTGAAGCCCTCTCTCGGCCGCGCCCTCCTCGAGGCACGCGGCCATGGATGCCATGTCAGGGAAATCCTGTGCTTGAACTCCCCCGGGTACAATAGGGATATGGAAAAGGTTAACGTCAAAACAAGGGCTGAAAAGCAAAGGGCCGGAGCGAAAAATCGCCCCGGCCCCTGATTCCGCCGCAAATTGGCCTGCGCCAAAATGCCGCCCACTGATATTTGCCTATTCGCTGCCTTCGACGGCCGGTGCCGTTCCTTCGGCGACAGTTTCGCCCTCACCTTCGGCCGCGCGGGGCCTGCGGGTGCGCAGGCGCCCGCGTGGGGGCCTGGCGCCGTCTCGGGGCGTCCTGGCGCCTTCGGCGGCCGCTTCAGGTGCTGCTGGTGGCAAGAGATGTTCCGGATACTCCGGCTGCTCGTCACTGGTCTGGACGGGTGGCACCGGATTGGGGACCGGTGCTCGGTCGACGACAGCCGGCGCAGCGCCGTTATTGCCCTGTGCCGACTGGTTTCCACCACTGTTGCCGTAGGAACCGGAATGACGGTTGGGATTGTTGCTGCGGCCACGATTGTTGCGGTCGCGATTCTGATTCTGCTGACCGTAATCGCCGCCATCGCCCTCGCCGCCATGGCTGTCGCCACCGTGGCTGGCGCGGACATTGCCATCGCGCGACGGCTGATTGTCGTCGCCATTGTTGCCCTGGCTATTGCCCTGGTGGCCATTGCCCTGGTGATTGTTGTTCTGATGGCCATTGCCCTGACCGCCATTGCCCTGCTGGGGTGCCGGGCCGCTGTTACCGGTATCCGACATGTTGGGCTGCGAGGGGCCGCCGCTGTAGAGTGCCGCGGAAAGGCCTTGGCTCACATTCTGCACGTTGACGTCGGCCACCGAGATCTCGCGGCCACCGACGCGCGGGCGCTGGCCGTCATTCATCGTGGTGATGACGCGGTAATAGTGATCGGCGTGCTGCAGGAAATTCTCGGCTGCCACACGGTCGCCGGCCACACCGGCATCGCGCGCCAGCTGCAGGTACTTCTCGAGCACCTGATAGACATTGCCGCGTACCCTGGTATCGGATCCGCCGCCGTCGAAATTCTGGCTCTTGCTGGGCATGCCGCTATGCGGCTTGCGCGGGCCCCGATTGCGGCCGCGCCGATTGTTGTTGTTGTTCCCTGGTCTCATGCGTCGATCGTTCGCTTCTGTTGCGGCTACGGCCATTCCGCTCGATCCCGTGGTCTGACGGCCACCGCGGACGGTCAAAAGGACCGCCGATGGCAGGTTCAGACTCCCCGGCTTAAACTTGATGTGCGGAGGCCCAGTGGGGGGCGGTTTGGCCCTGTGGCCATCACCCAATTACCTCGCCCCGATGCCGCGCAAACCGTATCTGCTTCGCCCTTCAATTCCAACTACTATTTTGCAATTGAGCGGCTCCCGGGATGACAATCGGGTGATTGGGCGCCCACACCTAAAATATTGAGACTAAATCCAAATTTCAGGCGCGACGAAACAGCAGGCAGCGCTCGCGGTTGGCGAGGTCAAAGGCGCTGCCGGAAGCCAGGAGGCCACCCGCCACCATCAGTCCACGTACCGACTCGCCCTGGCCGAGGCCGATTTCGAGCGCTATGAGGCCGCCCGGTGCCAGCAAAGGCGGCAGGGCCCGCGCCAGATGGCGATAGGCGTCGAGTCCATCCTGGCCGCCATCCAGGGCAAGATGGGGTTCATGGCGAACGACTTCCGGCGCCAGCGCCAGCATATCGGCGGTCGGTATGTAAGGCGGGTTGCTGACGATGAGGTCGAAGGGCTGGCGGTCTTCAGGCAGGAGCGCTTCATCCCACCTGCCCTGGCGCAGGACGACCCGATCGGCGAGGCGCAATTGGGTGGCATTCCGTTCGGCGATTACCAGGGCCGCCGGACTGAGGTCAACGCCCCATCCACGCGCCCGCGGCAGTTCGCTGAGCAGGGTCAAAAGCAGGCAGCCGGACCCGATGCCAAAGTCGAGGATACGCAAGGGTGCCTGCCGGTCGCCGATTTCCGCCAGCACGGCCTCGATCAGCGCTTCGCTGTCCGGCCGCGGATCGAGCACGTCGCGGCTGACGATGAAGGGGCGCGACCAGAATTCGCGTCGACCCAGGAGATGGGAAACCGGTTCGCGGTCGGCGCGCCGCGCGATGAGTGCGCGATAGGCCTCGGCCGCCTCGGCCGGAACACTGCGTTCGGGAAAACCGATCATGATGGCAGGTGGCAATTGCGCCGCCACGCCGAGGAGCAGTCGCGCTTCACCTGCCGGCGTCTCGATACCGGCCGCGCGCAAGGCTTTCATGCCTTCGCTGAGCAGATCGGCAATGCGCACGGCGGCACTCACTCGACTTCAGCCAGCTTCTCGGCCTGGTCGTGCGAGATCAAGGCTTCGATGATCTCGTCCAAAGCCTCGCCCTCGATGATCTTGTCGAGCTTGTAGAGGGTGAGGTTGATTCGGTGATCCGTGCAGCGCCCTTGCGGAAAGTTATAGGTGCGGATGCGTTCCGAGCGATCGCCGGAGCCCACCTGACTCTTGCGATCTGCCGAGCGCGCGGCATCGAGCTTCGAGCGTTCGAGGTCGTAGAGCCGGGCGCGCAGGACCTTCAAGGCCTTGGCCTTGTTCTTGTGCTGAGACTTCTCATCCTGCTGCTGCACGACGAGGCCGGTCGGCAGATGGGTGATGCGCACGGCGCTGTCCGTCGTATTGACCGACTGACCGCCCGGCCCGCTGGAACGGAACACGTCGATCCTGAGGTCCTTCTCGTCGATCTTGATATCGACATCTTCCGCCTCGGGCAGCACGGCCACGGTGGCGGCGGAGGTGTGGATGCGGCCAGACGCCTCGGTCTCCGGCACGCGCTGCACGCGGTGGGCGCCGGATTCGAATTTCAAACGTTCGAACACGTTGCGCCCGGTAATGTTCGCGGTCGCATCGCGGTAGCCGCCAAGGCCCGTTTCGCTGATATCCATCGGTTCAAAACGCCAGCCCTTCAGCGCGGCGTAGCGCGCATACATGCGGAACAAAGTGGCGGCAAACAAGGCCGCCTCCTCACCGCCCGTGCCGGCACGGACTTCGAGAATGGCATTGCGCGCGTCGGCTTCGTCCTTGGGCAGGAGCGAGACCTTGACCTGCTGTTCGAGTGCCGGCAGGCGACGCTTCAGTTCGCCCAACTCATCTTCCGCAAGCGACTTCATTTCGGGATCTGCCGCGGGGTCGGCCACCATCACCGTCATCTCGGCGATTTCGCTGTCGATCTTCTGCAACTCCTTGATCGCTTCGACGATGGGGCCGAGGTCGGAATATTCCTTGGACAGGCGGGCAAATTCCTGCGGGTCCTTCTGCCCACCCGTGGCGAGAAGCGAGGAAAGCTCTTCATGGCGCTTGACGACGCGGCCAAGCTTATCGCGGAACGACATGGGTTACTCTTGCTTCTGATCGAGGTCGAAAAGACGGCTTGCCGCCGCATCGAGGGATTTGTCGGGTTGCCCCTGGCGGAGCGCAGTGATGGGGCGATGCAGCAGGCGGTTGACCAGCCGCCGCGTCACCTCGACCGCATCCATCTGCGGATTTTCCGCGAGCACCGCCAGGCGCTCGGATTCGAAATGCGCACGCAGGGCCGATACCATATCCGCGGCACCGCGTTCTTCCTGCCCGCGCAGGAAATTGGCCAGCTCCGCATCGACGATCGCATAGGCGGCCGTCACCGCTTCCTCGCGTTCCTTGCGGCCGGACATGGCGAGGCGTTCAAGGTCGTCGAAGCCATAGCGGAAGGCATCGTCGATCCGGTCGATCGCCGGATCGACATCGCCCGGAATGGCGAGGTCGAGCAGCAGCATCGGCCGGCGCCGCCGCGTCTTCAAGGCGACCTCGATCATCGGGGCCGTCACCACATAGCTGAGGCTGTCGAGGGCGGCGATGACGATATCCGCATCGGCCAGGGCCTGCGCCAGCTCGCTGGGCGAGGCGGCATGCGCCTGCCGGCGATTGGCAAGTTCACGCGCGCGCAGCGGTGTCGGATGCGCGACTGACCAACGCTTGATGCCTGCCTCGGTCAGGTGATCGGCCACCAGGTCGCCAAGGTCACCATCGCCGATCAAGAGGGCACCGGCCTTGTCGAGCTTGCCATGAACCTGGCGACCCAGCTTGACGACACAGGCGGCCATCGAGACGGATTGCGCGGCGATATCCGTTTCGCTCCGCACCCGCTTCGCCGTCGAGAGTGCTGCCTGCAATACGGAATCGATCATCGGGCCGGTCATGCCGGCGCGGCCGGCCAGGCGATAGGCTTCCTTGACCTGACCCAGGACCTGCGGTTCGCCGACCACCTGGCTTTCCAGCGAGGCCGCCACCGCAAAGGCGTAGCGCAAGGCATCGCTATCGCTGAGATAGTGGAGCTGCGGCTGCACGTCAGCGACGTTGTCTCCGGCCGCCTCGGCAATGAGCGTGGTGATATCGGTCCGGGCGCGGGCCTCGTCCGTCACCGCCGCCCAGACTTCGCAGCGATCGCAAGTCGCCAGCACCATCGCCTGGTCGAGGCCGACCTCGCGACAGCGCCAGAGCAGCCGCAGGGCGTCGGATTCGTCACCCTGCAAACGCTCGCGCAGCAGCACCGGCGCCCGCTTGTACTCGGCACCGACGATCAGGAATGTGCGCGGTGCTATCCCAAGCAAATCACCGATAGGCGGCGAGCGCCGCCTCAAGTTCATCAAGCCGGACCGTCTTCTGCTCGCCACTGTCGAGCAGCTTCAAGGATGCCTCGCCACGCGCCAGCTCGTCATCGCCGAGGATCACCGCCGCCACGGCGTTGATCTTGTTGGCGCGCTTCATGCGCTTGCCCATATTGCCGGAGAAGCCGAGATCGACGATGAAATCCTGCCGGCGCAATTGCCCGGACAGCACGGTGGCCTGGCGTTCGGCCGCCTCACCCAGCGGCACGATGGCGATCGGGCGCGGCACCGGCGGCGTTTCGGCAAGCAGCATGGCGCAGCGCTCGACACCGCTGGCCCAGCCGACACCGGGCGTCTCGGGACCGCCCATCATGCCGACGAGGCCATCATAGCGGCCACCGGCCAGCACGGTCTTCTGCGCGCCGAGCTCAGGGCAGGTGATTTCGAAACAGGTGTGGCAGTAATAGTCGAGACCGCGCACCAGACGCGGGTTGATGCGATAGGCGATGCCGAGCGCATCGAGCCCCGCCCGCACCTCGGCGAAGAAGGCTTTCGCCTCGTCGGTCAGATAGTCGGTATAGAGCGGCGCATTTGCCACGATCTTCTGGTCATTCTCGTCCTTGCTGTCGAGCACGCGCAGCGGATTCTTTTCCAGCCGCTCGAGGCTTTCCTTCGACAGCTGGTCGCGGAAGCCGTTGAGGTAAGCGATCAAGACCTGGCGATAGGCCTGGCGGCTCGCAGCATCACCCAGCGTGTTGAGTTCCAGTTCGCAGCGTTCCCAGGCACCGATGCGGCGCAGGAATTCGACGCCGATGGCGATCACCTCGACATCGCCGGCCGGTTCCTTGACGCCCAGCAGCTCGACGCCGGTCTGGTGGAACTGGCGCATGCGGCCCTTCTGCGGGCGCTCGTAGCGGAACATCGGACCGACATAAAAGTACTTCAGCGGCAGGTGCTGCGACAGGCCACCGGAGATGAGCGCGCGGGCCACACCCGCCGTCCCTTCCGGTCGCAGGGTCACGGTCTCACCGCCCTTGTCGGTGAAGGTGTACATCTCCTTGGTGACGACATCCGACGTGTCGCCGAGGGTCCGCTTGAACACCTCGGTGAATTCGAAGATCGGCGTCGCCACTTCCTGATAGCCAAAGCAAAGGGCGGCGCTGCATGCCGTGTCGGCAATGCGGCGAAAGCGGCGCATGTCGTCGGGCAACAGATCATGGGTGCCGCGAACCGGCTGCAAACCTGACATCGTAGAGTTCCCCGGGTATTCTTTGATTAGGGATTGTAGTCGGCGTTCTGCTATTCGGCCGCTTCGGCCTTGGCAGCTTCGATCGCCGCGGCCTTCTGCTCGATGAGCTCGGCCATATGCTCGACGATGTCCTGGTCCTTCAACCGGTGATGCTGATTGCCGGCCAGATAGACCATATGCGTGTTGTTGCCGCCGCCGGTGAAGCCGATATCGGTTTCGCGCGCTTCGCCAGGACCGTTGACGACGCAGCCGATGATGCTGACCGACATCGGCGTGGTGATGTGCGCCACCCGCTTCTCCAGAGCCTCGACGGTCTTGATGACGTCGAAATTCTGCCGCGCGCAGGACGGGCAGGAGATGATGTTGACACCGCGGTGGCGCAGGTTGAGCGATTTCAGAAGATCAAAGCCGACCTTCACTTCTTCGACCGGATCGGCCGAAAGCGAGACGCGCACCGTGTCACCGATGCCGGCCCACAGAAGCGAGCCAAGGCCGATCGCCGACTTCACCGTGCCGATGCGGAGGCCCCCGGCTTCGGTGATGCCGATGTGAAGCGGGTAGTCGCAGGCATCGGCCAGGCCCTGATAGGCAGCCACCGCCAGGAACACGTCCGACGCTTTGACACTGATCTTGAACTCGCGGAAATCATGGTCTTCGAGAATGCGGGCATGGTTAAGGCCGCTTTCCACCATGGCTTCCGGGCAGGGTTCGCCATAGCGCTCCAGCAATTCTCGCTCCAGGGAGCCCGCATTGACGCCGATGCGCATCGAGCAGCCGTGATCCTTGGCGGCCTTCACGACTTCGCGGACGCGGTCGGCGCTGCCGATATTGCCGGGATTGATGCGCAGGCACGCAGCGCCCGCCTCGGCCGCTTCGATACCGCGCTTATAATGAAAGTGAATGTCGGCCACGATCGGCACGCTTACCTGGCGCACGATGTCCTTCAAGGCTTTGGTCGAGTCTTCGTCGGGGCAGGAGACGCGCACGATGTCGGCACCGGCCGCGGCCGCGGCATTGATCTGGTCGACCGTCCCCGCCACATCGGTGGTGAGCGTGTTGGTCATGGTCTGGACGCTGATCGGGGCGTCACCACCAACCAGGACGTTACCGACCCGGATCTGACGGGACTTGCGGCGCTGAATGTCGCGATAGGGCCGAACGCTCATAATGTCTTTGCTCACAACTGGCTAAGGGGCAGACGCCACACCCGACCCCACTGGCTTGCATATCGCGGGCCTTCCCGGGCGGGCCTTCCTGGCGGCTCATTTGGCCTGAACATGCGCTGCCTGGGACAAAAGATCAAGTCCCGGAGCGCCACCATTCACCCGACGAAGGGCGGAAATAGCGCTTTAATTCAAGAGGTTATTGGCCACCCAAAGAGACCGGATCAAGCTTCACGCCGCGTTTGACGACGCCGACCGACCCCAGGGCCGGCCGCGCCTTGCCATCGAGTTCGATCACCACGCCGCCGGCATTGCCGGTATTCATCGTCAGACCCGGCTGATCCGGCACCGCAAACGTTTCGCCGGCACGCAGGATCCGCTGCAGGACAACCTCATCCTGCGCATCAAAAATCTCAACCCACGAATCCTTGGTGGCGCGGAGCACGATGCGTTTGCCGGGCGCCGACACAGGGGCTGCAGCGGCTTCTGCCGGGACGTCGCTGGCTGCGGGTTCGGCGGATTGCTGGTCAATGGCGGCCGTCTGGCCATTGGATTGGTCAAGCTGTACAGGTTCCGGAGTCACATCCGACGCCGCGGCCTCTTCCTCGCTCGCGGCCGGTTCGGCCGCTGGGGCAGCTGCCGGTTCCACTGCTTCAGGCAGAGCGGCGGGAGCAATCGCCGTCGCCGCGACGACCGGCGGCTGGGCGACCACTGCCTCAGCCGCGGGCGCTGCCATTGGCGCTGGCGCTGCCACAGCCGTGGGCGCTGGCACGGGCGCGGTGACCTCTGGTGCCGGCACGGTGGCTGGAGCCGGAGATTGCGATGCCTGCGCACTGGCGGGCGTTGTGCCCCCACCCGTATCTGGCTCGGTCGCCGCGCCGGACTGGCCGGGCGCCTCCTCAGCCGGCGCGTCGCCACCGTCGGGCGCATCACCGCTGGTCTGTTTCTTCATTAATTCAGGGACTTGGTCGATCAGATCGATACCGGTGCCACCCGGCAGCGAGGCCACATACCAGCCGCCATAGAGCGCCACGGCGACCAGCAAGCTCACCACCAGAACGATGCCGCCGGGGAAATGCTTGTGCTCGACCTGGTCCACGGGCCAGATCAACTGGTTCTGTCGTGAACGACGGGCCAGTTCATCCCGGTAATCGCCGACGATGCTGTTGCCATCGAGGCCGAGATAATCGGCATAAGCGCGCACGAATCCAACGGCATAGGCGGTGCCGGGCAGGTCCTGCAGGCGGCCCTCTTCGATTGCATTGATGTACACCGCGCGGATGCGCAGCTGGCGTGCCACGGTGGGAATGTCTCGCCCCAGCTCCTCGCGGCGGCGGCGCAACAGGGCGGCGACGCCATCCTCGTTGCGATCATCGATAAACTCGTTCGGTTCGACCCCGAACATTCCTATTTTACGACTTGCCATAAAGCGATCCTGGTTACCGCCCCCAACGCCGCGCCCGTTTGAAAAGGCCACGCCGAGTCAACTACTTATATATATTCGTCGATCCTTAATCGCAATCTCCTTTAACGCCTTCGGACCGCTAAGATCGCCCGAAACACACACAGAGGTACGATTGCATCGCCCAACTCCCTCCCGACGGGGGTCAGATGGCGACGTCGTGGTCTCGGGCAAAGGCACGCAGCGAACTGCGCATGTCGGGGCCGCGCTGGGGGCCAAGCGCGGCGACATAGGCCTCCAATTGCCCCAGATCCAGGCTGCGAATCATGGCGCGCAGCGGCCCGCGCGCCGGCGGCGCCATCGAGAAGGTCCGCAGGCCCAAGGCCAGCAGCGCCATCGCATCGATCGGATCTCCGGCCATCTCGCCGCACAGGCTGACCGGCTTGTTGCGGCGCTTTCCCGCCGCGATGATCGCGCCGATCAAGCGCAGAAAGGCCGGCGAGAGTGAATCATAGCGGCCCTGCAATTGCGTGTTGCCGCGATCGGCCGCGAAAACGAATTGCGCGAGGTCATTGCTGCCGATCGACAGGAAGTCGACGCGGTCGAGCATCTCCTCCATCTGCCAGAACAGGGCCGGGACTTCGAACATGGCGCCGACGCGCACACTTTCCGGCAGCGCGCTGCCCTTCTCCTCGGCGCGTTGCAACTCGAGATCCAGGATCTCCTTGGCATCGTCGAATTCGTCGACCAGCGAGACCATCGGAAACATGACATGCAGCGCGCGGCCGCCGGCTGCCAGAATCATGGCGCGCAATTGCTGGCGCAGCATGGCCGGCCGGTCGAGCGAGATGCGCAACGCGCGCCAACCCATGGCCGGATTTTCCTCGGCATCGCGATGCCAATAAGGCAGCACCTTGTCCGAGCCGATATCGAGGGTGCGGAACACGACCGCCTTGCTGCCGGCGCCGTCGAGCACGCGCCCATAGACATCGCGCTGACGCGCGACATCGGGAAAGGCATGCGCTACCATGAATGTCACTTCGGTGCGATAAAGGCCGATGCCGCTGGCGCCTGTCGCATCGAGCTGCGGCACGTCGATCAGCAGGCCGGCATTGATCATGAGCTGGACGTCGACGCCGTCCTTGGTGACGGCCGGCAGATCGCGATTAGCGGCGTAGGACACCTGACGCGCCTGCAAGGCGGTCATGCTGACGGCGAAGGCCTGCAGGATGTCTTCGGACGGGCGCAGAAAGATCTGCTCGTTCTCGCCGTCGAGCACAAGGGAATCGCCGGCCTGCACCTTCGTCATCAGGCCGGCGCAATGCCCCAGCAGCGGAATGTCGAGAGCACGCGCGACAATGGCGACATGGGAACTCGCCGTACCTTCCTCCAGCACGACCCCCTTCAAGCGCTTGCGGTCGTAATCGAGCAATTCGGCCGGGCCCATGTTGCGCGCGACCAGGATGGCGTTGTCGGGCAGGTCGCGGGCCTCCGGCAATTCCTGGATGCCCAGCAGATGCCGCAGCAGCCGGTTGTTGAGATCGTCGAGGTCGGAGAGACGTTCCCGCAGATAGGGATCCTGGATATCGCGCATGCGAGCGCGCATGTCGTTCTGGACCTTCTGCACGGCGGCTTCTGCGGTGAGGCCGGTCTCGATCGCCTCGATGATGCGATTGGCCCAGCCACGATCCTCCGCCAGCATGCGATAGGTTTCCATCACCTCGCGATGCTCGCCACCGGTGCCGTCCTGTTCGGTCAGCAATTCATCGAGCGCCAGCTTCATCGATGTGAAGGCATCGTCGAGCCGGTCAATTTCCTTCAGCGGGTCTTCCGCCACCAATTGCGTGAGCGTGATGTCGGGCTGATGGAGGACGGCAACCCCCACCGCCAAGCCAGGCGCCAGTACCTGTGCATCCAGCCGTTCTGGCAGGACGCCGATTCCGGTGATTGGCGAGAGTTCCTCGCGACCGACCAGTTCGCCGCCGGCGATCAGTTCCGCGACCACCATGGCAACGGTCTCGAGGGTCTCGACCTCTTCCTCGGTGTAATGGCGCCGCGTCTTGTTCTGCACCACCAGCACGCCCAGCACACGGCCGGAGCGCAGGACGGGCACGCCCATCAGCGACTGATAGAGTTCTTCGCCGGTTTCCGGGCGATAGGCGAATTGCGGATGATGCTGCGCATCGGCCAGCGCCAGTGGTCGCGCATGGCTGGCGATATCGCCCACCAGGCCCTCGCCTACCCGCAGGCGCGTCAAATGGACGGCTTCTGCCTTCAGACCTTCGGTCGCAAACAGTTCCAGGACTTCGCCGGCACGCAGCACATAAACCGAGCAGACTTCTGCCACCATGGCGCCGGCGATGGTGCGCACGACCTCATCCAACCGGCGCTGTGCCGGCAGGTTGCGCGCCATCGTGGTGCGGATGCGTTTCAGCAACAGCCGAGCGCCCGTCAGATCACCACCCGCGGGACCGCCCTGCTGGCTCATCCGGTCATCCCTGCAAAATCTGAGACCGGTCGGCTGGCGCCGACGGGTGACGCCGATCGGCCAGAGCCGCCAGGGCGCCTTCGATGAGATCCTGGATGATCGCGGCGGTTGGCTCTTCCTTCGTCACCATGCCGACCGACTGGCCCGCCATGACGGAGCCCGTTTCGACATCGCCGTCGATCACGGCGCGGCGCAAGGCACCCGCCCAGAAATGCTCAATCTCCAACTGCGCTGCCTTCTGGTCCAGCTCGCCGGCATTGAACCGATCGATCACCTGGCGCTGCATGTCCATGAACTTGCGCGTGCCTTCATTGACGAGCGCGCGCACCGGAATAACCGGGAAGCGGGGATCAATCTGCGTCGAGGGGATGGCGTCGCGGGCATTACCGCGGATGAAGGCCTGCTTGAATTTCGGGTGCGCGATCGATTCCGTGGCGCAGACGAAGCGCGTGCCGAGCTGGACGCCCGAGGCACCCATTTCGAGATAGCCCAGCATGGCCTGGCCACGGCCGATGCCGCCGGCCACGAAAACCGGGACGTCGGTGATGACCGGCAGGATTTCCTGCGCCAGCACGCTGGTCGATACCGGACCGATATGCCCGCCGGCTTCCATGCCCTCGATAACGATGGCGTCGCAGCCGGATTTCACCAGCTTCTTGGCAATGGCCACGGCGGGTGCAAAGCAGATGACCTTGGCGCCGCCCTCCTTGATGCGCTTCAAGGCGGCTCCCGGCGGCAAGCCGCCGGCCAGCACCACATGCGACATCTTGAGATCGAGGCAGACATCGATCAGCTGGTCGAGCTGCGGGTGGAGGGTGATGAGATTGACGCCGAACGGCGCATCGGTCATCGCCCGCGTCGCCTTCAATTCGGCTTCCAGGATGTGCGGCGGCATCGAACCCGAGGCGATGACACCGAACCCGCCGGCGTTCGAGATGGCGGAGACAAGGTGGCGCTCGGAGACCCAGGTCATCGCACCGCCCATGATGGCATAGCGCGTACCGAGGAACTCGCGGCCACGCTGCCACAGCTCATCGAGGTGAGCAGACGCGTGGGCACGGTCCATGGGAAACTCCTGTTACGTCGGTTCAGTTAATCAGCGTCAAGTCCGTAGGCCGTGTGCAGCGCGCGGACGGCAAGTTCGGTATATTCCTCGGCCACCAACACGCTGATCTTGATCTCGGAGGTCGAGATCACCTGGATGTTGATGCCCTTCTCCGCCAGCGCCTTGAACATGCGCTGGGCGATGCCGGCATGAGAGCGCATGCCGACGCCGATGACCGAGACCTTCACGACGTTCTTGTCGGAGATCAGTTCCTTGTAGCTCAAGGTATTGCGGCTGGCTTCGAGGACCTGCTTGGCGCGGTCGAAGTCGCCCTTCGAGACGGTGAACGTCATGTCGGTGGTCTGGCCGTCCTCGGAGATGTTCTGGACGATCATGTCGACATTGATATTGGCATCCGTCAGCGGGCCGAAGATGCCGGCGGCGATACCCGGCTTGTCGGCCACGCGAATGAGCGTGATCTTCGCTTCGTCGCGGCTATAGGCGATGCCGCTCACCAATTCTTTTTCCATGATTTCTTCCTCATCCACCACCATCGTCCCCGGCTTGTCCTCGAAACTGCTGAGGACCTGGAGCCGCACACGATGCTTCATCGCCATTTCAACCGACCGGGTCTGCAGGACCTTGGCGCCCAATGACGCCATCTCCAGCATTTCCTCGTAGGTGATCTTATCGAGCTTTTGCGCCTTGGCGACGATCCTGGGATCGGTCGTATAGACGCCATCGACATCGGTGAAGATGTCGCAACGGTCGGCGCTGATGGCCGCCGCCAGCGCCACGGCCGAGGTATCGGAGCCACCGCGCCCCAGCGTGGTCACCCGGTTGTCGGACCCCACCCCCTGGAAACCGGCGAAGACCGGCACCTGGCCCTGGGCGAAACGGCGCTCCAGTTCCTCGCCGGCGATCGACTCGATGCGCGCCTTGCCATGGGCGTCATCGGTGCGGATCGGCACCTGCCAGCCCAGCCAGGAGCGGGCGTTCACACCCAGTTCCTGCAAGGCGATGGCGGTCAACCCGCAGGTCACCTGTTCGCCGGACGCGACCACCACATCGTATTCGCGCGCGTCATGGAGCGGCGCGAAGTCAAGGCACCAATCGACCAGCTGGTTGGTGACTCCTGACATGGCCGAAACCACCACGGCGACATCATGACCGGCATCAACTTCCCGTTTTACGCGCAAGGCGACGGCCTTAATACGCTCGATATTGGCAACTGACGTGCCGCCGAATTTCATCACGATCCGGGTCTTCGCGGACCCAATCTGCCGGACTGCTGCGTTCATCGGGAAAAGCCCCTAACCCCTCGAATAACCGGTAAAATGCGACCTTGCCCGCAAAACTGGGCCAGTGAAATAAAGGCGGGTGAAATCTTGTTTTGCCAAGCGCGCGTATCCATACTGAACCAAGGCGGCCGACGCAAGCGTTCCGGCCCGCTTCCCGGCCTGTTTTTCAATCGTTTGAAGGGTTTTTCTCATGGTCCCCGGACTGGCTACCAGTGTCCCGCAGCTCGGCCGACCGGATGATGAAAATTCAGGCAGCGTCATCAAGACCACCATCGACCGGTCGGAAATCGAGAAATTCGCCGCCATGGCCGAGGCCTGGTGGGACCCCACCGGCAAGTTTCGCCCGCTGCACCGCCTCAACCCGGTGCGCGTCAATTTCATCCGCGACCGGGTGGCCGCCCATTTCGGCCGGGACGCCGCCGCCCCTGCCCCGCTCGACGGTCTTTCCCTCATCGATATCGGCTGCGGCGGCGGGCTGCTGAGTGAACCCATGGCCCGGCTGGGGGCCCAGGTGACCGGCGTCGATGCGACCCCGCGCAATGTCGAGGTGGCGCGCCTCCATGCCGAGCAAGGCGGCATCAAGGCGATCTACCTCAATTGCGCCGCCGAGGATCTGGTGGCCCAGGGGCAGCGCTTCGACATCGTGCTGGCGATGGAGATCATCGAGCATGTGGCCGATGTCGATGCCTTCCTGGAAGCCTGCAGCCGTCTTCTCAAGCCCGGCGGGATCCTGTTCATCGCCACCATGTCGCGCACCATCAAGAGCTATGCCATGGCCATCATCGGCGCCGAATATGTGATGCGCTGGCTGCCCAAGGGCACCCATGACTGGAACCGGTTCATCCGCCCGTCGGAAATGGCGCGCGGGTTGCGGCACCATGGCCTTGCCATCGCCGAATTGAGCGGCGTCTCCTACAATCCGTTCAAGGACAGCTTCCACCTCAGCCGCGACCTCGACGTCAATTACATGGCGGTGGTGAAGCCAGCCTAGCTCCGCCCCCCACATTCAATCCTCCGTGAGCCGCATTGCGGCGCGAGTCCGTCGGGTTTATCTGTGTTGCTGATCCGCTCCCGAGTCGCAAAGCCCCGTTAACACTTGTGGCGCGCATCGCGGAACCAAGATGAGTCGGCAGCGTTTCTACGCAGCCTGCATCGATGAGGAGATACTGAATGAACATTCTGCGCAAATTGACGGCCCCGTTTCTGGGCATGACCCTCGCTTTGGGGCTCAGCCTCGGGCATATGGCGCCCGCCCAGGCGTTGACGCCCCAGCAGGAGCTGATCGACAAGGCGCGCATCAGCTTTGAAAAGCTGATCGGCTCTTATGAGTTCGGCGAGTTGCCGGGCTATCTCAAGCGGGCCAAGGCCGTGATGATCTTCCCTGACCTGTTCAAGGCCGGGTTCGTGATCGGTGGCGAAGGTGGCAATGGCGTCCTCATGGTGCGCGATCCCAACCAGGGCTGGAGCCAGCCGGCCTTCTATACGCTGGCCGCAG
Organism: Rhodospirillaceae bacterium; assembly: GCA_016712715.1. Lineage (NCBI taxonomy): Bacteria > Pseudomonadati > Pseudomonadota > Alphaproteobacteria > Rhodospirillales > Rhodospirillaceae > Rhodospirillaceae bacterium. The sequence goes on from JADJQM010000001.1 coordinate 1,713,595, forward strand.
GCTCAGTCGGCCTGCAGGTCGGCGGCCAGACCTCGGAGACCATCTTCACGATCATGAGCGACAAGGCGCTGCAGGCCGTGCTCAACGACCAGATGAAGTTCGGTGGCGACATGTCGGTGGCGGCGGGCCCGATCGGCAAGGGTGTCGGTGCCAACACGACCACCAATCTTCAGGCCGACGTGTATACCTTCGCCAAGACCGCGGGCCTGTTCGGCGGTGTCAGCTTCAACGGCGCGGGCATCCTCAGGAAGAACGATTGGAACGCCGCCTATTACGGCCCGGGCGTCCTGCCGCAGCAGATCGTGATCGACCGCAAGGTTTCCAATCCGAACACGAAGGACCTGGTGAACGCGCTGTCGCCTTACTGATTGTTCCTGGCTCGCAAATTGCGAACGGCCGGAGAGAAATCTCCGGCCGTTTTCGTTTAGGCGCAGACTCCGAGATGGACGATCAATGCGCCTCGGCCCAGTTAAGGCCCGTTCCCGCATCAGCGATGAGCGGCACGGAAATCGTCCTTGCCGGCAGATGGGCGTTTTCCATGATCTCGCGCGCGACGCGGGAGGATTCCGCTGCCTCGGCCACCGGTACTTCGAACAGCAATTCGTCATGCACCTGCAGCAGCATGCGGCCCTTCAAGCCAGCCGCGGCGAAGGCGGCCGGCATGCGGATCATGGCGCGCTTGATGATGTCGGCGGCCGTCCCCTGCAAGGGCGCGTTGATGGCGGCGCGCTCCATGAAGCTCTTCCGCGCGGGATTCTTGTCGTTGATGCCCGGCACATGGCACCGCCTGCCGAACAGGGTTTCGACATAGCCCTTCTCATGGGCGAACTTCTTCATCCGGTCCATATAGTCGCGGATGCCAGGATAGCGCTTGAAATAGGCCTCGATATAGGCCTTGGCCTCGCCTTGCGGAATGCCGAGCTGTTGCGCGAGGCCAAAGGCCGAGATGCCGTAGATGATGCCGAAATTGATGGCCTTTGCCTGCCGGCGGACCATCGGGTCCATGCCTTCGATGGGGACGCCGAACACCTGCGAGGCCGTCATGGCGTGAATGTCGGCGCCTTCGCGGAAAGCCTGCTTCAAGGGTTCGATGTCGGCCATTTCGGCGGCGAGACGCAATTCGATCTGGCTGTAATCGACCGAGAGCAGGATGTGCCCGGCTTCCGCCACGAAGGCGCGGCGGATCTTGCGGCCCTCCTCGGTGCGGATGGGGATGTTCTGCAGATTGGGATCGGTCGAGGCGAGGCGTCCCGTCGTGGTGGCCGCCAGTGCAAACGAGGTATGGACGCGGCCGGTTTCCGGATTAATGGCCAGTGGCAGCGCATCGGCATAGGTGCTTTTGAGCTTGGCCAGTTGGCGCCAATCGAGCACCTTCTGCGGCAGCGGGTGGCCGGAGGTGACGGTCAGTTCTTCAAGCACGTCGGCACCGGTCGAATAGGCGCCGGTCTTGCCCTTCTTGCCGCCCGGCAGCTTCAACTGGTCGAACAGGATCTCGCCCAATTGCTTGGGCGAGCCGACATTGAATTCGGTGCCGGCGATGCTGTGGATCTCGCGCTCGATCTCGCCCATGCGCTGGGCGAAATCCTGGCTGAGGCGGCTGAGTTCCTGAGCGTCGATCTTGACGCCGGCGCGTTCCATCTCAGCGACAATCGGAATCAAGGGGCGCTCGATCGTCTCGTAGACCGTGTTGAGGCGCTCCGCCACCAGGCGGGGCTTCAGCAATTGGTGGAGCCGCCAGGTGACGTCGGCATCTTCCGCCGCATAGGCCAGGGCCTTGTCGAGCGGCACATGGTCGAAGGTCACCTGCGCCTTTCCGCTGCCCGCCACGTCGTTGAACTTGATCGTCTCGTGGCCGAGATGGAGTGTCGACAGCTCGTCCATGCCATGACCATGAGCGCCACCTTCCAGCACATAGGAGATGAGCATGGAATCGTCGATCGGTGCCACGGTGACGCCGTAGCGCGCCATCACCGCCATGTCGTATTTGATGTTGTGCCCGATCTTGAGCACGGACGGGTCCTCCAGCAGCGGCTTCAGCAATTCAACCGCACGGGCGAGCGGGATCTGGCGCGGCGCCTCAGCGCCACCACCCAGGAGATCGCCCGTCGTCCCCACATGCCCGACCGGCACATAGCAGGCAATCCCTGCCTCGGTCGCCAGCGAAACGCCCACCAGCTTTGCCTCGTTCACATTGAGCGAGGTTGTCTCGATGTCGAAGGCGAGCTGGCCCGCCTTGGTCGCGCGCGCGACCCAGCGGCCAAGGCCGCTTCATCCTGCACCAGCTCGTAGGGTCCGCCGATCTTGGTGGTCGGTACGGTTGCCTGGGGCGCCGACGTGGTCGCAACCACGGGCGTGTCAAACGCCCCGGCCGCTTTCGCCGTCTTGATCGCTGCTTCGCCGAGGCGCGACTGCACCTTGGAAGCCAGCGAGCGGAACTCGTTCTTGATCACGAATTCCAAGGCGGCACCGTCAAACGCTCGCTTGTCGAAATCGGTGAGCGGCACCTCGATGGGCACGTCGCGCTTCAAGGTGACGAGGTCGCGGCTGATGCGCGCGAGATCGGCATTCGCCAGCAGGTTCTCGCGCCGCTTGGGCTGCTTGATCTCGCCGGCCTTGGCCAGCAGCGTATCGAGATCGCCATAGGTGTTGATGAGCTCGGCCGCGGTCTTCAGGCCGATGCCGGGCACGCCGGGAACGTTGTCGGAGGAATCCCCGGCCAGCGCCTGGATGTCGATCACCTTCTCCGGCGCCACGCCGAATTTCTCGAGCACTTCCGAGCGGCCGATCTTGCGGTTCTTCATCGGATCGAAGAGCGAAATGCGGTCGTCGACCAGCTGCATCAGATCCTTGTCCGAGGAGACGATGGTAACCTCATGGCCAAGTGCCGCGGCCTGCGTCGCATAGGTCGCCAGCAGATCGTCGGCCTCATAGCCCTTCATCTCGCCGGCCGGTACGTTGAAGGCGCGCGTGGCTTCTCGGATCAGCACGAATTGGGGAATGAGCTCCGGCGGTGCTTCCGGCCGGTGCGCCTTGTAGTCGGCATAGATGTCGTTGCGGAAGGTGTGGCGCCCGGCATCGAAGATGACGGCGATATATTCGGCGTCGGAATCCTCAATGAGCTTCAGCAGCATGTTGGTGAAGCCGAGCACGGCATTGACCGGCGTCCCGTCGCTGCGCGTGAGCGGCGGCAGGGCATGAAAGGCCCGGAAGATGTATCCGGAGCCGTCTATCAGATAGACGTGATCAGGTTTTCGCGCTGGAGCCGACATCAATGGGCGCCGGCGGATGCGCCTTCCTTCAGGACAAAATGCTTGCCGCAATAGGGGCAATCGACATGGCCGTCCTTGCCCAGATTGAGATAGACGCGGGGATGTCCGGACGGGCCGCCACCGCCCTCGCAGGCAATACGGGTCTTGGTGACGATTTCGGTTTCGATCGGTTCCATCTGGCTGCTCGGCTCGACATTGACGCTTGATATGCCGCAATGATAGGCAGGCTTCCAGGGCGAAGCAACCGCCGACACACCATTTTGGTCGCAAATCCAGCCATGGTCGCCAACAATAACGTTTCTTTGCCGGAGCTTGCCGTCTCGATCCAGGGATTGGTCAAGATTTATGCGGGCAACAAGAGCCAGCGCAGCCCCAAGCTGGCGCTGGATCATGTCGATCTCGCCATCCCGCGCGGCGGCATTTTCGGCCTGCTGGGCCCCAACGGTGCCGGGAAATCGACACTCATCAACATCCTGGCGCAGCTGGTCCGCAAGACCGAAGGCCGCGTAAAGATCTGGGACATCGATCTCGATGCCGATCCGCGCCACGCCGCAGCCGCGATCGGCGTGGTGCCGCAGGAGCTCAATATCGACCCGTTCTTCACCCCACGCGATCTCCTCGATCTGCAGGCCGGCATGTATGGCGTGCCGAAGGCCGAGCGCCGGACGATGGAATTGCTGGAAGCCCTCTCCCTCGGCGACAAGGCCGGCTCCTATGCCCGCACCCTCTCCGGGGGTATGCGGAGGCGCCTGATGGTGGCAAAAGCCCTGGTCCATAATCCGCCGGTGTTGGTGCTGGATGAGCCCACCGCCGGCGTCGATGTGGAGCTTCGCCAGCAGCTTTGGGCCTATGTCCGCGAGCTCAACAAATCCGGCGTCACCATTCTGCTCACGACACATTACCTTGAGGAAGCCGAGGAGCTTTGCGACCAGATCGCCATCATCAACCATGGCAAGGTGATCGCCTGCGAGCCGACCTCGACCCTGGTCAGCCGTCTCGACCGCAAGGAAGTGGTCATCATCGTCGGCGCCGATCTTGCGGCACCACCCGAGGCGCTGGCCAATTTCGATCCGCAATTGCTGGGGCCACGGCGCCTCAAGCTCCATTACCGGCCGAGCCAGACACAGGTCGGCGCCGTGCTGGATGCGATCCGCGCCACGAATCTGGAGATCGTCGATCTCTCGACCGTGGAATCCGATCTCGAAGACATCTTCCTCGAGCTGACGCGCCGTCAGCCGCAATCGGCCTGATGCGATGACGCGCCTGGGCTGCGGTGTCGCGCTGCTCGTGGTTTTGCTGCTGGTATCCGCCTGCACGCCGCAATGGCAGGTGATCGGCCCGCCGGTCGACACGCCGGCCTTCACCGACAAGGCGTTCCATACCGCCGATGGTGTCGATCTGCCGATGCGGACCTGGCTGCCCTGGGACCGGCCGACCGAGGCATCGATCGTGGCCCTCCATGGCTTCAACGATTACAACCGCGCCTTCGATGCGCCCGGCAAGGGTCTCGCACGGCGCGGCTTTGCCGTTTATGCGTTTGACCAGCGCGGCTTCGGCGACACGCCGCAGCGCGGCCTCTGGGCCGGATCCGATCAGATGATCAAGGATCTCGCGACCGCAGCCCATCTTGCCAAGGCGGCGCATCCCGACAAGCCGGTCTATCTGCTCGGCGAAAGCATGGGGGCCGCCGTCATCCTTGCTGCCGTCGCCGCGCGCACGGAGATGCCAGTCGACGGCATCATCTTGGCCGCCCCCGCGATCTGGGGCTGGCAGACGCAAAGCTCGCTTAACCGGACCATTTTCGATTTCGCCATGGCGACCATCCCGCGCGCGGCGGTGCGTCCCAACGGCGTCTATCGTGAGCCGTCGAACAATTACCAGATGCTGCGACAGATGGGCCGCGACCCCAAGGTGATCAAGGCGACACGCGTCGATACGGCCTTTGGCCTGGTCGAACTCATGACGCTGGCCTTCGACGCCGGCGCGAAGCTTGGTCCGGCACCGCGCTGGCTGATCATGTTCGGCGACCGCGAAGATATTCTGACGACGGAATCCGTCGGCCGGTTCCTGGCGACACTGCCGACGCTGCCGCCCACCGAGGGGCGCCTCGCCCTATACCCTCAGGGCTATCACATGATGCTGCGCGATCTCGGGGCCCACATCATCTATGACGACATCGCCGCCTGGATCCGCGATCCCGCTTCACCGTTGCCGAGTGGTGCCGACAGCAGGCCCGACTGAACGCGGCTCAGTCCGGCAGGCGGCGGCGCTGTGCCGCGATGATGGCCGGATCGACACCGGTCTCGGCGGCAAACTCGAGGAGTAGCGGCTCGAACCCCAGCAGGTAATCCAGCACTGCGCCCAGCCCGTGCGGATCATGGGCAAGCCCGCGCACGGCATTCCCGTCCAGCCCGGTGAGGCCGAGAAACCGCGACAGCCGATCATCATCCGCGATGAGGAAGGCAAGCGCCTGCAGCGCCAGGGCCTCGGGATCGGGTGGCGGTGCTTTGGGTGTTTTCAGCAGCATGGCGGTGGACATCCAGGGGGACATGACGACGGTCGGCCGCATTCTAGCGCGGCGCCGCCGCCAATCAGCCAGATTTTAGGACCGCCCTGACCCTTGCGAAGCGCAGGCGTCCCGGTTATGTTCCGGCCGATTGCGCAAGGCATGCACCCGTAGCTCAGCTGGATAGAGCGTTGCCCTCCGAAGGCAAAGGTCGTACGTTCGAATCGTATCGGGTGCGCCAATCTTTTCAATAACTTAGACCGCAGATGATAGCTTATCCTAAGCGTCAGGGACCCACCAGGGACCCACAAAATTGCCAAGAAAGTCTGACACGGGCGTGCTAGGGTCAACGCGCCGCATTGCTTTGCACTAATAAGACGACCAGTTCAAAGCAATCTTACTTTGTTCGACGAATCTAACCTGAGCAACGTGCTTAAGAGCAAATGGCCGAACTGCAAAATCATAGGGTAACCCACCACCGCGAGAAGCTACTTCACGCGATATTGTTCTTTATTTCGCACACTCGATTCTGCCACACGCTCAAGCTGTTCAAACTTCTGAATTTCCTAGATTTTGAACATTATAGGCAGACTGGAAAATCAGTCACCGATATGCCTTATCGCGCGCTAGCTCAAGGCCCCGTGCCGATGGCCTTGTATGGCGAGGTCGACAATCCAAAACCGGACATGGGACGATTGGTGTCTTTCATGCCGATCCATGATGATCTCACAGGAGAGTTAAAGAGGCGCGATATTAAGGCGAGAGTCGGCGCCACTTTTAATAAGCGACTTTTTAGCAAGCGCGAGCTGGAGATCATGGATCGTCTCGCAGAGTTCTTTAAAGACACTCCCGGTAACGATATGAGTAACTTCTCTCACGGAAGGAAACTGCCCTGGACAAAAATTTTCAGGAAAGGCGCGGGTAACAAAGAACTGATCCCCTATGAGTTAGCTCTCGAATGCGATCCCATCATCGGGAGCATGCCGACAATCGATAAAGACGAGCTCGAATATCGTCGCAATCTCTTTGCTGATCTCCAGAGTTAACGGTTGGCACCATGTTGCAAATCGGTCTGGTCTTGCATTGGAACGGATTCAGATTCAGAGACGGCACCGAGAAAAACAAGTTCCTGGTCGTTGTAGCTGCCCACCCAGAAAAAGACATTTTGCTTCTTGTCGCGACCTCACAACGACACGGTCGCAGCTTCGCACCCGGATGTAATAGTCAGCAGGGCTACTATCTGATACCGGGTGGCGAAAAAGACGTATTTGGCAAAGAGACTTGGCTCCCACTGACCTGCCACTGAAGCGTCATCCAGTCGCTTTTAGAGTCTCGCTGTTTGATACGCCGTGTGGCGCGGTGGTAGCAAGGGGCTCTGGCGCGGAGCTTTCAGTGCGCGCAGCGTCAGGGCCCCTTGCGGCTTTCAGGATGGCGGCGTAGGCCACCGGAGTTCGGTAGTTGAGCGCGGAATGTGGTCGCGCTGTGTTGTAATCTTCAGCCCACCTGGCAATGACCGACCTGGCGTGATCGAGGCCGCGGAACAGGGTCTCGTTCAGCAGCTCGTCGCGCATCCGGCCGTTGAAGCTCTCGACAAAGCCGTTCTGCATCGGCTTTCCTGGTGTGATGTAGTGCCATTCGACAGCGTGATCCTTGGCCCAGGCGAAGATGGCATTCGAGGTCAGCTCGGTGCCATTGTCCGATACGATCATGCCGGGCTTGCCACGTCGGGTGATGAGCGCTGTCAGTTCCCGCGCCACGCGCTGTCCCGAGATCGACGTGTCGGGGATGGCAGCCAGGCACTCCCGGGTCACATCATCAACCACGTTGAGGATGCGGAAGCGGCGGCCGTTCGCCATCTGGTCATGAACGAAATCCAGCGACCAGCGGGCGTTGACTCTGGCCTCGACCAGGATCGGCGCCCGAATGCCGACAGCGCGCCGCCGGGCACGGCGCTTGCGCACGGTCAGACCCTCCCTCGCGATAGAGGCGGTAGATCCGGTTGATGCCGGATGCCTCGCCCTCCTGGCGCAGCAGGATGAACAGGCGCCGATAGCCGAAGCGGCGGCGCTCATTGGCCAAATCCCGCAACCTGGCCCGAAGGGCTGGTTCTGGCGGTCGCCTGGAGCAATAGCGGATCATCTTGCGATCGGCGGCTATGACGGAACAGGCCCGGCGCTCGCTTATCTGAAACCGACCCTTCAGAAAAGCGACAGCCTCACGCTTGGCGGCGGGCCTTACCATTTTTTGCCAGAAGCTCCCGCAGCGCCGACGCGTCCAGCATGCTATCGGCCAGCAGTCGCTTCAGCTTGCCGTTCTCGTCCTCCAGGGCCCGCAGCCGCTTGGCCTCAGAAACATCCAGCCCGCCAAACTTGGCCTTCCAGTTGTAGAGCGTCGCCTCCGATACCCCGTGCTTGCGGGCCAGATCCGCCGTCTTCGCCCCGCCTCATGTTCCCGCAGCACCGCGATAATCTGCTCTTCCGTAAACCGCCTCTTCTTCATCGTCTGTCTCCATTGCTGGGCCAGACTCTAATCCGTTTTGGAGGAATTCTTCAGTGGCAGGTCAAACAATATTAGCAAGTCGAAGTATCCACCGGAATTGCCTACATGCGGGACGGATGCTGAGGGGCAGAGCAATGGTCATTCTGCTGCAACCATTCGTCCGAAGAGACGTCTCATAGCCTGGACCGAAATGAAACGGAACGGAAAAGAAATCGGTCCTGCCTTTCATTGTTGTGACAACCATCGGACGCAAACACTATGAGAAAATTTTCGAAGGTTTCCATCCCAATTTTTACTGGTGTCGCTGTAAGTGTGCTCGTCTGTGTCGCGTTCGCCCCTTCGGTTCATGCCCAAGATAGTTCAGTAGATGCCAATGACCGAGGTCAACCGTCGGCGCAGGATCACGGTCGTGGTTCCTCTGGTGATAAATCAGACGAGACTAGAGATCCGCGAAAGTGGGACCCCAATGCTTGCAGCCTTGCTAATCTGCATGCTTGTGGCGGCGGCGGCGGATTTCCTCCACCTAGCCCATGGCCTACGCCAGCTGATTCAAAGGACTGTACGGATAGCTGGGGTTGTCCGTCACCGCCAAATCCCAACAAGCCGGGATACGGACCGCCCTGGCCCGACCCAGACAAGCCGAAGCCGAAGCCGAAGCCGAAGCCGAAGCCGAAGCCGAAGCCGAAGCCGAACCCGTATAACGATCCTAAGGAGCCAGACCCTCAGGGCGATTGGCCGACAAACAAGCCCCATCCTGTGCCAAAGGGTGACTGGTAGTTGATTTCCAATGAGGCCGCACGGGAAGCGCTTCGGAGAGCAGGGTCAATTATCGGCCACAATGAGGTGCGGTTGTTCCGAGGCTTCGGAAGTGGCTGCCTCCCGACTGGACTCACCGAGCCATGCTTCAAAGGCGACTGAGATGTTCAGCCGCGGCACCGCTAGAGGACCGGTGGGGAGGCGGCCGCTTTCGGGCGGTCGCCCACCATCTGGAAGGGCAAAACCTCACCCTGCCGCAGAATTGCAATGTCCGATTCTAGATTCTTGCCAAGGTCCTTTGGCTGCGCCTTCGATTCATACCCAATTGGAGTGAAGTACATTCCGATAAACGATTCATCGCCGCTCCATGGCTTGCCCGTGTCTAACTTTATGCCAAGAAGGCCGCGAATATCAGACACAACCTCTTTGCAGTGTTTCTCAGAGATGAAATCAACATCTGTCTTTGTATTATACCACACCCATACATTTATGCGGTTTTTCTCCCAGTCATATAGCGGAAGGACCGCATAGTTTTCTCCTAGTCGATTAGCGTGCTTATCAAGAGCAAGTTCTAACCTGAGCATTCCAATTGTGAAATCAGATGCGGTTGAGTTCATCAGATAGGTCACCATTGGGCCTGGCTCTGCCCGAGCAACACCAGCCACTAACATCAAGCATGCGGCAATCAAGATAGGTTTCATCAGCAATTCCCCTGCCCATTCGCAACGATCACAATACATGTGTTGTCCGTGAGCGAATCAACCCGTATCACCCCGCCAACCCCACCACCTTCCAGTGTCAATGCCACATACTGATAGCGATGAAGCTGCACATATAGGAACACGAGAGGAAGCCCAAGAACGACTAATGCACCAAGCTGAAGTTTCGATAGGTTCATTCCCCTGCCCCTCAATCAGATTTTATTTCCGCTTCCTGAACCCACCGATCAACGCTCAGTCACACTCGTAGGAGATGGCTGAAACTGCACTTTCAAATTCGTCTTGAGCGTACTTCAACTTCCTGAACTCTGAAGAACAATCGTCCTGCCCTTCGCTATTGCTCACGCAGTTCGTATACCGCTTCATTGCATACGATATTTCAGAGATTGCATCGTTGTAGTCGTTGATCGCGTAGTTACAATCAGCCCAAGCAACATCACCCGAGCCAATCAAGAACAAGATAGCTACCAGACGTTTCATCATTCCCCCTTCTTTCTGAACCCACGAAACACCCAGGCCCCACCAACTCCAACCAACAGCAGTACGAAAGGCGGGCCGAACATCAATTGAAGATGATCAATGCGTTTGTCTTCGTTCATCGCCGCTACATCTGCCTTGATACTTTTGCAAACATAGGATTCAGGATCGTACACGCAGTCAGCCGATGGATAAGCCGCGTCCCACCCGAAGCCCCAGGCGAGTTTGATTTGTTCCGTATGCAACAATCCATAACCAACCATCCACCCCATAGCTAAGACGATCCAATGACGTACCCAGCCATTCCGCAAAAGCTTCATCAATCACCTTGCGCATCACATCCCTTTGGCGATGGAGACATGCTGATTAAGCACCAAGAACCGGTCCAGCTATCGTAGGCAACCACGCTATGTTGTCCGGCCATCTGGTATCGTTCAGATAGTGCATTCAATCCAAAAGCAATGCTGATCAACAACGCCGCAACGATTATTCCTCGATCAGTCATCCCACACCCCCAAACAGATTTGAAATTACATTCGATCCTTGAAGCGTTCAGCGGTGTCTTTGCTCATCGGTCCCGTGCCAGTCAGTTCCCGCACTTCTTTGTCCGATGCAAATAATGCCGTCTTGAGCGATGCCCAGGCGAACATGGACAACGGAACAGCAATCACCCACCGCCACCAGCTATCCACAGTGAAGAATACGAATAGAGCTATCGCCATAGTGACAATGCCCATGATGAAAGGCACGTGCCGCTTAGAGGCCATGATGTTTCCCCAGAAGATTTGAAATCCAGTAGCAGACAACCACCATCATTCCACCATCGCAGGCAATCCACCAGAGACGTTCCAGCCGATCACCAAGGGTCAGGAAGCAGAAGGTTGAAATGTATGGCGATTGGATCAGAAGCCCGTGGTGAGGGTCCGTAGCGGCTGTGAGTGGGCAAAGGGAATGGTCAGGGGGTTTCGGTAAACTCTACTGAATCCTGCCAATCAACTTGTATATACAACCAAGCCCGACTCATTTCATTCGGCATAGTTCAAAATCCTATTCGCCAGAAACTCAACAAATACAGGCGTCCCACCCTACAGCCTATTGATATAATTCGCTTTTCAAACCTTCTGCACCTCACCCAACACACAACACGTCAATCTGTAATCTACTACTGCATGTTGAAATCATTCAGCTATTCGGAACATTGTGCTACGGCTGTGCTATGAGCCGTGGGTTTGCCGGATTGAATGGATGAATGAACGTATATTTTACAGTGACTTAGCTGTTTGGGTAATTTTCTTGCTGGTTTGGGGGAAACTAGGAATATTTGCGGAAGGTTTGAAAAAATGGCTACCCCTCGGAATCCTCTCGACTGTCAGAAATTTTTGCAGCCCAAATTTCAAAACTACCTGCCCTTACCCGACCAGTGATCCGACCCCCCAACCAACTGCGAAGACGACAGCGAAGAGGATGAACGTTGGGACCATCATTTTCGATAGAGCAGCGAAAGCCCCGTCTTGCTGGACCGCGAACCTACCTTCTGGCCGAAACAGCATAACGAAAAGAGAACCGATAAAGGCAGCACCCAACGGAATATAGAATGTCGTCTGTAGATATCCGAAGACTCCGGTAGCGATGAATAGGACGAAGATCAGTATTCCACCCAACGTCTGCATTTTTCCCCCCCTAGGTTGAACGCTTCCACCCCACCATAATCACCCTTCCCTGTCCATCCCCAGCCTGAATCCTTGTCCGACCTAAATAATGGAAACACTTCAATTCCATTCATTAGAGGATTCAAACAATGGCAGCAGGCGGTTCGAAAAAGTCCAAAGACAAATCAAAAGAAGTACAAGGCCCCAACCGTGATGGATCAGCAGGGCTTGGTCCGAAGAAGGGTCCAGCACAAGGACCGAACCGCGATGGGTCAACAATCGACAAAAACCCAAGCGGTAAAGGTCCAGCACAAGGCCCCAACCGTGATGGTTCAACGTTGGATGTAAATCCTTCTGGCAAATCGCGTCCACAACAAGGACCGATGCAAGATGGTTCAACTTTGGATACCGCCCCAAAACGCAACAAGAAACCCGGTGACGAATTCGGCAAACTCCTTGGTGCCGTTGTCGGTGCACTAGTCCCAGCCCCAGGCATGGGCGCTTTGATGGCTGTGGGCGATGAAATGGGCGACATGGTTCAAAAAAACCAAGAAGACGTTGACGCAGGCCGCAAGAAGTCCACACGCATGGATGATCCAGCAATGGGCCGCGTTGATGACATGGAAGGTGAAGGTATTTCATCTTTCGGCAACGCTGCATCAGATGACCGTGCCAAAAACAAGAATGGTCTAGGTGGTGGCATGACGGGTGGCAAAGGCGATGGTTCAAACACACTCGCCAAGGCAATCCTGAATTCGAAGCCAAACGTTGACGAAGAAGCAGCCGCAACCCAGACAGCCAACAATTCAACCACAGCTAAGACACCAGACAACTTCATTGATGGTGAAATTGATCCAGAAACAGGTTTGGCAAAGAAGAAGGTGAAGTCAGTTGGACTCCCATTCTCCTACAATTTGCCAATCAACAATTTGATGAGCCTGTAATGTGCCCAAAAAAGATTTTTTCTTCTCCAAAAGTGAAGAAGGCAGACAGCGCCGATCAGCTACGCGCCCAACAAGCCGCCGCTGAAACCGCCGCACAAGCTGCCGAACGTGCCCGTCTCGCTTCTATGCGTGGACGTGCATCTCTATCCCTTCAAGAAAATTCTGGTGATCCCGATGCACTAGGAACAGGTGCCACCATCACAGGAAAGCTAACCGGAAAGTAATGCAAGAAATCACCTATCAGCGTATCAACAAGCTATTGGAAAAAGCAAAGTCACTTCGCGCACCACATGAAGCCGAAATCAGAGAGTGCTACCAATACACTTTGCCTGAACGCGAATTCCTGAAGGACAAGGAAACACCTGCCGACAGATTGAAAATATACGATTCAACTGCCGTCATGTCCGTACAGAACCTTCTGAAAATGATCCAGAAAATGTTGATCCCGATTGACCTGCCACTGAAGCGTCATCCAGTCGCTTTTAGAGTCTCGCTGTTTGATACGCCGTGTGGCGCGGTGGTAGCAAGGGGCTCTGGCGCGGAGCTTTCAGTGCGCGCAGCGTCAGGGCCCCTTGCGGCTTTCAGGATGGCGGCGTAGGCCACCGGAGTTCGGTAGTTGAGCGCGGAATGTGGTCGCGCTGTGTTGTAATCTTCAGCCCACCTGGCAATGACCGACCTGGCGTGATCGAGGCCGCGGAACAGGGTCTCGTTCAGCAGCTCGTCGCGCATCCGGCCGTTGAAGCTCTCGACAAAGCCGTTCTGCATCGGCTTTCCTGGTGTGATGTAGTGCCATTCGACAGCGTGATCCTTGGCCCAGGCGAAGATGGCATTCGAGGTCAGCTCGGTGCCATTGTCCGATACGATCATGCCGGGCTTGCCACGTCGGGTGATGAGCGCTGTCAGTTCCCGCGCCACGCGCTGTCCCGAGATCGACGTGTCGGGGATGGCAGCCAGGCACTCCCGGGTCACATCATCAACCACGTTGAGGATGCGGAAGCGGCGGCCGTTCGCCATCTGGTCATGAACGAAATCCAGCGACCAGCGGGCGTTGACTCTGGCCTCGACCAGGATCGGCGCCCGAATGCCGACAGCGCGCCGCCGGGCACGGCGCTTGCGCACGGTCAGACCCTCCTCGCGATAGAGGCGGTAGATCCGGTTGATGCCGGATGCCTCGCCCTCCTGGCGCAGCAGGATGAACAGGCGCCGATAGCCGAAGCGGCGGCGCTCATTGGCCAAATCCCGCAACCTGGCCCGAAGGGCTGGTTCTGGCGGTCGCCTGGAGCAATAGCGGATCATCTTGCGATCGGCGGCTATGACGGAACAGGCCCGGCGCTCGCTTATCTGAAACCGACCCTTCAGAAAAGCGACAGCCTCACGCTTGGCGGCGGGCCTTACCATTTTTTTGCCAGAAGCTCCCGCAGCGCCGACGCGTCCAGCATGCTATCGGCCAGCAGTCGCTTCAGCTTGCCGTTCTCGTCCTCCAGGGCCCGCAGCCGCTTGGCCTCAGAAACATCCAGCCCGCCAAACTTGGCCTTCCAGTTGTAGAGCGTCGCCTCCGATACCCCGTGCTTGCGGGCCAGATCCGCCGTCTTCGCCCCGGCCTCATGTTCCCGCAGCACCGCGATAATCTGCTCTTCCGTAAACCGCCTCTTCTTCATCGTCTGTCTCCATTGCTGGGCCAGACTCTAATCCGTTTTGGAGGAATTCTTCAGTGGCAGGTCACCACTTCACGACCCATATCAGTTCCCACGCGCGGAAATCCAAAAAGCCATTGTGAGCAAGGAGACCACGGTGAAAGGCAACCTCAGAGTTGACATTGCTAACGCAATCAGGAACTGCATGAAAAGTTGTGAAGATGTTGCGCCCATCTACCTAGACCTTTTTTAGAAGGTCCACACTTTAGGCAGGATGCTTGCACCCATGACGGGGACAGCCCTCAGTATTCATTTACGTCAGAGTGCAACGTCACCCACGTGAAGTCGTCATTTCGAAACTCGAATCCATCAATCTCTTCAGGTTCGTTGCTCTCCTGTTTAAGCAATATGCTTAGGGAAAAATCTACCTCCAGCTCGATTTCTGTCTCACCCGATGAATCTCCGAGCGGAATAAGGACCTTGTCTTCGCTGTCATAAATTGCGGTCTCCCAATCGGGATGCGTATAGGACACACTCGCAGTAACAAGAGCAGTGCCCACGACGAGATGTGACCCATCCTTCTCTGCATTATCAAACGTCGCTATTTCCGAAAGTGTCACTTTACTGACACTGTCGACCTCAATTTCGGCATCCTCAACGTCAGCAGCGAACAGGCTCCAGTTCTTCAACTCGGAATCAAACAAGCCGACCAAGTCTTGATTATGCTCTTCCAGAAAGGCTTCGACCTCAGGGGCTTTGATTTCTAGGTCGAGATGCTTGAAGAGATCTGGCACAGATCGAAGGACGGATAGATTTTTCTCGCCTTTAGTTGGGGCCAGAAAATCGTCATCGTTTGTGATTATGATGATTGGCAATTCATCTGTCGCCGTCTGCCGCAGAGATTCAAAAATGAATGCGTCAGAGAATTGATGCTGTTTTCCTTCCCCACTAAAGAAGCCTTCTTTTTGCTGTAAGCAGAAAAAAATCTTTGAAGGTTGAACAGAATCGATGAGGATAACTTTAGCTTGCAAAGTCTTAAACATCCTATCGGTTTCGGCACCGTACTTTCGAAATAACGAGGTTCGAATTTCTTCCTTTGTGACTTCTCGAATAGGTATGTTTAGCGTCTCGGCGGTAATCTTCCGAAAATGTGAGCGCGAAAGTTCCTTAATGACCTCATAATCATTCTCGACGTGTTTCCTTGCGACTTCCTGCACCGTTACGTCTGTTGTTAAGACAGAAATGAACCCGCCTTTGACCAAGTCAGCGATACGACGAAAAATTGGCCCGCCCGGAGGCTTGCCTGTCGAGATCAGGACATTTGCATCAAAGAAAACCTGGATTGGATTGTCAGGCATAATCATCCGATCAGCAATGCGGCGAACACAGAAGTAACGTTATCGCAGCCGCTTCACTAGCGAGCGAGGACAGCCGACCCTTCGCGATTAAAACCGGAAGCGCACGGCACCCAACGTGTCTCTAGCCTCAGATTTAACTTTTGAACCATTTATCTATACCTTCGAGGTCTCTAAGGATCTGCAGCGCCTGCTTTCTTCTCAGCATCGATATCGCACTAAATTGTCCATGTTTCCAAGCATTCTTGTTTCCCTTCGGCGCCCCACCACCGGCACCGTGAAATCTGCATACTTTCCACCCCTTAACCGGCGCGTTCCCGCACCGCTTGCGGGTCCGCTTTGAGTGCGCACGGCAACGGATCGCCGGGGGCGTAGGTGAGTTGGGCGGGTCTTGGCTCATGGGGTTGTTCCTCGGTTTTTTCTGTGACCCCCACCCCCTGCACGTTGGCTGAGGGCGGATTGACGGCAACGGCTGCCTTCTCGGCATTCACCGTGACATGCTGGTGGGTGACATTCACTCGTTGCTCGCCCCCGGTCCGGTAGCGCTTCAGGGCTTCCATTTGGGCGGTATAGGTTCGCAGCAATCGGACCAACAGCCCACCGTTGCTATCCTGTTGTGCGATGCTCTCGACGCTGTTGATCATGCGCCGCTGCAGTTCTGAAATGAGGCTATGCGCATTGACCATCTGGACTGCCAACATCCCCTCGACCCCGTCTTGCGGTGCAATCGCTGCCACCAGGGCCAGGGACTCATTCACAAACTGGTCGTTCACGCCGCCCTTGGTTGGTGTCGCATTGATCAGGCCGCGCAAGAGGCGATTGGCGCCATCGTAATCGACGCCACCGAAGGTCTCGGTCAGTCGCGCCACCGCCACTATTCCCGCGCCCTTGTCTTTCGAAAGGGGGCCAAGTGCGGGGGCGATAGTGATGCTGATCTGCTCGCCTTTCTGCTTCTCGATTTTGATCTTGCCTGGATTCGGTCGTTCCTTCTCTCGTGCGTAATAGGCATTGACCGCAGCATCGTCCTTTACCGTGGGCTTGAAGGGTGCAACTGGCACCACTTCATTCTTGGGAGGTGTCGCTTTCTTTGCCATCGCCTAGCCCCTCTGCCGCTCGCCCAGGCTGGGTGCCAGGCCATACGCCGATAGCGCTGCAATGCCGCGCTGGCGCATCCCCTCCAAAAGATCCGGCAGGCATTTGTCATGCACCCCGTAATGCCCGCCCGAAGCGCTGAGGCAGGGGATAAGCACCGCGCCCGGCCGATCACCTCGGCAATGGGCGCATTGGTCCTGCCTGTCGGTGGGCGGCCGGTGGGCATCCATCCATTTCGCCAGGGTCGTACCGTAGGCGACTCTTTCCGCCTCGACGCGCGGCAGGTTGTTGTCGCATTCCAGGATTGCCGCCCTTTCGTGATAGAACCCGCACCAATCTTCTGCGGACCAGTCCAGCGACGGTGGGCATTTTCTTGGCTGCTGGGGTTGCTGTCCCTGGTTGGAAACCAGCTTCGGCATTGTGTCCCGCGCCCTGTCCCGCTCTTTGTCCCGCGCAATGACACGATCCGCCAGGGACCGAATGAGGCTGCCACCATTCGACTCAGAGGTGTGTCCCGCTGTCCCGCTCCCTAGGGCTGGGACAATGGGACAAGAATCGACCTGCTGAACTTCAGCCATTGATGCGGCCCTCCTTCTTCAGCTTGTCCTTGAGGCGGTGGACAGCGGATTTCGACATGCCGGTTTCTTCGGCAATGTCCCGGATCGGCAGGCCGTCTTGCAGCATCGCCTCGACCGCGCTCGCCTTGGCATCGACCAGCGGCTGCCAGGACCATTTGACGGTGTCATCGTCGAGGATTAACCGCGCATCCAACGGCAAGGCATCATCCCCGCTCATGCCGCGCGCCTTCTCGAAATGGACTTCAAAGCGGGCGCCCTGGTCAGGCTCATAATCGAGTGGGCGCCTCAGGGCTATGACGGTGTCGAGAACATCTTCGCGCTTCGACGTGCCGCGCTGGTTGCCGCCCTTGCCGGCATGGTGAATGAGAAGCACCGCGACACCCTGCCGCCGCAACCGCAGCAGCCATTCCTGGACGGGAATCCAGCTTTCCCCCTCATTTTCCTTGCCGCTCCGGCAAAGCGTGCTGAGATTGTCGAGGATCGGCGTTTTGACTGCCGGTTGCCGTTCCGGCGGCTGATCTGCTGAAGGTATCTGTCATTGCGCTTTCCTTCTAATTGCCGCGCATTAGTGGCGGCGACTGCGGAAAGCTAGGTGCCCAGATGGCCGTTGCGCACTTGGAATTTCGTGCAACGCCTAAGTAGTGCGCTTCTTAAACTTTGTTGATTTCATCATTCCCTCAAATAACGTCCCATTTTTATGTCTTTCGAGCATGTCTCTTACCTGTTGAGCCTCAGCCTCAAGTTCTCCTTTTTGAACCATCGAGATATTGTACTCGGCTCAATGTTCAGCTCTTTGGCTAACCTTCTTATGGAGATACTTTCATTCGCCCCAAAAATTTGGGCAGCCACCCAAACCGCCTCCTTTTGCTTTTCTGATATTTCATATCGAGCGTGGCGCGCTGGATTTGGCCCTCCCAATCTCTCCCTAAGAAGAACGACTAGAGCTGGTGGCATCGAGACCGAGTGGCGTTCGCAGGACTCGATAATGATCATTAGGAGATAATCTATGAGGGAATCCGGTACCGCTTCCCTTTTGATTTTCAAATGGGTTTGGCCCGATTTTATGAGCGCGGATCGAACCACGAGCCATTCCATTATTCTTAGGGCCAGTTCATCAATTTGGACCTCGTCTCCGTCCATCACACCAAGAATGAGCGTAGGCACAACACCGTGCTCTTCCAATTCAGCTCGCATGACAAGGAACGGATCGACCCCCCCGAATCTGCCCACTTCGACTTTTTGGTTGGGGAATGATCTGCGAATTAGCAGATAGCTTTCTAACGATCCATCCTCGCGGAATATCTCCTTCAGTTCATTAAGATCAGGCTTCTTCTTGCGAGCCATTTGCGGTTCTCATTGTTTCTGATCCATTGAGGGAAACTTGTAGCTGCGCCGATTTCTTAGCCGCTAGCTGATTTCTACTGATGGCAGCCGCGTCTGATCTTCTTGTAGTGCGAGGTCTCGCTAGCGTTTAAGTGCGGCGATCAGCCTCGGAATGATTGGTTTTGGCCGAGCTACTACCTATGTTTCTCGTAGCAACTCGATCCGTTGGCGATCATGCAGCAGATATAGCCCCAATCTGCAGAGGACATATTCTTGGAGCTGGCGAAACTGCGCGCGACATTCCCGCAGGCTGAAAGAGTGGTCACCTCATCAAGATACTCTTCGCGTTGATCAGGGTAGTAGAAATACACATTGTAACGCGCGGCCTCGATTTCCTGGCATGTGAAATCTGAGTATTCGCCGCAGCTGTCTCCGCATCCTGATAGGAGACCAGCTGTTGCAGCCAACAGCAAAACTTGTTTTCTCAGACTCTGTGCCCTCATGAGACAGCTTCCCCATAGTTGGATGCGAATCTTAGCAGTCAGTCGTGAAACTTTATGTCCCCTAAAAATTTCATCAAGCCCATGCGCCAGCTTGAATAGAGAGCTTCACAGTTGAGGGGGCCGGAAATCTTGTCCGCGCGGCACACCTAAGAAGCCGCGCACAATCCAGCCAAGGATGTAGGTGATGATCCAGACCGCGACTGCTGCTCCGGCAAATGCGAGCATGCTGTAGAGAAAGACGCGGTGCACATTTTCGCGTGCGATTGTGGCGGCTTCTATGCGATCAGCACTGGGAATGACAAATTCCCGAATGAAGTCTCTTTCATACTTGTCGACTTCATCAGAATAAGACTGTCCGGCCATCCATTCTCCGCTTGGGTTTGTGTAAGGAATGTACTGCCCGTCCTCAAGCTTGATGCTGCGAAAGCAGAAAACGACGTCGACGTCGAACCACTCATAGACGGTCCCCACTGACTGTCTTGTTGAGTCGTCATTGTAGTTGCATCCGGCTGCACGCTTGACCGGTTGTTTCATCTCTATGGAATAGACGACCGCCTCAACCGGGCGTGTGTCGCTGACAAGAAACGCAAACAACGCCGCAAGGCAGGCGATAATGAAACCGAGTGCAAACGCGATACGTCGGCCGCCAGAGAAGATGTTTATCTGCATTCTGCCTGCCCCCCAGAACGGAACGGTTACATTACCAGCTTAATTGGGATTGTTTCCAGGTCGAGTGGGATTTGCTTTGGGGTCGCAGGCGACTGCCGTCGGGCCTCCACAACCGGCTATGCTCCTTTCCCTTGAGCTACCCCTTGGCGCGCCGATTCATATTCGCAGCATCCGCTTTCGGCTTGGCATCCATCGCTGCCTTGATCGACTTCGCGATCCGATCGGCCGCCGCCTTCACCGGAGAGTCGGCCAAGTGAGCATAGCGGGCGGTTGTCTTGGTGTCCTTGTGACCAAGGAGCGCCCCGATCAGCGGCAGCCCCAGGCCGCCCGCAGCGCCAGCGCTGGCGAAGCTGTGGCGGAGATCGTGCAACCGGACCTCTGGCAGCTTGGCAGCCTTGCGGATATTTTCAAAGAAGCGCGGCAGTCCGACATAGTGCTTGCCCTCGACCCGGCCGGGAAAAACATGCGGGTTCTTGCTGACGCGCGGCAAATCGGTCAGCAACGCCAGGGCAGCCGCGCCCAGCGGGACAACTTTTTTGCCGGTCTTAGATGTAGGCAGCCGCAGGCAGGCATGGTTGATATCAACATGGTCCCATTTGAGGGTGAGGACCTCCGATTTCCGGCAACCCGACAGGATTAGGAAGCGGGTGGCCGCGATGGCGTAAAGGTCCTTTTCGTCGGCTTCGGCCTTCTTCAGTGCCGCACCCACCCGCCCCAATTCCTCCGGCGACAGGAACCGTTCATTCTTATTGTCGCGGTAGCGCTGGACGCCCTTCACCGGGTTCTCGGTGCAATAGCCCTTCTCGATGGCATAGCTGAAGATCCCGCCCAACATGCCCACCGTCCGCGTGGCTGTCCCCTGCCCGCCCGTCACCCGCGCCCGGCCGCGCTTTTTGTCGGTCTTTTCATCAACGGCCGTCTTGCCCCCGGCTATGTCCCGCAGCATCCGGTCAATATCGGCCTTGGTCAGTTCCTGGACCCGCTTCTTGCCAATGAGCGGCACGATATGCCGGTTGATCCGGGCGCGGTCGGTGACAAGGGTCGAGGCAGCCTTGGGAACATCAAATTTGGTCAGCACCCGGCCGCCCTCGACTTCCTTCAGGTATTCCTTGCACAGATCGTCAACCGTCATGGTGGCGTTCTCATCGGCCTTGCGGGCGGCGGCAGGATCGCCGCCAGCGGCAGCAATGCCGCCTAGGCGCTTGGCTTCGCGCTTGGCCGTCTCGACCGTCCAGGGGCTGCCAGGGCGTCCTATCACCATCCGTGCCTTGCGGGCGGCCCGGCCATGCCCCACCCGGTAGGAGAAAATGAAGCTCTTAGCGCCGCTGGGTTTCACCCGGAGACCGAAGCCCTTCACCTCATCATCGAAAAGGTAAACGTCACCGGCCGGATGGGGCTTGGCGGTATCGACCACCCGCTTGGTGAGATTGACTGTCGGCATTTCGGCCCCCCATCGCTGCATTTACAGGCATATTCAGGTGGGGACCCACCGGGGACCCACCAAAATAAGATATGGCCGGGTAACGGTGGCGACAAGAGGCGCGATTAAATAAGGTTTTCTGTAGCTCTGGCGATCCTTGGCGGTGCCAAGGTAGGGGCTATTGTTGCCCTCCGAAGGCAAAGGTCGTACGTTCGAATCGTATCGGGTGCGCCAATCTTTTCAATGAGTTAGACGTCCAGCCCGCATCCACGGGCTGAATTGTCGTGCGAATCGGCTTTATCAACCTTTACTCTGTCCGACGAACCTGCAGGCCGATGCGTGATCGGTCGGCAATGGCGGGGGTGATGGGGCAATGACAGTCGACTCACAAGATCCGAATCCGACCGACAACTTCAAAACAACCCCCGATGCGCGATACGTGGTCAAGGATGTTGCCGGCCCGGCACGCTGGATTCGCTGGCTGTTGATCGCCGATATCGTGATCGGCGCCGCGGCGATCGTCTCCGGTCTGATGGAGTATAAATTTCTCTCTGACATTCAGGCCGGCGTCCATAGTGATAATCCGGATATCATGGCGCTCGCCGAGGCGAACGACCTGCGACAGATGGCGATCGGATTCACCCAGATTGGTTTGTTCATCGTCGCCGGCATTCTGACGCTCATCTGGCTTTACCGCATCAACGCCAATCTGCGGGCGACAGGCGTCAATGATCTGCGCTACACGCCCGGCTGGTCGATCGGCTGCTACTTCATTCCGCTTCTGAATCTATGGGCGCCCTTCCAGGCGATGAAGGAGAACTGGAAGGCAAGCGGCGACCCGCTCAACTGGAGGACACAGGAAACTCCCGCCATCCTAGGCTGGTGGTGGTTCCTGTGGTTGTTGAACAGCGTCCTCAGCAACGCCGCCTACCGGTTCGCCGACCGGGCGGGGGAGATCGATACGCTCCTTCAGTCCAACATATTGACCAACGTCTCGACAGCAGCGGGCATTGCGCTGAGCCTGGTCTTTCTCAAGATCGTCGCCGACCTCACGCGCCGGCATATCGATGGGCGCGCCTATTCCGCCTTCTGACCTGCGCGCCGGATTGGCGGGTCAGAAACGCCAGATATGGAGGCGTGTCTGGCGGGCGTCATCCACGTCTATGATCTCATGGGCTGGATGTCCGGGCACCATAAAGCTGTTGCTGATGAGAATCGTGCCCGGGCGCATTTCCCGGCGGGCCTTGGCATAGAGGTCGGGCATCGGCACCGGCGACAGGAAGCAGTAGACGACATCATAGGCCGCGAGGTTCCGGCGGTGGTAATCGCCATAGGTGAAGCGGACGCGGCTTACCAGCAGCGCACGCAACCAGGATAGGACAAAGGGCAAGGGCGCCGTCTCAATGCCTTCGAAGCGCGCGTCGGGCCTGGTGCGGGCAAGCGCCATCAGGGTGCCGCCGAGGCCGCTGCCGAGATCGGCAACGACCAGGCCCGGCCGGTCGGGCAGCAGGCGCGCCAGTGCCGCAATCGTCTGTCGGTTGGTGAGATAAAGCGGCACGCCGCCCCGCGCTGCGTTCCATTGCAGGGACAGGGGCAAGGCAAAGGCCAGGAGATAGACCCATGCCGGTAGCTGCAGCCAAAGTGCCGCCGCGACGGCGAGAGGGAACAGCGCCAGCACCGGCAGCCACCACAGGGGCAGCCGCCGCCAGTATCCCAGCATCGCAGCCAACAGGCCGGATGCCAGCAGGAGGGCCGGCAGCGGCACGGTGATGTTCAAGACCTCGCGCAACAGAGTGTTGCTGCCGAAGACCACGACACAGGCGACGAGTTGGCAGAGAGCCGCCTGGATCAGACGCCGCCCGCGACCGGGCGCTGCCACATGCATCTCGTCGGATTTCGTCATGAGAGAGACATTTTTGGGGCGAGGCTTCCTCAGATCAACCGGGCGTCCGTGGCGACAGTAGCCAAGGCCGACCCATGAGGCAATGTGGCGCAAGGCCGGCACGTTGCCCGGCAAGGACAAAGACTTTAGGGTCAAGGCCGTGCCCGTGCTCAATCCTTGTCAGTTGGATCCATGTATTCAGACGCAGACATCACGCATATCGGCGAGGGATTGCTGGCCCGAACCCTGCCGAAGACGGCATGGACGCACGCCGCCCATTGCATCGCCTGCATCTATCTGCTGCGGCAGCGGCCGGATATCGATGTGGAAAAGGAATTGCCGGGCATCATCTGGCGCTACAACGCGGCCAGCGGCACCGCCAACAGTGACAGCGACGGCTATCACGAGACCATCACCCGCTTCTATATCGCGCTCATCAGCGCCTATCTCGCGCGTGTTGCCGGCAGTTCCGCGCTCAGCGATATCGTCCGGGATTTCCTGGCCAGCCCAGGGGCACGGCGGGATCTGCCGCTCGACTACTGGAGCAAGGACCGGCTGATGTCGGTCGAGGCACGGCGAGTCTGGGTCGCGCCCGACCGCGCCGCGCTCGATTTCAAGTCATTGATGGATTAGGGGTCGCTCAGGGACGGCTAGGTCCCTTGCGATGCTTCTTCTTGGCCTTGCCAGCCGGATCGAATTTCGGTCCATCGAATTTTGGCTTGTCGAACTTCGGTTTGTCGAATTTAGGGCGATCCGATTTGAATCCCTCCGACCGCGGGCCTTCGAATTTCGGCTTATCGAATTTCGGGTTATTGGAGCGCTTGCCTTCAAAGCTGCGCCCCTCCTTCTTGAACGGTGCCTTGTCATCACGCGGCCGGGCGTAACCTTCCGTGCGCTTGGCGGCGAAGGGGCGCCGCTCGCCATCGCGCGGCCGCTCGGTACGCGGGCGATCAGACCTTGCACCGTCGGCGGGTGCATCGAATTTGCGCGGCAGCCGTTCCGAGGGCGGGTTGTCCCTGGTCAGGCGGTCGGCGTTCGAACGGCCGGCATCCTTGTTGAACGGTGTCGTCGGCTTGATACTGATTTCCTGGTCGCCCGATTTCTCGACGGCGCTCAAGAAACGATCGGCCGCATCGGCCGCGATCTCGAACTTGGTTTCCTTGTCGAAGATCTTGATGAAGCCGATCTCGCGCTTGGTGATGTGGCCGCGGCGGCAGATGAGCGGAATGAGCCATTTCGGATCGGCATTGTTCTCGCGACCGACATCGAGGCGGAACCAGGAGACGGGACCACCTTCGCTTCTGTCGCTGCCCCCTCTGTCACCACCACGGGCACCATCGTCGCGGCGCTTGCGCTCGCCGCGCTCCTCATAGCGTTCCTGGCGCATATCCGCCGGGCCGCTGTCGAACATGTCTTCGGGCGCCGGCAGGCGCGACCGGTAGAAGCGGATAAGTGCCGCGGCGATTTCCTCGGCCGGCCTTCCGGCGAGCAAGGCCTGGGCGAGGACGATATCCTCGGGGGTCGCCGGTTCCTTGATGGCAGGGTCTTCCAGCATGCGTTCCTGGTCGCGGGCGCGGATTTCCTCGGCCTTGGGCGGATCCTGCCAGATCGCCTTGATATTGGCCTCGGTCAGCAGTCTTTCGAGATGACGGCGGCGCGGGAACGGCACGATGAGGGCGCAGATGCCCTTGCGGCCGGCACGGCCGGTGCGACCCGATCTGTGCAGCAAGGTCGCCTTCTCGCGCGGCAGATCGGCATGGATGACGAGGCTGAGATCGGGAAGATCGAGGCCGCGCGCGGCGACGTCGGTCGCGACACAGACGCGGGCTCGGCAATCGCGCAGGGCCTGCAGGGCGTGGGTACGCTCGGACTGGCTGAGTTCGCCTGAAAGCGCCACGGTCGAAAAGCCGCGTTCCGACAGGCTGGCATGGAGATGGCGGACCGCTTCGCGCGTGTGGCAGAAGATGAGCGCCGCGCGCGCTTCATAGAAGCGCAGCAGATTGACGATGGCATGATCAACATCGGTCGGCGCTACGCGCACGGCGCGGTATTCGATGTCGCCATGGGCCTGGTTGCGCACCTGGGTGTCGATGCGCAGGGCGTCCTGCTGGTAGTCGCGCGCGAGGTTGGCGATCTCCCGGGCGATGGTGGCCGAGAACAGCAAGGTCCGGCGCGACTTGGGCGTCGCATCGAGAATGAACTCGAGATCCTCGCGGAAACCGAGATCCAGCATCTCGTCGGCTTCGTCGAGGACGACGACCTTCAGGCTCGAGATGTCGAGACGGCCACGCTCGAGATGGTCGCGGAGACGCCCCGGCGTGCCAACGACGATATGGCAGCCATTGGCGAGGAGGCGCTGCTCGGCGCGGGCATCCATGCCGCCGACACAGGAGATGACGCGGGCGCCGGCATCGGCATAAAGCCAGGAGAGTTCGGTATGCACCTGCACGGCCAGTTCGCGCGTCGGGGCGATGATCAGGGCCAGGGGTTCGCCCGCGCGCTCGAAGCGTTCTGAGTCGCCGAGCAGAGTCGCCGCCATGGCAAGGCCGAAAGCGACGGTCTTGCCGGAGCCCGTCTGGGCGGAAACGAGAAGGTCGCGCCCCGCAGCTTCATCAGCGAGGACCGCCGATTGCACGGAGGTTGGTTCAAGATAGGCACGCCCGGCCAAGGCACGTTCGAGGGCAGGATTGGTCGTGGGGAAAGGCATGACTGTCCGATCTGGAAAAAGGTGAAGGGGCACCTGTTTCCGGCCGATCCGACGATCCTGGCCCCTGAGTTCGGCCCTTGGATCGATTTACTGGATTTATGGCCCGTCGGCGGCGCGCCTGTGGGTCTTAAGCGCGCTAGATACCCCAATCGGCCGAAAAGCGCCAATGTTCTTCGCAGGTGCGAATGCGGCTTAATCCCGCATGGCAGACCCCTGACATGCGGGATCGGGTCCTATTCTTGTCTGAAACCATTGATTCTGGGCAAAGTGCAGCAGCCGAATCGCCAGAATCAGGACGTCCTATGCCGCGCGAGCCCCGTTTCGACCCGCTCTTCACACCCATCCGCATCGGGCCGGTGACGGCCCCCAATCGCTTCTACCAGGTCCCGCATTGTACCGGCATGGGCTTCGCCATGCCCGAGACACTCGCCGCCATGCGGGCGATGAAGGCGGAGGGCGGCTGGGGTGTGGTGTGCACGGAATATTGCTCGATCGACCCCAGCGCCGACGACCTGCCCTCGCCTTATGCGACGCTGTGGGACCAGGGCGATGTGCGCAACATGGCCAAGGCGGCGTCGGGCGTGCATGCGCATGGCGCGTTGGCTGGCATTGAGCTGTGGCATGGCGGCTTCCGCTCCGCCAACCTGCTGTCGCGCGCGACACCGATGGGGCCGGTGAGCCAGATGGCCAGCAAGGCACCGGTGCAGAGCCGGCGCATGGACAAGGCCGATATCCGCGACTATCGCCGCGCCCACAAGGCGGCTGCGCTCCGCGCGAAGGAGGCCGGCTTCGACATCGTCTATGTGTATGCGTCGCACGGCTATCTCATTGCGCAATTCCTCAATAGCGAGATGAACCAGCGCGACGACGCATATGGCGGATCGCTGGAGAACCGCGCGCGAATCCTGCGCGAACTCCTTGAGGAGACGAAGGAGGCGATCGGCGACGCTTGCGCCATTGCCGTGCGCATCGAGATTGATGACGAGGCTCATCCCGGCACAGATCCTACCGGCGAGAGACGCGCCTTGTTCGAGATGATCCGCGATCTCCCCGACCTCTTCGACGTCACCATCAGCGATTACGGCCAGGAGATGGGGGTCTCCCGCTTTCATCCCCAGGGCTCGCTGGAACCCTTCCTGAAAGATGTGCGGCAATTGGTGGGGAAACCCGTGGTAAGTGTCGGTCGCTATACCTCGCCGGAATCGATGCTGGCCTTGATCAAGTCCGGGACGCTCGATCTCATCGGCGCGGCGCGGCCCTCCATCGCCGACCCGTTCCTGCCGAAAAAAATCGCCGAGGGTCGTGAGGAAGACATCCGCGAATGCATCGGCTGCAACATCTGCTATGCAAGCGACATCCAGGGCGTACCGTTGCGTTGCACCCAGAATCCCACCATGGGCGAGGAATGGCGGCGCGGCTGGCATCCGGAGATCGTCACCAGGACGGCGCAAGTACAAAAGGTCCTGGTGGTCGGCGCCGGCCCGGCCGGCCTTGAGGCAGCGTTGACGCTGGGTCGACAAGGCCATGAGGTGATGCTGACGGAAGCCGGCCGCGAGCTGGGCGGTCGCGTTCTCATCGAATCTAAGCTGCCGGGCCTCCGCGAATGGATCCGGGTGCGCGATTACCGGGCGCATCAGCTCGGCAAGCTCGACAGTGTGACGGTTTATCTCGAAAGCCGCATGACGGCCGAGGATGTGCGTGCGACGGGTGTCGACCATGTCCTGGTCGCGACCGGCAGTCATTGGCGCAAGACCGGCCTCGGTCGATATCACGCCGCCGCGGTGCCGAGCTTTGACGATGTGCGCACACTAAGCCCGAATGAGATCATGGCGGGCAAGCGCCCCAACGGACCCGTCGTCATCTTCGACGATGAAGGCTATCTGATGGCGAGTGCGTTATCCGAACTGCTGGCACGGGAAGGCTTTGACGTGACCTATGTCACGACCACCGGGCTGGTGTCGGCCTGGTCGTTCTACACCAACGAGCAGCATCTGGTGCAGGCACGGTTGATCGAGGCCGGCGTCAAGATCATCGTCAGCCAAGCGGTGACGGCCTTGCGGGGCGAGAGCGCCGAACTCACCTGCGTCTTCACGGGCCGAACCCGGGAAATCGCCTGCGGCGGATTCATCCCCGTCACCTCGCGCGAGCCAAACGACCAACTGTGGCGCGATCTTTCAGGCGATGCCGGCCCGATGTCCATCCAGCGCATCGGCGATTGCAAGGCGCCGGGCTTTATCGCCACCGCGGTTCATGATGGTCACCGGGCGGCCCATGATCTGCTTGATGCGCAGCCGTTCAAGCGCGACCGCGCGATGGTCGCACCGTGACCGAGCTTTATGTCGATGCCGATGCCTGCCCGGTCAAGGCAGAGATCGAGCGCGTGGCGTTGCGCCATGAAATCGTCATGCATCTGGTCAGCAACAGCGGCTTCCGCTCCAGCCATAATCCGCTCATCCGCAATGTGGTGGTGAGCGACAAGTTCGACGCCGCCGATGACTGGATTGTCGAGCGCGCCAAGCTGGGCGACATCGTCATCACCACCGACATTCAATTGGCCGACCGATGCCTCAAGGCCGGCGCCCAGGTGCTGGGACCGACGGGAAAGCCCTTCACCGAAAACAGCATCGGGACCGCGCTCGCCATGCGTGAACTCAGCAGCCAGCTCCGCGATATGGGCGAAATAAAGGGCGGCGGGCCGGCTTTCTCAGCGGCGGATCGCTCACGGTTCCTGAATGCCCTGGAGCTGGCGGTTCAAAAGGCGAAGAAACTCTAGCAGTCGCCGCCACCGCCGCCGCAAAAACCACCAACGTCGCCTGCACCCAGGATGACCGGTGCGCCATGGGACGTGTTTTCATAGGCGCGGATCCATTGTGCCTTGCGTTCCGACAATTGGCCGGCGCTGGCGAGTTCCGCTTCCATGGTCAGGGTCTCGAGCGTGACGAGAACGCAATCGTAATAGGTGGCGACATTGTCCGGAGCACCTGATGCCAGCGCACGTTTGATCTCGGCCCCCAACGCGTCGGACCAGCGCACGGCCGAAATCCGGCCCTGTGCCACCATGGCCGTGGCGAGGGCCACGGTCTGCGCCTGCCAGGGCTCGGAGAAGAGCGGTTCGCCATCGCGGGCACGCAGCGGACCCGGCTGCGCGATATTGGCCAGGAGGTCAGGGCTGCTCAAGATAGCTCTCCCACAGGTCGATGAAGACGCGGTCGCGCTTGCCCTTTGCCTCCGGCCACAGATCGGCCGCCACAAAGGCAATGCTGTAAAGCGGTTCGGCATGCTCACGGCCCATGGCACCGGCATCGGGCAGCAGATGATTGCCATGATAGGCTTGGACGACGCCGGACATGTTCATGGCATAGGCGGGGAGACGCGTATGGCCGGTGCCACCGATTGTTTTCGTCCGCACGCGATCGCCGATGGCGAAGGCCGGCGCCTGGGTCGCCGGCCGGGTGTAATCCCGGGCGATGCGCGAGATCCGGGCAACGTCGGAAGCCCCCATGGGCTTGCCGAAATTGGGTTTCGGTCCCACCGCCTTGCCGCGCGCGATCTCGGCCACGCTGGCAACCTCCGAATCGACCATCATGGCGGCGTAGACCTGCATCCACTGATCGAAATAGGGCCGCGTCAGATAGTCTTCGGCAGGAATCAGTTCGCGCACATAGCGCCACCAATCGAGTGTCCAGCCGGGATGCCCCTCGAGCGCCTCGTTGATGCCCCAGGCGCGGCCTTCCCAGGCGGCTTTGAAAGGCGCCTCGTCTTCCGCCACGTCGATGGGCTTGGTCGTCTGCTTGCCGCCGACATCATGGGTGCGCGGCATGGCTACCTCCCTGCCCCGTATGGCCGCAGGATATCGGTGCCGATCATGGAGTTGCGTGTCACCAACTGCGCGAGTGCCGCTTCGTCCAGCGCATCGGTCCCGGCGGGCCGTTCGGGTACCACGAGATAGCGCAGTTCCGCCGTGCTGTCCCAGACGCGGATTTCGACATCGTCGCCGATCGTGACACCGAACTCCTTGAGCACACCACGCGGATCGCGCACGGCGCGCGAACGGTATTCCTGCAGCCGGTACCAGCCGGGCGAGATGCCGAGCAAGGTGAAGGGATAGCAGGAGCAGAGGGTACAGACGACCAGGTTATGGACCTGCGGCGTGTTCTCGACCGCCTTGAGATGCCCGGTGGCATGACCCTGATAGCCGAGCTCGCTGATGGCGGCGGTACCGTCGGCCAGCAGCCTTGCTCTGAACGCAGGATCGGTCCAGGCCTTCGCCACCACATGAGCCCCACGCCGGGGACCGATTTCTTCGGCATAGAGATCGATCCAGGCGTCGATCGCGGCGCTGTCGACCATACCCTTTTCGACCAGCAGGCTTTCCAGCGCCTTCACGCGCAAAGCCGGGTCGCTCGGCAGGTCGCTGTGCAGATGTTCGTGGATCTCGACGATCTTCTTGGAATCATAGCTGGTCATGATGCAGGTATGCCTGGCTGGGGTCGGAAAGGATCAGGCAGTGTGGCCGCGCAGCTTCAAGAGATCAATCAGGAAACGGTCGCGCTCGGCCTCCAGATCGGCAACCGACCTGCCGGCCGCTTCGGCCTCGATGCCGTCGATCAGCAACTGCTTGATCTCCGGCGTCAGGCGCATGCGCCCCAGCGTTTCCCAGCGTTTCTCTTGGCTGGGGCCGAGATGGTCGAGATAGTGGCGGATGCCGCCCTGCCCGCCGCCAAGATGATAGGTGAGATGCGTGCCCTGGACCGCCCAGCGCATGGCCGGGCCATGGATGAGTGCGGCGTCGATATCGGCCACGTCGGCGACACCTTCGGCGAGCAGATGCACCGCCTCCTGCCAGAGCGCTGCCCCCAGGCGATTGGCGATATGGCCCGGCACTTCTCGCTTCAAGCGAATGGTGTGCTTGCCCAGGGATTGAAAAAAGCGCTCGGCGCGCTCGACGATGCCCTGGTCGATGCCAAACAACTCGACCAAAGGCATGAGGTGTGGGGGATTGAAGGGGTGCGCCACGATAAATCTGGCCCGGTTGCCGCAGGCCGCGGTCATGTCGCTCAACAGCAATGACGAGGTACTGGTCGCGACGATGGCGCTGGCAGCGCAGTGACGGTCGATCTCGGCCAGCAGCGATATTTTGAGATCGAGCCGTTCCGGCGCGGATTCCAGGATAATGTCGGCGCTGTCCACGGCCTCGGCAAGTGTGTCGACGATGGTCAATCTGCCGTGGTCGTCGGGGCGCAGGGTCGACAATTGCCCACGAAGCCGCGCCACGACGTCGCCCAGTTCCGCGCGCCGCTGCGGCGAGGGATCGTAGGCAGCGACCGACAATCCATGACTGCAGGCGAGCGCTGCCCAGCTTGCGCCGATCAACCCGCTGCCGATGACGGCAACCCTGCCGATGTCCCGTGTCGTCGTCATGATCCTGATTGATTAGCCGATTCCGCCGACGATGACAGCCATCAATTGACTGGTTTCTGTCCGTAGCGCCGCTGAATCCTGTCAAAGGCGCCATCCTGTCGCATCTCGGCGATGGCGTCATTGATGCGGCCGATCTTGCCGATGGCGCCATCAACCTTTTTGCTGAGGCAGATGAAATAGGGCGAACTCCGCAACTCCGTATAGGCGATACCGGTCTCACCCGTGGCACGGTGAATGAAATCGATCGGCGCCCGAAACGAATAGAGATGGTCGATGCGGTGGTTGACCAGCATGACGAAGGCTTGCTGGTCGCCGCTGACAGAAAGGTGCCTGACTTTGGCATCGGACAGTTCAGCGTCGAGATTGTAGCCCTTCACGACCCCGACGACGCCAATGCCCGGATTGGCAAGATCAGCGACGCTGGCAATCGGCTCTGGAACTTCACCGGGCGGATGGAAGATGCCGACCGAGGTTTCCCCGATCGGGTCGGAAAAGTAGAACAGCTCCGCGCGATCGGCGCGAAAGGAAC
The DNA here is from genome assembly GCA_016712715.1 of Rhodospirillaceae bacterium. Classification (NCBI taxonomy): domain Bacteria; kingdom Pseudomonadati; phylum Pseudomonadota; class Alphaproteobacteria; order Rhodospirillales; family Rhodospirillaceae; species Rhodospirillaceae bacterium. The sequence continues at coordinate 1,745,527 of JADJQM010000001.1, forward strand.
AGCTGCAAAGTCCGTCAATCGCGCCATCGCTCGCCAGCGCATAGCCGCGGTTCCAGGGCATGAAGCGGGTTTCGAGCTTGAGGCCGCTGCGCTGGGCGATTTCGCCGATACTCTCGATATCGCTGCCGCGCAACCCGTCCGCGCCGGGGCTCTCGATCTTGAGCGGTGGGAAGTCATTGCAGGCAAGGATAACAGGGCGCTCTTCGGCGTGGGCAATCTGGCTGCAGGCGAGCGCCATCGCGGCTGACATCGCCAAAATCGTGCAAAATACCCACCGCCCGGATCTTCGCATGGCCACACCCCAACTAGCAGCAGCTGCGCCGCTTCAGCTTGTTCAGCATCAAGTTTCGCGGGGAGTGGTTAAGAAAGCCGTAAGTCGCACGTGCTGCACCCAGCACGTGCGACTGGATATTTCAACGATTTAGATCAACCTAGGGTTTCATGCAGGAACGCCATCGAGCGGGACCAGGCGAGGTCGGCCGCGGTCTTGTCATAGCGCGCGGCATTGGTGTCGTTGTTGAAGGCGTGGTTCACGCCGGGATAGATGAAGAGCTGATAGGTCTTGCCCTCAGCCTTCAATGCCGCCTCATAAGCCGCAATGCCGGCATTGATCCGGTCGTCCTTCTCGGCATAGTGCAGCATCAAGGGCGCCTTGATCTTGCCGACATCGGCTGCGTCCGGTTGCATGCCATAGAACGCGACGCCGGCGTCAAGCGTTGCATCCGTGACCGCCAATCTATTGACCTGACCGCCACCCCAACAGAACCCGATGGCGCCGACCTTGCCGTTGCTGTCGGGCCGGCTGCGCAGGGCCGCGACGACATCGCGGGCCGCGGCCTCGGTTGCTGCCTTGTCGAGCGCACCGATGAGATCGCGTGCCTTGTCCTCGTCGGTCGGCGTGCCGCCGGCGGGCTCAGGAAATCCACACCGGCTGCAAGGAATCCCGCAGCGGCGACCCGGCGCGTGACATCCTTGATGTGCGGGTTAAGACCGCGATTTTCGTGGATCACCAGGACGGCTGGAAATTTCTCACCGGCGCTCGGCTTGCTCAGATAGACACTGTAATCCTGCCCAGCGGAGGCGACGGCGATGGTTTCGGTCTTGATACTGGGATCACTTTCCGGCAGCAGTTCGGCCTTCGCGTAATTGTTTTCGAGCAGCGGCAGGAGCGCCAGGGCGGCACTCGACCCACCGGCGAGAATAGCCAGCTTTTCCAGGAATTTACGCCGATCCATACCGCCATGCGTGTAGCGGTCGAAAAGATCGATGACCTTCTGGTTCATGTCTCCGTCTCCCTGCCTGTGTCTGCGATTTTTGTATGGTTGGCATAAATCGATATAGGGGCCCGCCGCGCAATATCCAGCCTGTATCGTCCGCTTTTGCGACAGATCCATCAAGATACGCGGATTGATGCGTGGGGGATCAGCGGCCGGCCATCAGCGACCCGACATCGCCACCATGGCGGGATGGCCATTGCCCACGACGATCGCGGCTGTCACGTCGAATGCCGCGCCGATCAGGTCAGGGGTCAGAACATCCTGGATCGGCCCCTGGGCCAGGGTGCGGCCGTCCCGCAGCAGCAGCCCCTCATCGGCGAATCGCAGGGCTTCGCCGAGATCGTGCAGGACGATCACGATCGCGACCCCGCGCCGCGCCAAACATTGCACACAGGCCATGACAGCGAGGCGCTGCGCCGGATCAAGATTGTTGGTCGGCTCGTCGAGCAGCAGCAGCCGGGGTGCGGCGTCGCCCGGCGGCTGCCAGATCTGGGCGAGGATACGGGCCAATTGCGCGCGCTGCCTTTCGCCGCCGGAGAGGCGGTGATAGAGCGCATCGGCCAACGACGCGAGACCGACTGCCGCCAGGGAATCCGCCACGGACGCGCGGTCGGTGCCTTTGGCGCAACCACGATAGGGTAGCCGGCCGATACCGACCAGATCGCGCACCCGGACCGGAAAGGCGACCTGCGAGGCTTGCGGCAGCACGGCGCGGTGCATGGCGAGCGCTGTCCGGTCCCAGGCGCTGAGCGGGCGCGACAGCAGCCGGACGTCGCCTGCGATTGGCGAAAGGTCGCCGGCCAGAACATGGAGCAGCGTCGACTTGCCCGACCCGTTCGGCCCCATCAAGGCGAGGATCTTGCCACGTTCGGCCCGCAGCGAGATATCGCGGAGATGACCACGCGTGGTGGCGATGCCGGCAGCGCTGATCATGTCGTGCCGTATCGCATCTGCCGGACCAGCAGAAAGAGGAAGACCGGGCAGCCCAGGGCGCCCGTCACCAGGCCGATCGGCAACTCCGCCGGCGCCACGGCGATGCGCGTCACCAGATCACCGAACGTCATGATGACGCAGCCGATGAGGGCGCTTGCCGGCACCAGCCAGCGATGATCCTGGCCGACCAGCAGGCGCGCCAGATGCGGCGCCACCAGGCCCAGGAAGCCGATCATGCCAGAGAAGGCAACGATGGCGCCGATAGCCGCAGCCACGGTGATCACGATGCCGCGCTGCAAATGCACCACGTCGATGCCGAGATGCCCGGCGACGTCATCGCCCAGGGACAAGGCGTTGAGAGCGGTCGCAATGCGCCACGCGAAGAGGACGATGACGGCGACCGGGATGGCAACGATGGCGGCCTGTGCCCAGCCGTTTCCAGCGAGACTGCCCATGCGCCAAAATGTGAGGTCGCGCAACTCCTGCTCGTTGCTGATGAAGATCAGGAAACCAACGCCGACCTCCGCCAGCACGCCGATACCGATCCCGGCCAGCAGGAGCACGAGGGTTGTTTCGCCGCCGGCAAGGTCGGCCAGGCGCAGGATTGCAAGGGTCGCAAGCAGGCTGCCGATGGCCGCCGCCACCGGCAAGGCAAAGGGACCAAGATGGAGAAACCAGATCGGCAGATGTTCCGCCAGCACGATGGTGACAGCCGCCGCAAGTGCCGCCCCGCTGCTGACGCCGATCAGGCCGGGATCGGCCAGCGGATTGCGGAACAGGCTTTGCATCAGGCAACCGCTGATGGCGAGGCCGATGCCGGCCAGCAGCGCCATCACGACGCGCGGCAGGCGGATATCGACGATGACGCTTTGCTGCAATTCGGTAAGCGGTTCGCCCAGCGGCACATGCAGCGCCCAGCCGATGATATCGAGAGCAACCGTGTCCAGTGGCCCGACACCGACGGCAAGCAGCGTCGCGAGACCGGCGAAGCAGCCGAGCGCCAGGACGATGCGCCAGCGACGGCGCTGGCGTATCCCTTCAAAGGCAGGCGCGGCACCCAGATCGATGCTTGTCATCGGCGCCCTTGCTTCGCTCAACCGACCCAGGGGCGCGTCGGCAAGGGCGGCCAGTCGAGGGTGGGGTGCAATTTCGCCGCGAGATCGTGGCAGGCATGGGCCGAGCGTGGCCCCAAAGCGAGAAGATAGGCGCCGTCGACCGGCACGATCTGCGGGCGCTTTTCCGGCGGCAGGATATCCAGCCCCAACTCCTTGGTCGCTTTTTGCACCGGGTCTTCGCCGGCAAGCGGCGCATGGTCGCTCTGGAACATGGTGACGACAAAATCCGGCTGCTGGCCGATGATCCCTTCGGCCGACATGGCGCGGTAACCGTCGAAATCACCGGCAACATTCAGGCCGCCGGCAAGGTTGATGACAAGATCGGCGATGGTGCCCCCGCCCCGCCATGCGCCCCTTGATGGTCCCGAGGATAAACAGGACGCGCGGTCGTTTTTCCACCCGCGCCACCGCTTGTGCCAGCGTGGCGAGGTCGGTGCTGATGGCGGTCGCCACCTCCTCGCCCTTGGTCGCGCGATCCAGCACAAGGCCCACAAAGCGGACCTTGTCCGGCACGGCTTCCGCGGAAAGCGGACCTTCGTATTGATGGAGGATGCTGCCCGTCGCCCTTAACTGCTGGAGCACGTTGGGTGGACCGGCATCGCGGTCGGCAAGAACGATGTCGGGCGACAGCGACAGCACGCCCTCGACCGCCAACTGTCGCAAATAGCCGATCTTGGGCAGGCTGAGTGCTGCGCGGGGATAGAGGCTGGTGGTGTCGACGGCGACGACCTGATCACCGGCACCCAGGGCATAGACGCATTCCGTCATGGCCCCGCCGGCGCAGACGATGCGTTGCTGGCGCGCTGACAGAGGACGCGGCGCCAATGTGGCGCCGAGCGCCGCCAACAGCCATGTGCGGCGGTCGAGCTTCACTGTGCGCGCTCCAGCCCGGCGACCAAGTCGCGCCAGCTTTCCAGCTCCGGCTGCCCTGGCTTCCGCTTGCCGAAGAAGGTGGCGATCCGCTCGCCCACGGCATCGAACAGTTCGACCGAATGCAGCATCCCATCGCTCGTTGGCTTTCTCACGGCAAAGCAATGGGCGATATGATCCTCGCGCAGATGCAGATTGAAATCCGGATCCAGCACATTGAGCCAGTGATCCAACCGGACGATCCGTTCCACCGGCCCGGTATGGATCTGGATGATGCCGCGGTTCCCGACAAACACCATGATCGGCACCTGCTCGGCGCTAGCCCTGTTGAGGAGATCGAAGGTCGCCGATCGGGTCAGCCGCTCCGTAAAGGCGCCTAGCATGGCCTCCATGGCCGGGAGAGGCTCCGTCTCATGGCGTTTCAGCATGGCGGGGAAGTCATGCACATCCTTGAGCAGCGCCCAATCCGCCCGCAGCGCATCGCGGTTCGCGACGGCCCTTGGCCGAATGGGTGTCGGCGGCAGTGGGTCGACCGCGAGATCGGGATGGCCGATCGCCATCATGGATTTGGCGAGATGCGCCCAAGCCTCCAGCCTCGTTCCCTCCAGGGCGTAGATCTTATGCAGCGCGCCGCCGAACCGGTCGAAAACCTGGAAACAGTGCCGTGTCGGTGATGCACTGTGATCCGTCACCGCAAAGAGATGGGCCCAGTGCTGCGGGAAAAGTCGAAGATCGATATCCGGCCCGAGAACGAGGCCGGCATGGGCCATGAAGGTTGCCGGCTCATAGACTCCCTTGCGCTCATGCACGCAGCTGTCATTCCTGGTCAGCGCCATGACGCGGCCAAGGGCCGGCAGGCCGGCAAAGAAGGCCGCCCAGTCGGGCATCAGGCGCGTGGCTTCGCCGGCACATTGCGCCGCCACAAATTCCGCTTCGCTGACACCCAGTTCCTGCGCCGCATCGCGGGCTCGCAGACGCGGCTGTTCGGCACGCAGCACCTGCCAGCGGGCACCGAGTGTGCCGACAATCTGCTCGGCGGATTGGACGCGCGACATGAACCGTCTCCCCAGTTTCAGAAACGCGCCGACACAGCGCACAAACGCAGTGCGCTGGCCGGCCAAAGCCGTATTGCCCTGCCGTCGTGGCAGAGCGGGTTATTTGGTCAGGATGAGGCGATGGTTGCGGGTGATGCGCAGCCGATAGGCCGCCCCGTCAAAATCGATGATGGCCTCGCGGGCGCCCTTCAGGATGGACTGAATGGTGACCGTCTGGATGCTGCCGCGGTGCGGGCTGGCATTGTCGCGGGTCGAAGTCCCCGCCATCGCCGGGGCCGCGTGCCGGTCCCGGCCATTGTGGCGCTCGCGCAGCTCCAGGGGCCGTGCCGACATCAGGCGTGGCTCGGGCCGTGTTTCCGGCCGTGATTCCGGCCCGCTGGTCTGATCCCCGGTCGTGGCTGCAACTGCAGCGGAAAGGCGAAAATCATAAGTTTCTCTGTCCATGTCCACTCCTGCGACCTGTTGGTGATGGGAGGGAATGACCCGCCGATTTGCCTCAATCAGCCGTTGCAGTTGCGAGTCATTATCAACAGAGACAGAAATATCAAAGCTGGGTGGATGGTTCAAGTGATAATTATTCTCATTTGCAAAATCGGCATCAAGGACCATAAATCCGCGTCTATGACATTGACAATCATTCGCAGAGATACAAATATCTCCCAGCGAGACGTCACACTCTTGGTGAGTTCATCGACCGATGTATGTCTGTATCTGCAATGGCTATCGCGAGAGCGAAATCGAACAGACGGCGCGCGCCAGCGGATTGAGCTGCCCGGTGGCGGTCTACCAAGTGCTGGGCAGCGGCCCGTGCTGCGGGACCTGCCTGCCGATGGCCCAGGACATCATCAATGGCGTCGGCAACTGCTCAAAGACGTTGCGCGAACAGGAACCGCTTCCGCTTGCGGCGGAATGATCCCTCAGGAGCTCTCGCCCGGCTCGTATTGCGACTGGATGTAATTCTGCAGGCCCATCTTCTCGAGGATCTCGAGATTGGTCTCCAGGAAGTCGATATGCTCTTCCTCTGATTCCAGGATGTCCGTAAGCAGCTCGCGGGTGACATAGTCGCCGGCCTGCTCGCACAGCACGATTCCGGCCTTGAGGTCGGGATGGGCCATCATCTCGAGTTTGAGATCGCAGGAGAGGACCTCCTTCACGTTCTCGCCGATCATCAGCTTGCCGAGATCCTGCAGATTGGGCAGGCCTTCCAGAAACAAGATGCGCTCGATCAGCTTGTCGGCGTGTTTCATCTCGTCGATGGATTCATGATACGTGACTTCGCCAAGCTTCTTCATGCCCCAGTTCTTCAGCATGCGCGCATGCAGGAAGTATTGGTTGATGGCGGTCAACTCGTTCTTCAGCACCTTGTTGAGGATCTGAATGACCTTCTTGTCGCCCTTCATCACTGGTCTTCCTGCTCGCGGATTCGATCGTTTTCGAGGGCGCAGGATACAATCATCTAAGTCATTACAAAAGAACGATTAACCTGAGATTGAGACGCATAGTCAGCTGCGGCCCGGTGACGATATTGACGTTGGGAACTCAGGCCCAGCGGAAGATGACAAAGGCGTAAATCAAGGCGATGGCCAGTGGCGCCCACAGCGGCACCCCGAAAACGCCCAGCCACGCCAGGAAGATGAAGGCGCTGCCGAGCAGGGAGATGAACAAGCGGTCACCCCGCGTGGTTTCCAGACCCAGGATGCCGTGCCGGTGCGCACCGCCGGGCGAGCGGATTTCCCAGACGGTCATGGCGACAAGGCAGGCGATAATGAAGGCGAAGAACGCCGCCGTCTGCCAGGTCCAGGCCATCCAGGAGATGAGTGAGGTACCTTCCATCGCAGTGGATCCTTGTCAGACGCGGCCGAGGGCAAAGCCCTTGGCGATGTAGTTGCGCACGAAATAGATGACGAAGGCGCCGGGAATGATGGTGAGCGTGCCGGCCGCCGCGAGCAGCCCCAGCTCATAGCCCGAGGTGCTGGCGGTCCGCGTCATGGTGGCGACGATCGGCTTGGCATCGACCGAGGTCAAGGTCTTCGCCAGCAGCAGTTCGACCCAGGAGAACATGAAGCAGAAGAACGCGGCGACGCCGATGCCGCTGGCGATCGTCGGAACGAAGATCTTCACGAAGAAGCGCGGGAAGGAATAGCCGTCGACATAGGCGGTCTCGTCGAGTTCCTTCGGCACGCCGGACATGAAGCCTTCCAGGATCCACACGGCGAGCGGCACGTTGAAGAGCGTATGCGCCAGCGCCACGGCAATGTGCGTGTCGAACAGGCCGACCGCGGAATAGAGCTGGAAGAACGGCAGCACGAACACGGCTGCCGGCGCCATGCGGTTGGTCAGCAGCCAGAAGAACAGATGCTTGTCGCCCAAGAAGCGGTAGCGCGAGAAGGCATAGGCTGCCGGCAGCGCCACCGAGACGGACAGCAGCGTGTTCACGACGACGTAGATGATCGAGTTGATGTAGCCGTTATACCAGGTCGAATCCGTGAAGATCTTCGCGTAGTTCTCCAGCGTGAAGGCCTGCGGGAACAGGGAGAATCCGCCCAGGATCTCGTTCGTGGTCTTGAACGACATCGTGACCAGCCAATAGATCGGCAGCATCAGGAAGAGGATGTAGACGATCGGCAGGAGGGAGCGCTTGCGCATCATTGTGCCTCGTTCCGCATCATGAGGGTATAGAACAGCCAGCTGAACAGCAGGATGATCAGGAAGTAGATGAGCGACATCGCGCCAGCCGGGCCGAGATCGAACTGGCCGAGCGCGATCTTGTCGAGGTCGATGGAGAGGAAGGTGGTCGCGTTGCCGGGACCGCCGCCGGTCAGCACCTTGACCTCGGTATAGATCATGAAGCTGTCCATGAAGCGCAGCAGGATGGCGATGGTCAGCACGCGCTTCAGTTTGGGCAGTTGGATGAAGCGGAACACGGCCCAGGCACTGGCGCCGTCGATCTTGGCCGCGCGGTAGTAATCGTCCGGAATGGAGACGAGGCCGGCATAGCACAGCAGCACGACGAGCGAGGTCCAATGCCATACATCCATCAGCACGGTCGTGAACCAGGCGGTCAATGGCTGGCGAGTATAATTGTAGTCGAAGCCAAGCGAGTTCAGCCCCTTGCCCAGCAGGCCGATTTCGGGAAGCGCAAAGATGTTCCACATCGCGCCCACGACGTTCCAGGGAATGAGCAGCGGCAGAGCCATGAGGACCAGGCAGACCGAGACCCAGAAACCCTTGCGCGGCATGGCGAGGGCGATGATGAGGCCGAGCGGAATTTCGATCGCCAGGATGATGCCGGTGAACAGCATCTGGCGCAGCAGCGCGTCATGGAAGCGGGGCGAGTTCAGCACCTGCTCGAACCATTGCACGCCGGCCCAGGTAAAGACGTGGTCGCCGAAGGTTTCCTGGACAGAATAGTTGACCACGGTCATCAAGGGAATGACGGCGTTGAACGCCACCAGGATGACAACCGGCAGGACGAGGAACCAGGCCTTCTGATTGACTTGCTTATTCATGATCCCTCACTTCACCAGCCAGCCGTCGCTATAAAGATGCGTGTGCGTTGGGTCGAAGCGAACATGGGCCGTCCCGCTCGGTATGGCGTCGCCTTCGGTCACCAGCACCTTGAGCAGTTGCCCCTTGTGCCGCGCTTCGACGATGCGGAAGCGGCCGGCATCGGACACCTTGCCGATCTCGACCGGAATGCCCGCCACGTCAAAGCTCACGAATTCCGGCCGGATACCGATTTCCAGGCGACCATCCCCAACTGAATCGGCGCGGATTCCCTCGATGGCGTCGACCCTGGTGCCAAGGAACGAGATGCCGCCATTCTCTTTCGTCGCCGGCAGGACGTTCATGCCGGGCGAGCCGATGAAATGGCCAACGAAGGTATGTTCGGGCCGCTCGAACAATTCGATCGGGGTACCGACCTGGACGACTTCGCCATTATTCATGACCACCACCCGGTCGGCGAAGGTGAGCGCCTCGGTCTGGTCATGGGTCACATAGATCATGGTGCGCTTGACGCGATGATGCAGTTCCTTGAGCTTCGAGCGCAGCACCCATTTCAGATGCGGGTCGATCACGGTCAGCGGTTCGTCGAACATGATGACGTTGACGTCGGAACGCACCAGGCCGCGGCCGAGCGAGATCTTCTGCTTGCCGTCCGCCGTCAAGCCGGAGGCCCGGTTCATCAGCGATGGGCCGAGGTCCAGCATGTCGGCGATCTCGCGCACGCGCTGGTCGATTTCGGCCGCCGGCAGCCGCCGGTTGCGCAAGGGGAAGGCAAGATTGTCGTAGACGGTCATGGTGTCGTAGATGACCGGAAACTGGAACACCTGCGCGATATTGCGGTCTTCGGGCGTCGCGTGGCTGACGTCGCGGTCATCGAACAGGATGCGCCCGCGGGTCGGCGTCAGCAGCCCGGAGATGAGGTTGAGGAGCGTCGTCTTCCCGCAGCCCGACGGACCCAGGAGCGCATAGGCGCCGCCATCGTCCCAGTCGAGATTGACCTCCTTGAGCGCCCAATCGGCCGGGGTCTTGGGGTCGGCGGCATAGCTGTGCTTGACGCCATCGAGTTTGATACGCGCCATTATTCGGACCCTCCGACCAGATTGCCATCCTGCCCGAACAGGAAACTGCGTCCGACATCGATATAGAGGCGCGCCATGGCGCCGACATCGAACGGATGCACGCCGTGCGATTGCGAGATCCAGGTGGCGCCGTTGAGGTCGAAATGAAGGACGCTGTCGGAGCCGGTCAGTTCGGCAAGCAGCACCTTGCCATCGACCGTGGCAAGGTCGGCCGCCTGCTGGAAGGGCGTGATGTGATGGGCGCGGATGGCCCAGGTGTATTTGCCGTCCGGGAGGCGCGCAAAATTCGGGCCGACCGCCCAGCCGATCCCGTTGCTGAGCTCGATCCGGTTGCCGGTCTTCAAGACCTGCGCCGTATTGAGCGGCGGATCGGAAAAGACCTCGGCGCTCACCAGGTCCTTGGGCTTGCGATAGACGTCGCCGGTCGGGCCGAATTGCGTGATGCGGCCTTCGAACAAGCTCGCGGTGTTGCCACCGAACAGCAGCGCTTCCGTGGGTTCGGTCGTCGCATAGACGACGATGCAGCGACGGCCGGCAAAGAGGCGAGGCAGCTCGTCGCGCAATTCCTCACGGAGCTTGTAATCAAGATTGGCCAGCGGCTCATCGAGCAGCACAAGGTCGCTGTCCTTGACCAGAGCTCGGGCAATGGCGGTGCGCTGCTGCTGGCCGCCGGAGAGTTCCGAGGGCCGGCGCTGCAGCATGGGCGTCAAGCGCAGGAGATCGCTCACTGCGCCGACCCGACGTTCAATCTCTGCCTGGCCCATCTTCGCCACCTTGAGGGGCGAGGCGATGTTCTCATAGACCGAGAGATGCGGGTAATTGATGAATTGCTGATAGACCATCGAGACATTGCGCTTCTGGACGGCGACACCGGTCACATTGGTGCCGCGGAACCAGATTTCGCCCGAGCTTGGCCGGTCGAGCCCGGCCATCAGCTGCAGGAGCGTGGTCTTGCCGGCCAACGTCGTGCCGAGGAGCACGTTGAAGCTGCCCTCCTCCAGCACCAGGCTGGTTTCATGGACATGCGTCTCGGCGCCCACGGTTTTCGTTACATGTCTCAGTTCAAGGGTCATTCAGGTCACTTTGCAGGTGTACTGGAAGACCGACGACCATCGGGGGCAAAGCCAGCCCCCGATGGCGCCGTCGTTCGTGTCGTGGAACGGATTACTGGTTTTCCGTCCAACGCTTGATCAGCTCGTCATAGGCGATGGTCTCGCCCTTCGGCTTCTCATTGTCGAGCTTGGCATGGGGACCATTGTCCTTGCCAAGCCATTCCGCCGGGTCCTTCGGCTCGTTGAGACGCGGACCGCAGCCGCCATAGGTCTTGTTGGCTTCATCGGCCTGCTGCATGCGGGCCATGACATCATCCATCTCGCCGGCGAGACGATCCATGGCTTCCTGCGGCGTGAACGCACCCGAGTTCACGTCACCGATGTTCTGCCACCAGAGCTGAGCCAGCTTCGGATAGTCAGGCACGTTGACGCCAGTCGGCGACCAGTTGACACGGTCAGGCGAGCGATAGAACTCTACCAGGCCGCCCAGCTTGGGCGCACGTTCGGTGAAGGACTCGTGACGCACGGTGCTGTCGCGGATGAAGGTGAGACCAACATGGCTCTTCTTCACGTCGACCGTCTTCGAGGTGACGAACTGGGCATAGAGCCAGGCCGCCTTCTGGTTCTCGAGCGGGGTCGATTTGAACAGCGTCCAGGAACCGGTGTCCTGGTAGCCGAGCTTCTGGCCTTCCTTCCAGTACGGGCCATGCGGTGACGGCGCCATACGCCAGAGCGGCGTGCCGGAATCGTCGACCGTGTTGTTGCCATCAGCCTTCGGGGCCACCATCGACGCGGTGAAGGCGGTGTACCAGAAGATCTGCTGGGCAACGTTGCCTTGGCTCAAGGCCGGCAATGACTGATAGAAGTCATAGTCGGCAGCGCCCGGAGGGGCGTAGTTGCGCAGCCATTCGTCCCATTTCGCGATTGCATAGACCGAAGCCGGGCCGTTGGTTTCGCCACCGCGGCTGACCGACGCGCCGGCCGGATTGCAGGAGCCTTCCTCCATGCGGATGCCCCATTCGTCGATCGGGCGGCCGTTCGGCAGACCTTTCGAGCCGGCACCGGCCATCGAGAGCCAGGCATCGGTCATGCGCCAACCGAGATCGGGCGCACGCTTGCCGTAATCCATGTGGCCATAGATCTGGACACCGTCGATTTCCTTCACGTCTTTCGAGAAGAATTCAGCGATGTCCTCATAGGCCGACCAGTTGACCGGCACGCCCAGGTCGTAGCCGTACTTGGCCTTGAACTTTTCCTGGAGGTCCTTGCGGTCGAACCAGTCCTTGCGGAACCAATAGAGGTTCGCAAACTGTTGGTCGGGCAGCTGCCACAGCTTGCCATCCGGACCCGTGGTGAACGACTTGCCCATGAAGTCGTCGATGTCGAGGGTCGGGCTGGTGACGTCCTTGCCGTCGCCGGCCATGAAGTCGGTGAGGTTGACAGCGCTCTGCAGACGCGAATGCGTGCCGATGAGATCGGAATCGTTCACATAGCCGTCATAGAGGCTGCGGTTGGTCTGCATCTGTGTCTGCACCGCCTGCACGACCTCGCCTTCGCCGAGGAGCTGGTGGTTGACCTTGATGCCGGTGATTTCTTCAAAGGCCTTGGTCAGGACCTTCGATTCATATTCGTGCGTCGGAATGGTTTCCGACAGAACGTTGACTTCCATCCCCTTGAAGGGTTCGGCAGCCTTAACGAACCATTCCATTTCCTTTATCTGCTCGTCCTTGGACAGAGCCGAAGGTTGGAACTCCGAATCAATCCATTTCTTGGCCGCATCCATATCTGCGAACGCCGGGACACTTCCCATTGCCAGCATCATTGCGGCCAACGACACGGTACGACGGATCGCCATGATCGTTTTCCTCCTCATGTGCGCTTAAAGATTTAGCACCCGGCCAGTGCGCACTTTTCCAGCCGGACGATTCCTAAGATCAGCTATTGCGACATCGACATCGCGCACTCACACATGGCTGGCAAGCGCCGGCTGATTGTGATGCACGAGCAATGATGCAACGAATTCTTCGAGGGCCGACTGCTCGGCCGTGGTCATATGCAGGCCAAGTTTGGAGCGCCGCCAGACGATATCCTCGGCGCTGGTGGCCCATTCCTGGTCCATGAGATAGCGGACTTCCGCCTCGGTCAAGCTCGGACCAAAGCGGCGGCCGAGATCATCCGGCGTTCGGGCATTGCCCATCATCCGCTGCGCGCGCGTGCCATAGGCGCGCACCAGGCGGCGCGCTTCGCGCAGTTCGAGAAACGGGTATTTCTTGGCGAGCGTGCCGACCTGTGTGGCAAATTCGTTAACGGGGAAATCGCCCCCCGGCAGCGTGCCAGTTGCGGTCCACGGCGCCTTCATGGCCGGGAAGCTCGGCTGCAGTTTTTCTAGCGCCGCCTCGGCCAGGCGACGATAGGTCGTGATCTTGCCGCCAAAGACCGACAGCAGCGCCGCCTCGCCCGCCTTCTGGTCGAGCTTCAGCACATAGTCGCGGGTTGCATCCTGCGCCTTGCTGGCGCCGTCGTCATAAAGCGGCCGGATGCCGGCATAGGTCCAGCGGATGTTGGCGCGCGTCACCGGCGCCTGGAAATATTCGCTGGCAGCCGACAGGAGATAGTCCGTCTCGGCGTCGGAGATCGCCACCTTGCCGGGTTCGCCCTGATAGTCGGCATCGGTGGTGCCGATCAGCGTGAAATCCTGTTCATAGGGAATGGCAAAGCAGATGCGGCCATCGGCATTCTGGAAAATATAGGCACGGTCATGGTCAAACAGCTTTTCGACCACGATATGGCTGCCCTTGACGGTGCGGATCTTGTCCGGCGCGTTCATGCCGACGGCGCCGCCGAGGAAGTTCGAAACCCAGGGCCCGGCCGCGTTGACCAGGGCGCGCGCCTTGGCTTCGGTCACGACGCCGTTCGGGCCTTCAAGCCGCAGGCGCCAAAGATCACCTTCGCGCCGGGCGGAGGTGCAGCGGGTGCGCACATGAATGTGGGCACCGCGCTCGGCGGCATCGCGCGCATTGAGGACGACCAAGCGCGCATCCTCGACCCAGCAATCCGAATACTCGAAAGCATGCGTGAAACCGGGCTTCAACGGCGCGCCGGCCGCATCGTGACGCAGATCGATGCTGCGCGTGCCGGGCAGGATCTTGCGGCCGCCGAGATTGTCGTAGAGGAAGAGGCCCAGGCGCACGAACCAGCGCGGCCGCAAGCCCTTGTGATGCGGCAGAATGAAGCGCAGCGGCCAGATGATATGGGGTGCCGCACGCAGCAACACTTCGCGCTCGATCAGCGCCTCGCGTACCAGGCGAAACTCGTAATGCTCCAGATAGCGGAGACCACCATGGATCAGCTTGGTGGAGGCCGAAGACGTACCGCTGGCAAGGTCGTTCTGCTCGGCGAGCAGGACCTTCAGGCCGCGGCCGACGGCATCACGGGCAATACCGCACCCGTTGACGCCACCGCCGATCACGGCGATGTCGTAAATTTCCGCCCCGTTGGGCATGGGCTAGCGCTTCCTCCGCAGCCGATCCCGGTCGACCCCTCCCTTGATTCAGCGGACCAAGTTGCGGGCTTTGGCTGATCCGAAGGGTTTGTTTCCGCCGGACCGCGTCGTGACCAAGTATCGGGTTTCGTTACTTTCGAAAGCGATCGTGAAACGAAACAAAACGAAAGACAAGGGAAAATTTTCAGGCGAATGCGGTTCGCTTGCGCCCTAAATCGCCGATCAAACGCACAATTCGAACAAGGGTACTTGCGGATTTCGCAGATGCGAAAGAAATCTAACCTGTTACCCGGCCTCAGATTCTTCCGGCGGCGGGCCGCCTGGTGCCACCGCGATTGTCGTGCCGCTGTGGCGGCAGATCTCGCCGATCGTCTCCGGCGGCGCGCGGTCGGTGACGAAGATATTGATCTCGGAGAGATGCCCGATCCGCACCGGCGCCGTGCGGGTGAACTTCATCGAATCGGCGACCAGGATGACGTTGCGGGCGTTGGCGATGATCGCCTGCGCCACGCGCACCTCGCGGTAATCGAAGTCGAGCAGCGATCCGTCATCGTCGATGGCCGAGACGCCGATGACGGCATAGTCGACCTTGAACTGCGACATGAAATCGACCGCCTGCTCGCCGACGATGCCACCATCGGCGCGGCGCAGCATGCCGCCAGCCACGATGACGTCGATGCGCTGCGAGGGCAGCAGGATGCCGGCCACATGGATGTTGTTGGTGATCACCAGCAGCCCCTCATGGGCGCGCAACGCCCGGGCCACTTCTTCCGTGGTCGTCCCGATATTGATGAACAGCGACGATCCGTTGGAGATGAGCGTCGCCGCATGTTCGCCGATCCGCCGCTTCTCGTCATCGGCCAGATGGCGCCTTGCTTCATAGGCGACGTTTTCGACGCCGGAGGCCAGGATGGCGCCGCCATGAGTGCGCGTCAGCAGGCGCTGGCCGCAGAGATCGTTGAGATCCTTGCGGATGGTCTGCGGGGTCACATCGAACTTGGCGGCCAGTTCCTCGACATTGACCCGGCCGTTGAGGCGGGCCATGCCAAGAATGTCGTTCTGTCGTGGCGTGGGCGTGAACATGGATCGGTCCGGCAGGGTTGAAGCGCGCCTAGAGACTAGTCACGCCGTGGGCGCTCTGCCAATCCGCTTTCGCTGCTGGGTGCAGGAAGGGTCTGTTAGCGCCTGCGGCGTAAGTCGCGCAGCTCGGCAAAGCTGCTGACGCGGAGCAGCAGGACGAGTATGCCAAAGGCGACCCCGCCGGCCGCAATGATGACGCAGAGGGCGATCGCCTGTTGAAATGTGCTGGCGAACGACCCCGGCCAGACCCAGCTGCTGGCGCCCCAGGTCGCGAGGCCAAGGCCGGCACAGCACAGGAAGAGGCGCGGCATGATCCGCCGCAAACGGTCGTCAAAGGTGAGGAAGCCCCGCCGCAGCAGAATGGCTGCGAGCAGGATCGCGTTGATCCAGGCCGATGCCATGGCGCCGATCGCCACCCCGATGAAACCGTAGGTCGGCGTCAGCAGGGCGCTGATGGAGATGTTGATGGCAACACTGATCGCCGCCTGCTTGAACGGCGTCGTCGTGTCTTCGCGTGCCAGGAACGCCGCCGTCAGCGCCTTGTTGGCGACATAGGCCGGAAGCCCGGCCGACATGATGATCAAGGCAAGCGCCACGGATTTGGCGTCGTCGTGGCCGAACGCGCCGCGTTGATAGACAGTCGTCACGATCGGCAAGGCAGCGACCATCAGGCCGACGGTTGCCGGCAGCGACAGGAGCAGGCCCAGTTCAAGGGCGCGGTTCTGCATGCGCAACGCCACAGCCGGCTCGTCGCTGCGCAGCGATCGCGTCAGGGCCGGCAGCAGGACGACGCCGATGGCGGATCCGATCAAGGCGAGGGGCAATTGGTAGAGACGGTCGGCGTAATAGATGTAGGAGACCGAACCCGGATGGAGCGATGCCAGAATCGTGGAGACGGCAAGATTGATCTGATTGACGCTGGAGCCGATCAGTCCCGGCACCATCAAGACGCAGAGACGCCGCACCTCCGGCGTGAAGCGGGGCCAGGGCAGCCGAAGCCTGAGGCCAGCGCGGTGGCACGCGAAAGCCAGCCACAGAAACTGGACCAGGCCGGCCAGCGTCACCGACCAGGACAAGGCCTTGCCGACAAAAAAATCGTCACCGCGGATGAACCACATGCTGGCAATGAGGATGGCGTTGAGGATGACCGGGGTGACGGCGTTCTCAGCGAACTTCTGCACCCCGTTCAGCATGCCGCCTTGCAGAGCGCAGAGTGACATGAAGACGATGTAGGGAAAGGTGATGCTGGTGAAGAGCACGGTCGCCCCGAACTTTTCCGGAATGGCGTCGAAGCCGGGAGCGAAAAGATGGATCAGCCAGGGCATGGCAAGTTCGGCCCCGATTGTCGTCAGCAACAGCACAACCAACAGCACCGAGAGCACCTGCTCGGCAAAGGCGCGCGCCTGGACAACACCGCCCTCGGCCACATGCCGGGTGAAGACTGGCACGAAGGCAGCGCTGAACGCGCCTTCGGCGAACATCTGCCGCAAGAGATTGGGGAGGCGCATGGCAACGATGAAGGCTTCGGCAATGGGACCGGCGCCCAGGATGCCGGCGATCATGACTTCGCGGACGAAACCCAGAATCCGGCTGAGCAGGGTCATGCCGCCGACAGTTGCTATGGCGCGAAAGGAAAACATGGACGATTGCAATCACTCGACCTGGGGCTGCTGGGAACGCCCGCTGAAAATGACCCAACGATATGAGGTGTTTAACACAACGATGCAGATTGCACCGCTATCCAATACTGGCGGTGAAATTTGGCCGAGATAAGAAAAACTCGCGGCGCTTCGGAGTTAGCCTCGTTTGTCTACCACATCAGTAGAGATTTAATCTTACTCCCAAGCCGCGGCCCTTCTATGATGAAAGGAAGGTGGCAGGCGGCGACGCGAAACGTCCGATTCAAAGCGCCCACAGGAGGCTAACATGTTGATTTCAAGACGTTCTCTATCTCTTGCCGTCGTGCTCGCAGCTTTGGCCGGCAGCGCCCTGCCGCACCTCGCCCATGCCGAAACGACGCTCCTCAACGTGTCCTATGACCCGACACGTGAGCTCTACAAGGAATTCAATACCGCCTTCGCCGAGCATTGGAAGAAAGAAACCGGCGAGGAGATCAGCATCGAGGCCTCCCATGGTGGCTCCGGCAAGCAGGCCCGCTCGGTGATCGACGGGCTGGAAGCCGATGTGGTGACCCTGGCGCTGGCCTACGACATCGACGAGATCAGCGCCAAGGCCGATCTGTTGCCCAAGGATTGGCAGGCCCGCCTGCCCCACAATTCCTCACCCTATACCTCGACCATCGTGTTCCTGGTGCGCAAGGGCAACCCCAAGGGCCTCAACGATTGGGGCGATCTGGTGAAGGAAGGCGTCGAAGTGATCACGCCCAACCCGAAGACCTCGGGCGGCGCGCGCTGGAACTATCTCGCTGCCTGGGCCTGGGCATTGAAGCAACCAGGCGGCAGCCCTGAAACGGCACAGGCCTTCGTGAAGAATCTCTATGCCCATGTGCCGGTGCTGGACAGCGGCGCCCGCGGTTCGACGACGACTTTCGTTCAACGCGGCATCGGCGACGTGCTGCTGGCCTGGGAGAACGAGGCGTTCCTCGCCATCAAGGAACTTGGCCCCGATCAATTCGACATCGTGGTGCCGACCGTCAGCATCCTCGCTGAACCGCCGGTCACCATCGTCGACAAGAATGTCGACAAGCACGGCACCCGCAAGGTGGCCGAGGCCTATCTCAACTATCTCTACTCGCCGGAAGGCCAGGAGCTGGCCGCCAAGCACTACTATCGACCGACCGACCCCAAAGTGGCGGCGGCCCATGAGAAGGATTTCCCCAAGGTCAACCTGATCACGATCGATGAGGTCTTCGGTGGCTGGAGCAAGGCGCAGCCCGAGCATTTCGGCGACGGCGGGACCTTCGACCAGATCTATCAGCCGACCAACTGATCTGGAACCGGCCTGGCCGACAAAAAACGGGGTCCGAAAGGGCCCCGTTTTCGTTTGCTGAACATCATTGGTGGGCCAGGATACGACGATTAGTCTGAAAGCAGTTTCCAAGCGAGATTGGCACAAGCCAGACGCAAATCAGGGACCGCGATGATCTCCCAGAAGGCACCCTTGGTGATCGGGCCGATGGCATGGATGTCGCGCGCGGCACAGCCAAAATGATCGATCACCGCACCGTCGACTGTGACATCGATACCGAGACCAAACGGGTCCGGGTGCACCTGGCCACTGGCCAGCAATTGCTGGACCAGCGGCTGATCGATCCGGGTTGCGTCCGACCGCGGACCCGAACAATCGATGACACGATCGATGGTAAGCGACCGTCTGCCACTATCGCCGCGCAGGTTGATCTCGACCTCGGTGATACCGTCGCAGCGTGTCGTGGTGGCGATCCGTCCCTTGATGATCTCCAACTGCCCACGCGCGAGGGCCGCCTCTATTCGCTCAGCCACCTGCGGTGCGCAACGATGGCGGTGCACGTCCCACCAGGGCCGCACATGGCGCAGGAAGCGTGCGCGCTCAGGGTGCGGCATCTCCTGCCACAGGCGCTGGGTATGCGGGCGCAGGCCGTCGATCGCCGCGCGCCAACCAACGCCTGCACGCTCGGCAGCCGCACAGGCGGCACGCACCTGGCGCAGAAGCTTGAGCAGATTCTGGCCCTTGGGTGGTAGATCATAGTGCCAGGGCGCCGGCACGGCAGCATGAACCCGGGGCAACTGACCGCGGCGGGACAAGCCATAGATCCTGCCCCGATGGCCGCGATCAAGCAGCGAGAGGACTGTGTCGATGAAAGTGAGGCCCGTGCCGAGGAGAAGAACGGGCGCCTCTGCGGGCAGGTCGTCAAGGCAGGCAGGATTCCAGGGATCGCCGAAATAGCCCTCCGTCGAGGGCGCCGGCGGAAAATTGCCTACGGCGAGGACAGCGTGGTCAACATCGTAGCGCCTGCCCACGGCCAGTTCGACGGTGAGGCCGCGCGGCCCGCGGTGCAGGGCCACGGCTTCGTCCGTCACCAGGAAGAGATTGTGCCCCTGCCCTTCCCGCCAGATCTTGTCGCCCAGCAATTGCTGGATGTAGTTACCGAATACACGGCGCGGGACAAAGGTCGACGCGTTTGGCTCACCGGCGATCTCCGCTTTTTCCGCCGGGGTCAGGGCCTGCAGCCAGTGCACGAAATGATCGGGCTCGTCCGGGAAGGCGCTCATATTGCCAGCACGGACATTGAGCAGATGGTTGGGATTGCCGGTAGCGTAGGCTAGGCCGCGACCGAAATTCCGGTTCCGCTCGATGAGATAGATGCGGTCATCCGGCCAGCAGCGCCGCAAGAGATGAAGCGCCAGCAACGAACCGCTGAAGCCGGCCCCGCTGATGGCAATGCGACGCCCGCGCTGATCACCGACAGCCGCCATGGCATTCAGTCCGATAAGGGAAAGAAGATCAGAAAGGACGATCGCCGAGGATGGTCGCGCGGTGCATCACACGCCGGTGGGGCAAGTAATCGGCCACCGCGTAATGCTGCGTTGCCCGGTTGTCCCACATGGCGACAGCATTCGGCTTCCAGCGATAGCGGATCTGGAAATCAGGCTTGGCGATGTGCGCGAACAGCAGATCAAGGACCGCGCGGCTTTCCGCCGCCGACAATTCGTTGATGCGCGCCGTGAATCCCTCGTTGACGAACAGACCCTTGGTGCCGCTGACCGGATGGGTGCGGATAACCGGGTGTTTCACTGGCTTGTTTCTGGCCCGCGCTGCCAGCCATTTCTTCTCCGCCGACGGCGTCGTCGCATAGCGCTCGCGAGGGAATGATTTCTCGAAATCATGGGTCGCTGTGAGCCGCTCCAGGAAAGCGCGATAGGTTGGCGAGAGGGCCGCAAAGGCTGCCTCATTGTTGACCCACAGCGTGTCGCCGCCGCCCGGTGGCAATTGCCTGGCATAGAGCACGGCACCCAGTGGCGGCGTCTCGATGAAGGTTACGTCCGTATGCCAGGTGTCGTTATCGGGCAGATTATCGACATGAGTGTCGAGGATGAGAATCTCCGGCACGTCTTCGACCTGCGGATAGATCGGGTGAATGTGGAGCTTGCCAAAGCTTGCCGCGAAATTGCGCTGCTGCTGCGGCGTGATGATCTGGTCTTCGAAGAACAGCACCTTGTGTTCGATCAGCGCGTCGCCAAGCCGCGCGCGGCTCGCCGCATCGAGCGGACGGGCAAGATCAACGCCGTCGACCAATCCACCAATGACGGGGCTAAGCGGCTCGATTCTGATGCGATCGGCGGCGACGCGGTTGCTCATGCTGACCTCCTGCCCGGATTTGCCAAAGAAAGTGCGGCGGGCGCCTTTTCGCCCCCACCACTGCTGTTCGTCTGGTGAGAGGATAAATCTCTACTGACTTAGTAGACAAACTACCCTTTCTCTCCGAAGAGGCGAGTTTTTCTCATCGGTGACTTATGGGGCGCAGAGAAGACTGAGCAAAATCATATGGTTAAAACAGAGGGTGCGCCCCCGCAGGAGCGCGGCGATTCCCGCAAAGGAAAGAGGATCCGAAGCAGGAACGCCGCTCGCCTTCAGCTATAGGCAACCTCTGTCATCATGCCGGTCGCCATGTGGAGCAGGTTATGGCAATGGAAGGGCCAGCGGCCATCATTGTCGGCGTCGAAGGCGACCTTGACCTTGCCGCCCATCGGCACCAGCACGGTGTCCCGCATGGCACCCGGCACCACGCGGTCCTGCAATCCCACGACCTGGAAATGATGGCCATGAAGATGCATCGGATGTGCCATGTGGCTTCTGTTCACCATCTCGACGATGATGCGCTGGCCCTGAGCCACATCGAGCGGCGCTTGCCGGCCCGTGGCCGGATCGTCGATCGACCAGACATAGGGTGACATCGTGCCGTTCAGCGCCACTTGAATGACCTTGTCGGGGGATTTCGGGACAAGGGGCGCCAGGGCAACGAGCTTTGCTTCGAACTGGAGGTCGAGCGGCGCGCTTTCTGCCTCGGCCAGATCCGGGATCTTCGCGATGCTGCTACCCGGGCTTGCCAGAATGATTCCGGTGCGCTGCCTGGCCCCTTCCCGATGGGCGAGGATGGGGAAGGCGCCGCCTTCCTTGGGCAGATCGAGCAGGATGTCGAGGCGCTGTCCCATGCTTATCGGAAAGCGCTGGCCGCTCACCGGGCGGATCGGGTTGCCATCGACGGCGACCACGGTACCGATCAAGGCGCCAAGATCGATGTGAAAGGCCGTCGTCGTGGCGCCGTTGATCAAGCGCAGGCGAACACGGGCGCCGCGTTCGGTCCGCACCACCTGCGGATCAGCAAGGGTCCGGTCATTGGCGAGATAGGCGTCGTACTCGACGTCATTGAGGTCCATCGGCATCTGGTCCATCGCCATATCAGGCATATCCATGCTCGACATATCGTGGCCCGACATATCGTGACCTGACATGTCGGCACCGCCCATGTCGTGACCACTATGCGACATGGTTCCGCCAGTAAGGTCGGCCAGGATCTCAGCCGGATCGCGGAAGGCGAAATCGTGCAGCAGGACGACGACCTCCTGGATGTCGGCCGTCAGATCTTCAGCGCTGTGCACGATCAGGGGAGCCGCCATCAGGCTTTGCTCCTGCAGGCCATGGTGCGAATGCATCCAGTGCGTGCCGGGGCGCGGGATGAAATCGTAGCTGGCGGTGGCGCCGGCTGCCAGCAACGGTCGCATCTTGTCGGCGACACCGTCCTGCAGGTAAGGCGGCGTCATGCCGTGCCAATGGATGATCGTTGCTTCGCCGGCATCGTTGGTGAGATCAACCTGAAATCGTTGACCCGGATCGAGCACCAGGCCGGAGACACCATCGGGTTGCACAATGCCAAAGACACTGGCCGCCTTGCCGTTCACCTCCAGCGTGCGTCGGGTAATCGCAAGCTTGAGCGGTGCCGCGGCCAAGGCAAGACGGGGCATTGCTGCAAATGTGGCGAGTGAAACGCTGCCGGACATGAGCCGACGACGTGAGATCTGCTGAAACATGGTTCATTTCCATTCTGCGAAAGAAGAAGGAACGCGGCAGAAGGGAGTACCCCCATGCGCGTCACTGGGTCGCATCAGGAAAACGATCGTGGTGGTCGCAGAGACGGAGCGCTTGCCAATCCGGACCAAACGGTCGCTTTTTCGGGATGGAGAACGTGCCCGCCCCGGACCTGCACGGGTTCGGAGTCGGTTGGCAGCGTACCTTGCGACAGCATCGGGCAATAGCCGGCAGCACAGCAATCCATCTTCACGTGGCCAGCCGGTTTCTGCGGCGCCGGATGATCACAGTGATTGCCCTGATCCGCCACCATGACCGCATGCGCATGCGGCATGGGGAGTGGCGCAAGACCGGCCACGGCCAATCCGGCCAGAAAGCACAGGGATATGAGTGTCAGGAACAGCTTGCGCAATTCGCAGGTCCTTGCCCGGTCACCTCGGGGTTCGACCCATAATATAGAACGCAAACCAGCCGGGGCAAGAGTTGGCCCCGGCTGGTGCTGGGCGTTAACCCTCGATCGTCGCCGGATGAACCTGACCACCCAGGGAAGGTTGCTCGGACGCAATCTCGCCAGGCTTCGCCTTGCGATGATCCGACGCCAGGAAGGTGTAGAAGACCGGCAGCACGAACAAGGTGAAAAGCGTGCCGATGCTCATCCCGGCGACGATGACGATCGCAATCGACATGCGGCTGGCAGCGCCCGCACCGCTCGCGAACATCAGCGGGATAAGACCGGCAACCATCGCCGCCGTCGTCATCAGCACTGGCCGGAGGCGCATGCCGCAGGCGATCTCCACGGCTTCCAGCTTGCTCTTGCCATACTTCTCCTGCTGTTCCTTCGCCACCTCGCAGATGAGAATGCCGTGCTTGGTGATGAGTCCCACCAGCGTGACAAGCCCGACCTGGCTGTAGATGTTCATGGTCGAGTAGCCGAGGCCGAGCGGTATGAGCGCCCCGCAGATCGAGAGCGGCACGCTGATCATGATGACGATCGGGTCGCGCAGGCTTTCGAACTGCGCCGCCAGCACCAGGTAGATGATGGCGATGGCGAAGGCGAGCGTCACATAAAAGGCGCTGCCTTCCTGGATGAACTGGCGCGACTGGCCGGCATAGTCGACGGTGAAGCCTTCCGGCAGGACTTCCGCCGCGACTTCGTCCATCAAGGCCAGTGACGCACCCATCGGCGCGCCGATCACCGCGGAAATCACCGCGGCGTTCTGCTGGTTGAACTGGTTGAGAGAGATCGGCTGGACCTCCTCGTGCAGCGTCACGAGGCTGCCCAACGGCACACTGCTGCCGCTCGCCGTCCGCACATAGAATTCGCCAAGCTTCTGCGGATCAAGCCGGTCGACACGGGCGACCTGCGGAATGACCTTGTAGCTCTTGTTGTAAAGGTTCATGAGGTTGACATAGTTGCCGCCGGTCATGGTGGCCAGTGTCTGGGCGATTCCCAGCATGGTGACGCCGTAGGCCGCCGCCTTGTCACGGTCGACTTCGACAATGGTCTGCGGCTTCTCGAATTTGAGATCGATGTCCGAATAGAACATCATCATGTTGCTCTCGCCCAGGCGCTCCTTGAGCCGGACCATGTATCGGTCGACGACATCGGCAAGCGTGCGGTAGTCCGCCGTCGTGTTGATCACGAACTGGATCGGCACGCCATCGGCGCCCGGCAAGGACGGCACGGCGATGACGGCGGTGTTGAGGCCGGAAATCTGACTGAGACTGCCGGTGAGTTCCTGCAGGACCTCGGCCTGGCCGCGCTCGCGCTCATCCCAGGTCTTCAGAACGGAGACGCCGAAACCGGAATTGGTGCCGTCCGTACCGTTGATGGTGAAGAAGCCGTCGATTTCCGGAATGCTCTGGACGCCGTTCTTCATGGCGTCGCCGAAGCGGTCCATGTAATCGAGGTTGGCGCTGGTCGGCCCGGCATAGATGATGAAACCCGCACCCTGGTCCTCGGTCGGCGCCAGCTCCTTCTGGATGACCTGGAGGAACATGTATAGCGCGCCGCAGACGATGAAGGCGAAGACGACGGTCGCGGCGCGGTCGCGCAGCGAGGCACCCAGCAGGCGCAGATAGAAGCTGCGCACGCTGTCGAACACGACATCGATGCGG
Organism: Rhodospirillaceae bacterium; assembly: GCA_016712715.1. Lineage (NCBI taxonomy): Bacteria > Pseudomonadati > Pseudomonadota > Alphaproteobacteria > Rhodospirillales > Rhodospirillaceae > Rhodospirillaceae bacterium. Next base: position 1,770,141 of record JADJQM010000001.1, read on the forward strand.
TGTGCCAGACCCCGCTTGTCCGGGTCGTGCTTCAGCAGCTTCGAGCACATCATCGGTGACAAGGTAAGCGCGATCACACCGGACACGATCACGGCGCCGGCCAGGGTCAAGGCGAATTCCTTGAACAAGGCACCGGTGAGGCCGGTCATGAAGGAGATCGGCGCATAGACGGCGGCCAGCGTAATCGTCATCGAGATGACCGGGCCGGCAATCTCTCGCGTGCCGACCAGAGCGGCCTGGAACGGTGACAATCCTTCCTCGATATGTCGATGCACGTTCTCGACCACGACGATGGCGTCGTCGACCACCAGGCCGATGGCCAGGACCATGGCCAGCAAGGTGAGGAGGTTGATCGAAAATCCGAGGATCAGCAGAAAGAGGCAAACGCCGATCAGCGAGAGCGGCATCGTCACCAGCGGGATGAGCACAGAGCGCATCGAGCCCATGAACAGGAAAATGACGACCATGACGATGAGCGCCGCTTCGCCAATCGTCTTCAGCACTTCCTCGATCGAGGCGCGAATGAAGATGGTCGAATCATAGGCGATCTGCATCTTCATGCCTGCCGGCAGATTGGCATCAAGCGTCGGGATCATGGCGCGGACATCGTCGATCACGGTCAGCGGATTGGCATCCGGGGTGGTCTTGATGCCGATGAACACCGCCTTGTCGCCGTTCACATAGACCGACGAGTCGGAGCTTTCGGGGCCTAACTCGACATTGGCAATGTCCGACATGCGGATCAGCTGCGCGCCCCTGTTGCGGATGACCAGGTCGCGGAATTCCTGCTCGCTCCTGAGATCGGTGCGCGCGGTTGTGCCGATGACGTCGAAATAACCCTTGGCGCTGCCCGCCGCAGCCAAATAGTTGTTGGCCTCAATTGCCACCTGCACTTCGCCGGCTGAAACATTGTATTGCGCCATGCGCTTCGGATCGAGCCAGATGCGCATCGCGAATTTCTGTCCGCCGAACAGTTCCGGATCGGCCACACCGGGCACGGTTGAAAGCTTCGGCTGGATCACGCGGCTGACATAGTCGGTGATCTGGCCCGGGCTCATCGTCTCGCTGGAGAAAGCGAGATACATCGCCGCGAACTGATCGCCGGTCGACTTCACGATCACCGGATCGTTGATGCCGCGCGGCAGCAGAGAGCGGGTCTGGTTGACCTTGGCGGTGACGGCCGTCATGGCCGCATCGGGATCCTCGTTGAGCCGCACATTGACGGTCACCACACTGGTACCGGCATAGGAGCGCGAGACCAGGTAATCGATGCCGTCGGCGGTCGCCACCGCCTTCTGAATGGGGTCGGTGATGAAGCCCTGCATCAGATCGCCATCGGCGCCTGGGAAGGTCGTGGTGACCGAGATGGTCGTGTTGAACAGCTCCGGATATTGCCGGATCTGCAACGACACGATCGACTGCAGGCCGAGCAGCAGAATGAGCAGGCTGATGACGGTCGCCAGGACCGGTCGTTTGATGAAGATATCGAACATGGCCTGATCCTACTCCACCGGCACTTCGGCCGGCACGGCCAGGGTATTGTCCGGAACGATGGCCACCCTGGTCCCCGTGTCGAGCTTCAACTGACCCGAGGTCACGACGTTCTCGCCGGCCTTCAATCCGTCTTCAATAATGACCACGCCATTGCGGCGTTCGCCCGATTTCACGATGCGCCGTTCGACGGTGGTCACACTTTCGCCTTGTTCGGTCTTGACCTGGTTGGCGACATAGACGAAGTCGCCATAAAGACTATAGCTGATGGATGTTTGCGGCACGACCACGACCTGCATACGCGTCGGCAGGATGATGGCGAGTTTTGCGAACATGCCGGGGCGCAGCAAACCATCCCGATTGTCGAAATAACCCTGCACCTCGACCATGCCGGTCGCCTCATTGACCAGCGGTTCGATCGCCGAGATTTTACCGTCGAAGGTCCTGATCGGATAGGCGTCGGTGGTCATGCGCACGTCCTGGCCCACCTTCAGATCCGACAATTCCTTTTGCGAGACGCTGAAGTTCACCAGCATCACGGTGAGATCCTGGATATTGACGATCGCATTGCCGGCATCGAGATACTGGCCGACATTGACCTTGCGAATACCGAGGACGCCATCGAAGGGCGCGCCGATCACCTTCTTCTCGATCTGCGCGGACAGGGCCGCGACCTCAGCAGAGGCGACCTCATATTCCGACTGCCGCTGCTCGAGTGTTGCCTTCGAAATATTGTCGCTGGTGCGCAAAGACTCACCGCGCGCCAGATTGGCTTTGGCCAGCTTCAGCGATGCCTGCGCGCTCGACAGATTGGCGCGTTCGACGTCGGCATCGAGCTGTACCAGCGTCTGGCCTTGGGACACCGTCTGGCCGGATTCGAATTTGATCTGCTGCACCAGGCCCGAAACCGAAGTGGTGACATCAACACCACGGCGCGCCTCCAGAACACCGATGGCCGAGACCTCGACCCCCCAATCCTGGGCCTCGGCCGGCTGCGCCGTCACGTTGACGACCGGGACCGGCATGCTGGCCATCGCATCGGCCATGGCCTGGAAGCCTGAGAAGATCTTCCAGAACACGCCACCGAACACGATCACGCTGCCGACCAGCATGATCAGCATCTTCCAGCTGAAAATGCTGCGCAGGATCGTCCTGGTCATTGACGGGGTCGGCATCGTCGTCTCCTCAACTCTCTGCATCTGGTCAGTCACGGCCGCGTGGTCACTACGCGGTCTGGGCAATGATTGGATCGGATAACTCGGAAGGCGCATTGTCACCCAGCAGAGCCAAGGCCTTTTCGCGGATAGCGTGGCGCCGGGTCTCATCCATGACCGGCGAGCCCACCAGCCGGTGCAGCCACAAGCCGTCCATCGCCAGGGCGACCAACAGCGCCATGCTGGGATCTTCGGAATCAGCGGTCAGGCGGCGGAACGCGGTGTCGATGGTGTCTTCGAGCGGTTCCAGCAGGCTGGGATTGGTGGCGATCGCGGCAAGGAGCGCGCAACCGGCCGGGTCCATTGTCGGTGCCGCGGGGTCGAACGAGGTTGCCACCAGAGCCCGAGCCCAGCGATTGGGCCCGGGGGTCAGGCGGTCGTAATGCGCCTGCTGCAGGCTCTCACATTGTCCAGCGAGGCGCGCGACCATGCCCTGGATCAGCGCTTCCTTGCTCTTGAAGTGATAGAGCACACCGCCCTTGCTGATGCCGGCGATGCGCGCGGCCTCATCCAGCGTCAGGGCCGCGACACCTTGGGTGCGGACGACGCTGAGGGCGGCATCGATGATCTGTTCGCGGGTGCTCATTCGCACATACTCATTGGGCCGTGATGGACTCTACTGAAGTGACTGAGAATCTGTTGCAGCGCGGCAAACTATACCGTCCAGACGGTACAGTAAAGTTCGAAAAATGGGGATTCTGACCTAAACTTCTGCGTTCAACCGCAGCATATGGCTGGGTTGCTCGGTTGCCACGCCCATGATTTCCGCTTGGCTGGGCTGGATCACGGCCGGTCCGGCGGGGATGCGGATCGTCGCCGTTGTCCCGGCATCTGGCTCGCTGGTGAGCGTGATCGCAATCCGCAACCTGTCACACAGCATTTTGGTGATCGGCAAACCCAGCCCGACCCCACTGTTGGCCGCCACGTAAGGATTGCGCAGCGAGCGGGAGAACGGCACGAAGGCATTGCGCAACTCCTCCGGGCTCATGCCGATTCCGGTGTCCTTGATCGTGACCAGGGTCGATCCATCTTCCTGGCGCGCGGCGAAGAGGCTGACCCTGCCATCGGGCCGCGTGTATTTCACCGCATTGGTCAAGAGATTGGTCAGGATCTGGCGCAATGGCGTTTCGTCGAGGCTCACCTCGAGATTTGCGGGAATACCGTTTATCCAGGTGATCCGCTTCTCGGCCCATTGCCGTTCCAGCATGCGCTTGATGCTGTCGGCGACCTCGCCGAGGCGCAGCGGGGCAGCGACCGGCCCCTGCCCGTCACCCTCAAGGCGCGCAAATTCCAGGACCTGTTCGATAAGATGCTGCAGATGGCGGCCAAGGCCAATGATGTCAGCGAGATAGCTGCGTTCGCGCGGTTCCAGCTTCGCAGCCGCGGTCATCTCCAGCAATTCGGAAAAGCCAATGATGCCGTTGAGCGGTGTGCGCAATTCATGGCTCATATGGGCGAGGAATTCGGATTTGATCTGCCCCGCGCGAATGGCTTCGTCGAGCGCCAGCTGTGTTGCCTGCATCTGCGACTGTAAATTATGCGCCATGTCGAGCAAGGCTTCCTCGGTCTGGCGTATCTCCTTGAAGCCACCCTCCGGCATAGCGAGGTCGGTGAACTCGCCGACGCGGACCTTCAGCGCATTGCGCTCGAGGCGGCGCAGGCCACTGACGATCGGCTGCGACAGCGCCATGCCCGAGAGGACCGTCACCAGCGCGATACCGCCCACCAGCCAGACCACAGAATCGCGGACGCCGGCAAACCACCCAAGGGGACCGGCGCGCGGCACGGCGACACCTACCAGCCAGGAGAGGCCGTGAAAATCAATGGGCGCCAGTTCGGCTAGATAGCCGGCACCGTCCCATTCCAGCGCGCGATAGCCAACCGGGCGGGAGCCGGCCGGGGACATGCCCGCCTGCCACACCGCCTGCAGCAAGGAGGCGCCGATATCGGACATCTCGGGGAGTGCGCGCGCGGAATTGCGCCCCAGGCTGCGGGAGATGGCGCCGGCGGTCATCTCGGAAGCCGCGATCACCTTGCCGTCATCAGTGAGCAGAAAGGCGCGGCCCCCGATATCCCGTTCGAGACCGCCGAAGAACAGCGACAGATCGGCAAGCGTGATATCTGCGCCAATCACGCAGTTCATGGCGCCGCCGCAATTCGCCGGCCGGGCGACACTGATCCCGGGCTGGCGCGTGGTCCAGAAAATATAAGGTTCCGTCCAACCGCTGTTGAGGCCGCGGGTCGCCGCCGCGTACCAGGGGCGCAGGCGTGGGTCGAAGCCGTCGACCATGCCCGCCTCGGGCACGATGTCTTCGTAGAAGGCATTGCGCCATGTCACCCTCACGTCGCGGCTGCGGCGCTGCACCTCGATCGACTTGAACATGAACTGATCGCCGGCCACCGTGTTCATGCGCAGCACATAGTTGAAGCTGCCATCTTCGTAGCCGACATACATGCCGGATAGGTTGGGATGCGCCATCAGTTGCTGCCACAGATAGCGCTGCAGGATCGCACGATCCTGTGACGCGATCGTACCTTCGGTGATGGCACGGGCGGTGGCGTCGGTTGAGCGCTCAGCTTCGGCAAGATATCCCGTGGTCCGGGAGATGATGTGGCCATTGGCACTTTGCATCAGGGCTCGCGCGGCCGAATCGGTCCCGCGTTGGGCAATGACGATGCCTCCGCCGATGATCGACAAGGCGGCAAAGCCGACGAGCAATGGCAGAGCAATCAGCAATGCCGTGCGAACGGACCAGAAAGGACGCATATTGAGGACAATGCTCCTCAAATTCGTAAAATGTGGGGCGATTTCCCGCTTGCGCGACCTTACATGACTTAGTCGGGATCGCAAGCGGGCGTTAAGCAAATGCCGCTATCCGCCGATGTTCACGACCGCGGGTCCGATGACATCGCTGCGCGGTGTGACACCGAGGCCCGGCGTCGTGCTGGCGGACATGCGTCCCTGCTTGCGTTGCGGTCCACCTTCGGCAATTGATCGCGTGACATAGGAATTGAAATCCGTGGCAGAGAAGAGCAATTCGGGCGGCGTCGAATGCGCGAGATGGGCGATGGCCGCCGTGGCAATATCGCCGCCCCAGGTATCCTCGATCGTCATGGCAATACCCAGCGCCACACAGAGGTCACGAATCTGCTTGGCCTTGGTAAGGCCGCCAACCTTGCTGATCTTGAGATTGATGACATCCATGGCAAGGTCGGTATGGCCCTTCAGCACGGCACCGAGGGAATCGATCACTTCATCAAGGATGAAGGGGCGCGCTGTCCGGCGCCGGATCGAGAGGCACTCCTCGTAGGACATGCAGGGCTGCTCGATATAGACGTCGATATCACGGACAGCGTCGACAACGCGTGCGGCTTCATGCATCAGCCAGCCGGTATTGGCATCGGCGATCAGCACGTCGCCGGGCTCAAGCTCGTCGGCGCAGGCTTCGATACGCTCGATATCGGTGTCGGGATCACCGCCGACCTTCAACTGGAATTTGGAATAGCCCTCGGCGCGGTATTGATGAACGCGCTGCGCCATATCGGCCGGAGCCTCCTGGCTGATGGCGCGGTAGAGCTTGAAATCCTCGCCAAAGCGACCGCCGAGCAAGGTCACCACCGGCAAGCCGGAAACCTTGCCGAGAATATCCCAGCAGGCGACATCGATGCCGGATTTCACATAGGGATGCCCGCGCAAGGCCTGGTCCATGCGGCGGTTGAGGACATCCAGATCGCGCGGGTCGAGGCCGATGAGCTTTGGCCCGATTTCCTTGAGGCCGGTCCTGACACCTTCCGCATAGGCCGGTAGATAGGCCGGCCCCAGCGGGCAGACTTCGCCATAGCCGGTGATGCCCTTGTCGGTCTCTACCACGATGACCGTTGAGTCGAACACGGTCACGGAATTACCGCCGGACCATTTGTAGGTCCCTTCATGCAGCGGCAGTTCGACGCGATGGGCGCGGATGGCGGTGATCTTCATGAAACTGTCCCCTGATGCTTGCCCGACGGCAGATGCTCTCGGTATTACCCTTCGTCACCGTCGATGTCGATATCATCCGCCGCACCCAGCACGCGTTTGGCGAGCGCAAAGCTGAATCCGGCCCTGGCCATGGCGGAAAGGTCACGCTTGGCCTGTACCAGGCGCTGCTCGCCGGCGATATGCCGGGCGCGGTAGCGGCCGAGCCGGCGGCGCTTGGCATAGGCAATGGCCGCTGCCTCCTCGGTGTCGCCGAATTCCTCGACCAGGCTTTCCATCGCCATACCCTGCATGTCCTGATTGATGCCGAGCTGCGCGAGCTTGGCGCCGATCTGACGGCGCGAGGCGCCGCGGCGGGTGAGGCTCGCGGCCTTCATGCCGGCAAAGGCCTGGTCGTCGAGGAAGCGGTTGCGCTCCAGCTTTTCGATCACCGCCGGGATCGCGGCCAGCATCTCGGTGGGATCGTCGCCGTGGAAATGGGTCGATCTGCGGATGCGGCGCGTCAGCATTTCCTGTACCCGCTTCTTGGTAGTCGCAAAGCGTGCGAGATAATCGAGGGCGATCTGGTCGAGATCGGTGATCGCGAGGCGGCGAGGTCGGCGGTCGGCCATGATATGAGGTTCCTTCGCCGCGAAGCTTTGCAGATTCCCGCGACCGAGACAAATATCTGTCCAGGACAATTTTTCCGGACCGTCTGGAAACCGCGCGAAATCCGGTCTATCAATTCCGCGCCCAATTCCTTGGGTTCTGGGGGAGCGTCCGCGACATGTCCGAGTCGATTTTCGCCGCCAACTACAAGAACGAGGCCTATTGGTGGGAGGCAGCCCCCCGTCCGGATCGATGCGCGACCAGCCTGCCTGCCAAGGTGGACGTGTTGGTGATCGGCTCCGGCTATACCGGGCTGATGGCCGCGCGCGAAACCGCCAAAGGCGGCCGCTCGACCCTGGTTCTCGATGCGGAGGCAGCCGGTTTTGGCTGCTCCAGCCGCAATGGCGGCCAAGTCTCGACCAGCATTAAACCAACCTATGGCGAACTCTCAGGTCGCCTCAATCAGGAAACCGCCTTTGGGATCCGCCGCGAGGGCTTGAATGCGCTTGGGTACATCGGCGATCTGATCACCGGCGAAAACCTCGCTTGCGATTGGGAGGTGAGCGGTCGCTTCCATGCCGCGCACAACCCCAAGCAGTACGACGCCCTGGCCAAGAGCCTCGCCGCCCAGCCCAAGGACCTCTCCAGCCCCTATTTCATGGTCCCGAAGGCAGAGCAGGCCAAGGAGATCGATAGCGCCTTTTATCATGGTGGTGCCGTGCATTCGAAACATGCAGCACTCCATCCCGGCAAGTTCCATCTCGAATTGCTGCGCCTCGCTGAGGCCGCCGGCGCGCAGGTGGTCGGCTATTGCCCGGTCACGACGATCGAGAAGGATGGCCAGGGCTTCATCGTCTCGACACCGCTTGGCAAGGTTTCCGCGCGTGACGTGGTTGTCGCGACCAACGGATATACCGGACCACTGACACCCTGGCATCGCCGGCGGGTCATCCCGATCGGTAGCTATATCATCGCCACGGAAGAACTGCCGCTGGAGTTGACCAGCCGGCTGCTGCCGACCAATCGCATGATCTCCGACACCAGGAAGCTCGTGTTCTACTACCGCCTGTCACCGGACAAGCGCCGTATCCTGTTCGGCGGCCGTGTCGCCTATAAGGAGAACGACCCGAAGGTCAGCGCGCCACGCCTCCACAATTGGATGTCGCTGATTTTCCCGGAGGTCAAGGAGACCAAGGTCACCCATAGCTGGATGGGCTATGTCGCCTATACCTTCGACACGTTGCCGCATATCGGGAAGCAGGACGGCCTGTGGTATGCGATGGGCTATTGCGGCTCGGGCGTGTCGCTCGCCACCTATTTCGGCATGAAGATCGGCCAGCAGGTCCTGGGCAAGGCGGACGGCAGATCCGCGCTCGACAACGTGCCGTTCCAGACGCGCCCGCTTTATGAAGGCAATCCGTGGTTCCTGGCGCCGTCGATCCTCTACTACCGGATCAAGGATTCGCTGCCGATCTAACTATCTCCGCGACCGGAAGAAACTCCGCAGCAACTCGGCACTCCGTGCTTCGCCGACGCCGCCGGTAACATTCGGCCGATGATGGCAGGTGGGGAGGGTGTAGATTTTGGGCCCGCTGTCGACCCCGCCGCCCTTCGGGTCCGGCGCCGCATAGATCACCCGTCGCAGGCGCGCGAACGAGATCGCGGTGGCGCACATCGGGCAAGGTTCCAGTGTCACGTAGAGATCGGCGAAAGGCAGGCGCTTTTCCTTCCGCCCCATGGCCACGGCCCGGATCACGAGCATTTCGGCGTGCGCGGTCGGATCATGCAGCTCCTCGACCCGGTTGTGGTCGGCCGCCAGCACCTCGCCGCTCACCGGATCGACCAGGACGGCGCCGATCGGCACCTCGGCGCGCTGATAGGCGGCTTCGGCCTGGCGAAAGGCCAGTTCCATGAAATCGACGGGTGGATGGGGGGCTAAATCAGGCATTTGCCTATGTTCCCCTCCCCAAAAGCGCCGGTCAAGCGGGGCCGCCCTGCGCGTGACGCCCTTGTATCGGCGGGGGCGATATGAAATAGCTTGCCCTGAAATCCTGCCAGAGCCGCCAATCCCCGACATAACCGGGCATTCATAGTCCGGCGCGCAGGTGAATTTGGAGCCAAATCATGACCAATCCCCTCATCGGCCTCACCTTGGATGTCGATGCCCCGCGCGGCCTTTCCAAGGCACCGCATTATTCCCTGCGCGCCACCTATACCCAGGCGGTGTCGAGCGCCGGCGGCATGCCCATGTGCCTGCCCCATGAACCCGAGATGGTCGAGGCCTATGCCGACACCATTGCCGGCCTGGTCGTGACCGGCGGCGGCTTCGACGTCAACCCGGCGCTGTTCGGCGAGAACACCAAGCATGCGACTGTGCGCACCAAGGAAGGTCGCACGTCGTTCGAGCTCGGCATCGTGAAGGCAATGCTGAAGCGCAACAAGCCGGTGCTCGGCATCTGCGGTGGCCAGCAGCTTATCAATGTCATTTTGGGGGGAACCCTTATCCAGCATATCGAGGATGAGGTCGCGGATTCGCTGCTCCACGAACAGCCCAACCCGCGCACCGAGCCCGGGCATAAGGTCAAGCTGACCCCCGGCACGCTCCTGCAGCGGATCATCGGTGCTGAAGAACTGCCTGTGAACAGCGCACATCACCAGGCGGTGAAGTCGGTCGGTGCAGGTGTGGTCGTCAACGCAACCGCCCCCGACGGGGTGATCGAGGGGATCGAGGACCCTCGCTATAAATTCTGCCTTGGGGTGCAGTGGCATCCCGAACTCAATGTCTCGGCAGGCGATGCCAAGATCCTTTCTGCCTTCGTTGATGCGGCCCGTGTTTCATCGGTCGTCGCAGCATGAGCAAGGATCAGAAGCGGATCAAAAGTGCCCATGCTGGCGAACGTATTGCCAAGGTGATGGCGCGTGTTGGTCTCTGCTCGCGGCGCGACGCGGAGATCTGGATCGTCAATGGCCGCGTCAGCGTCAACGGCAAGGTCCTCACCTCGGCGGCGGTGAATGTCGGCACCAAGGATGTGATCCTGGTCGACGGCCAGCCCTTGCCGGAGAAGCAGCTGTCGCGGGTCTGGCTCTATTACAAGCCCAAGGGCCTGATGACGACGGCTTACGACCCGGAAGGCCGTGCCACCGTGTTCGACAACCTGCCGGCCGATATGCCGCGGGTGATCTCGATCGGCCGTCTCGACTTGAATTCCGAAGGCCTGCTGCTGCTCACCAATGATGGCGAGCTGGCGCGCAAGCTGGAACTGCCGACCACCGCCTGGATCCGCCGTTACCGCGTCCGCGTCAATGGCCGCTTCGACCCGAAGCTGCTTGATGGCCTGAAGGACGGCATCGAGATCGACGGTGTGCGCTACGGCCCGATCATCGCGTCCTTCGACCGCCAGCAGGGTGCCAATGCCTGGCTCAACATGGCGCTGACCGAGGGTAAGAATCGCGAAATCCGCCGCATCTGCCAGCATTTCGGCTGGCCGGTCAGCCGTTTGATCCGCGTCGGCTATGGTCCCTTCCGCCTGGACGAGATGGAGCCGGGTCAGGTCCATGAAGTTAAGGGCAAATTGCTGAAAGAGCAGTTGCAGTTCGGCAACGATTACCGCCACGAAGAAAAGACCGATCTGGAAAAGGCGGCCCAGGAATCCGAGAACCGCCGCGCCCGTCGCGAACGTCCGGCCTTCGACAAGGGTCCTGACAAACGTACCCGCGAGAAGAACATGCCGCGCAGCGAGCGGGAAGCTCGGGCCGAACGACCGGTCCGCGCCGAGCGCAGTGAACGGCCCGCGCGTGCCGAGGTTCCTGCAGGCAGCGAAGGTCGCGGCCGCAATCAGCGGCCAGGCCGCAACGAGCGCATGGCCCGCGAAGACGGCGCAGCGCCGCGCTTCGAACGGCCGGCCCGCAGCGAGAAGCCGAGTTGGGACAAGTCACCGCGTCCGGGGAACAGGCCTGAAAAGCCGATCCGGCCAGCACGTGCCGAGCAAGCCAGCCGGTCTGAGCGACCCTTGCGCGATGAGCGGCCGCGTGAAGAGCGAGCACCACGGACCGAGCGGCCCGCGCGCACCGACGCGCCCTATCGCAGCGAAAGGCCGAGCTGGGCGGACAAGCCGCGGCGGAGCGATTCACCGGGCCGTGGCGATCGACCCGAGCGCGGCGAACGACCGGCTTTTGTGAAGCGTGAGGATCGACCGGCGCGGGACGAGCGGCCGCGTCGCAACGAGTCGGGCGGACAAGGCGGCAAGCCAAGCTGGTCGAGACAGCCGGATCGCGATGAGCAGCCGGTGCGCCAGGAGCGTGCCCGCCGCAACGATCGCGGCGCCCGCAACGAACAGGCCGCGCGCGGCGATGCGCCCAAACCCGGCCTGAAACCCGGTTGGGCGAAGAACAAGCCCACCAAACCGCAGCCCGGCACCGGCCGCAAGCCGGACCGTGACCGCGCGATCAAGGACGAGCGCTACGCCCGGAGCGAACGCCCGACCGTCGACGAGCGGCCGCGCAAGAGCTTTCTGAAGCCGGCCGGCGACATGCCCAGGAGCGATAAGCCGAGGGGGCCGAAACCGACGGGCGACAAGCCCCGTGGAAAACCAGCCGGCAAATCTGGCGGCAAGCCGGGATCGGGCAATGCGCGTCGATTCAGGTAGCCATCGTGGAACCCGCCTCGCTGTCCCGGAAGGCAGCGATGTGCGGCCGACCTCGGACCGGGCACGCCAGGCGATCTTCAACATCCTCGTCCACGGCCACGATGTGGTCGCCGGGGCCAAGGTGCTGGATGTCTTCGCCGGCTCCGGCGCCTTGGGGCTGGAAGCCTTGTCGCGGGGGGCCACGTCACTGATCGCGATCGAGAAGGATCGCGCCGCCGCGGATTGCATCAAGCAGAATATCGCCGCCTGCCAGGAAACCCAGCGCAGTACGATCGTGCTGGGCGACGCGCTCAATCCGCCCGAAGCACACCGCCACGCCCGCTTCACCCCGGCCGATCTGGCCTTTCTGGACCCGCCCTATGGCCAGGATCTGATTGTCCCGGCTTTAACGGCGCTCGACCGGCGCGGATGGATCGCCGCGAATGCTCTGATCGTGGCGGAAATGGGGGGGCGGGATGCGTTCGCGCCACCACCCGGCTTCAGCCTGGTCGATGAGCGGCGCTATGGCAAGGCGCGCATCATCTTCCTGCAACGCGACGCGTGATCTTTCGGCACAGCGCTATTTGCGCGGCAGCAGGAACAGCGCCAGCCCAGCGACATTGACGGCTGCCGCCAGTGCGAAAGCGGTGCTGGCACCAAGCTGGTCCCAAGCCAAACCCATCGCCGCTGATCCGACGAAGATCGCGATGCCGGCGGCCAGGTTGAAAACACCGAAGGCCGTGCCGCGCAGATGTGCCGGTGCGTAATCGGCCACCAGGGCCGAGAAGACACCCTGCGTGAAGGTGAGGTGCAGGCCCCAGATGCCGGCGCCGATCCAGACCAGCAGCGGTCCCGTCGCAAGCACCATGGTCAGATGCGAGAGGACCAGCAGCGCAAAGCCGAGGGCGATCACGCGTGTGCGGCCGATCCGATCGGACCAGATGCCGGCCAATGGCGTCAGCGGAACGGCGACGAGGTTCATCACCACCAAGGTCATCGGCGCCCAGGCCGCGTCAACGCCGACATCCTGTGCGCGCAGGATATGGAACGCTTCGGAAAAGCGTGGCAGCAGCAGCAGGAACAAAAGACCCATCGCCAGCCAGAAGGGTCGCCCGAGTTGACGGAGTTCGCTGAGGCGCAGGGGAAAGGGCCGCTTCACGCGGGGCTCCGTGACGGCCGGCTCGCGCACACCGGTCAGCATCACGGCGACCGAGAGGATGGCGGGGACACAGGCCCACCACAGAACCGGCGTCACGTCGCCGAGATAAAGCTGCAGCAGCAGGATGGCGGCCAGGGGTCCGATGACGGCACCGGCATTGTCGAGCGCCTGGCGCACGCCATAGGCATAGCCACGATGCTCGGGGGCCACCCAATCGGCAATCAGTGCATCGCGCGGCGCGCCGCGCACACCCTTGCCGAAGCGATCGGCAAAGCGACCCGCGAACACCATGAAGGGCGTTGCCGCCATCGGAAAGATCACCTTGGAACAAGCGCTCAGGCCATAGCCCAGGGCGGCGATGTATTTGCGGTTCCGCCAGTAGTCACTAAGCGCGCCGGAGAAAATCTTGGTGATCGAGGCCGTGGCTTCCGCGAGACCGTCGATGATCCCAACCAAGAGCACGCTGGCACCCATCGTGTTGACGAGCAGCAGCGGGAGCACTGCGTGCACGATCTCGCTCGACCCATCCATCAGCAAGCTGGTCAATCCCAGCATCCAGATGGTGCGTGGCAAAGCGGGCCGCTGCCCCTCCGCCCTCATCGACGCCCGAACAACCGTTCGATATCGGAGAGCTTCAGCTCAACATAGGTCGGCCGGCCATGATTGCACTGGCCGGAATGAGGAGTCGCCTCCATCTGGCGCAGCAGCGCGTCCATTTCGGCTGGCAGTAATTGCCGCCCGGCGCGCACAGAACCATGGCACGCCATGGTCCCACAGATGTCCTCGAGCTTCTCCTTGAGGCTAAGGACCGCACCGAGTTCGGCGATTTCTTCCGCCAAATCACGCACCAGGCCTTTGACATCGCTTTGTCCCAACAGGGCCGGTACTTCGCGCACCGCGATCGCATCGTGACCGAAGGCTTCAATCGCAAGGCCCAGTTCCTCGAGTTCCGCGCTACGCGCCAGCAGCGATCCCACCAGCTTGGCCGGGAGTTCGACGATCTCCGGGATGAGCAGCGCCTGGCGCTTCACACCGCCGCTGGCCAGCGCCACCTTCATGCGCTCCAGGACCAGGCGTTCATGGGCGGCATGCTGGTCGACGATGACCATGCCGTCCTTGGTCTGCGCCACGATATATGTGCCAAAGATCTGTGCCCGCGCGATGCCCAGCGGATAATCCTGTTGGGGGACATTGTCCTGCATCGGTGCATGAGCGACGCCGGATGGCCGCGCCATTTCCGGCGAGAGGGGGGCAAAAGCGGCCATCGCCTGCTGCACGACACCGGCATTGAAGCGATTGAGTTGGCCGTTGCCGCCATGCATCGCCTGGTAGGCTGTCGGCAAAGGTGCCGCGACGCCGGACATGCCACCGAAGGCCGCGATCGCCGCATTGGCAACGGTGGTCGAGGCGCGGTGCCCCGACGCATCCATGGCGCGGCGAATGGCACCGACGATGAGGCCGCGCACCATGGCCGGATCCTGGAAGCGCACCTCGGCCTTGGCCGGATGCACATTCACATCGACGAGCTCGGGCGGGCAGTTGAGGAACAAGGCCACCAGCGGGTGCCGGTCGCGCGCCAGGAAATCCTGATAGGCGCCGCGAATGGCCCCCTGCAACAGCCGGTCGCGCACCGGCCTGCCATTGACGAAGAGATATTGCGAGGCAGCCGTCGCCCGGTTGAGCGTTGGTAAGCCGGCAAAACCGCTGAGGTTCAGCCCTTCCCGCTCGACCGAGAGCGCCACGGCATTCGCGGCGAAATCGCGCCCCATGACGTCGCCGAGGCGCTTCAACCGTGCGGCATCCGGCGCCTCCATGAGGTCCGCTTGCGCGGCATCGAGGCGCAGCACGCTCTTTCCGTCATCGGTCAACGAGAAGGCGATTTCGGGATGCGCCATGGCGATCCGTTCCAGGATCTCGACCACGGCATTCTGCTCGGACCGCGCGGTCTTCAAGAACTTGAGGCGCGCGGGGACGGCATAGAACAAGTCGCGCAACTCGACCCGCGTGCCGGCGGTGATGGCGGTCGGCTCCGGTCCCTGCCGCTCACCGCCTTCGACCCGGATGATCCAGCCTTCCTCGGCGCCGCGCGCGCGGCTGGCGATGGAAAGCCGCCCCACCGCGCCGATCGAGGGCAGGGCCTCGCCGCGGAAACCGAAGAAGCCGATATGGACGAGATCGTCATCGGGCAGTTTCGAGGTCGCGTGCCGCTCGATGGCCAAGGCCAGCTCGCGAGGGCCCATGCCATGGCCGTCATCGGTGACACTGATAAAGCTCTTGCCACCCTCGCGCAGTTCGACGGCAACGCGGGCGGCGCCCGCATCGACGGCATTCTCGACCAGTTCCTTCACCACCGAGGCAGGTCGTTCGATGACCTCGCCGGCGGCGATCTGGTTGACGAGATTGGCTGGCAAAAGACGAATCGGCATGAGGTTTAGTCTAGCACCCTATCCGGGAGCAATTGTACCGTCCGTCGCTGGGGACTTGCGGGGCGTGCGGCTCAATGGCTGAATGGCGCCCCGCCGCCAACATGAACGGAAGCCAAGCCATGAGCGCCACCGACCAGGAATTCCCCGCCGCCGACGATTATGGCCGTGGCCTCAAGGGCTTCGGGGTCAACCTGCTGGTCCGCGACGTGGCGCGCACGGTGGCCTTTTCCCGTGACATCCTGCTCACGGAAACCGCCATGGCGAATGAGGACTTTGCCGTGCTGCGCCACCGCGTGAACGGGCAGCTCCTTGCTGAATGGATGCTGCATGCCGACGGCACCTATCATGCCAATCCGCTTTTGGGCCTGCTGCCTGAAAGCGGCGTCCGCGGCGCCGGCGCCGAATTGCGGCTCTATCACCTCGACCCGGATGCCGCCGTGGCGCGCGCCAAGGCCGCCGACTATGTGGTTCTCAACGAGCCCGCCGACAAACCTCACGGCATGCGCGAGGCCTATATCCTGGACCCGGACGGATATTGCTGGGTGGTCAGCCTGCCATTGGCGAAGAAGCCCTAGTCCTTCGCATACCCCCGGTACCACGCCACGAACTTTTCCAGCCCCTCGGCCAGCGACGTTTTGGGTTCATAGCCGAGATCGGCACGGCTCAAGGTAAGATCGGCCCAGGTCGCCGGCACATCGCCCGCTGCCGGCGGATGAATATTGCGTTGCGCCTTCTGACCACAGGCCTGCTCCACCAGGTCGATCAGGTGATTAAGGCTGACGGGCCGGTCGCTACCGAGATTGTAGAGCCGATGCGGCATGGCTTCATGGCGATCTGGCGGTCGATCAAGTGCCGCGAGCACGCCGGCCACGATATCGTCGATGTAGGTAAAATCGCGTTCCACGCTGCCATCGCCGAATACCTCGATCTTCTCACCGGCAAAGATCGCCTGGGTGAAGCGGTAATAGGCCATGTCCGGCCGGCCCCAGGGACCAAACACCGTGAAGAAGCGCAGGCCCGTCAACGGCAGATGATAGAGCTGGGCATAGGAGATGCTCATCAGCTCATCGGCGCGCTTGGTCGCGGCATAGAGTGAGGTTGGACAATCGACCGGGTCGTCGATTGCAAAGGGAACCCGCTTGCTCTTGCCATAGACGGAGCTGGAGCTGGCATAGACCAGATGTGCAAGCTTCGGGAGGTGACGGCCAAGCTCCAGGATGTTGAGATGGCCGCTGAGATTCGGTCCGACATAGTCGGTCGGATGGTCGATCGAATGGCGCACCCCGGCCTGCGCCGCCAAGTGAACGATTGCGGTGATGTCGTCGTGCCGCCGCTGCACGGCGGCGTTCAAGGCCGGTGCGCGGCCGATATCGGCAAAGACATAGCGAAGGTTGGGATGCCGCTCCAGGCGATGCAGCCGCGCCTGCTTCAGCCTGGTGTCGTAATAGGCATTCATATTGTCGAGGCCAAGCACTTGCTGGCCGCGCGCCAGCAGCGCCTCGGCGACATGATAGCCAATGAACCCGGCAACGCCGGTAACGAGGATGGTCATCTCGGATCAAGCCTTTACGACGTTGCGGCCGCGCCAGCCGGCACGCACCATGGTGTTGCGCGTATCGACGACCAGCGACGCCAGCTTGCCGATGCGCTTGAAGTCGATCACGTCATGATCCGTCACGATCAGCACGGCGTCGGCGCGCTTGAGCGTGGCATCCGAGAGTGCCTTCGACCGCCGGCCGGCGAGATGCGGATGTTCACGCGACGGCTTGATCTGGGTGATGATCGGATCGTGGTAATCGACCTTGGCACCCTGTGCCTCCAGGAGCTCGATCAGGGTCAGCGCCGGGCTTTCCCGCATGTCGTCGACATTCTTCTTGTACGCGAGGCCGATGACCAGAATATGGGCACCTCTCAGCGCTTTCGCTGCCCGCGCGTTCAGAGCCTCGCTGAGCTTTGACACCACGTAATGCGGCATCAGCGTGTTGATTTCGCCCGCCAGTTCGATGAAGCGCGTGGTGATGCCGAACTCCCGCGCCTTCCAGGTCAGGTAAAAGGGATCGATCGGAATGCAATGCCCACCCAGCCCCGGCCCTGGATAGAACGGCATGAAGCCGAAGGGCTTGGTCTTGGCAGCGTCGATCACTTCCCAGACATCGATACCCATGGCGTCGAAAATCACCTTCAGTTCATTGACGAGGGCGATGTTGACGGAACGGAAAATGTTCTCGGTCAGTTTTACCGCTTCCGCCGTGGCCGGGCTCGACGCCGGCACCGTCTTGACGACGGCCGAGTCATAGAGGGCCAAAGCGAGAGTGAGCGCTGTCTCGCCATCGCCGCCGACCACCTTGGGAATAGCGGCCGTCCCGTATGTTTCATTGCCGGGATCTTCGCGCTCCGGCGAATAGGCAAGGTAAAAGTCACGCCCGCTCTTGAGGGCCTTGGTTTCAAGCGCCGGCCGCACCACCTCATCGGTCGTCCCGGGATAGGTGCTCGATTCCAGCACCACCAACTGGCCCGCCTTGAGATGTTTGCCGATCTCCGCGGCGGTATCCGCGACGAAGGAGAGATCCGGTTCGCGCTGTTTCGAGAGTGGTGTCGGCACGCAGATGATGATGCAATCCATTGCCTTGAGGCCGCGGAAGTCGGCGCTGGCCTTGAGCAGGCCGCTTTTGACCAGCGGGGCGATGCGGCGTCCCGGAATGTGGCGAATATAGGAACGCCCGCCATTGAGTTTGCTGGTCTTGCCCTGGTCGACGTCGAAACCCGTCACGGCAAAGCCCTTCTCGGCAAAGAGGCAGGCAAGCGGCAGCCCGACATAGCCAAGACCGATGATGCCGACTTTCGCGCGCTTTGAGCTGATCCGCTCGGCGAGCCGCTTGGCGCCTGCGTTGGGTCGGGATTTTCGCTGTTCTACCATGACTTAGCTGCTTTCAGATTGTGTCGCCGCACCCTAGCAAAGGGGGCTGCCCGCGTCACATCCTGTTTCGCCTTGACCTTCCCATGATTGGAAGGAGCATATGAGGGTGGCGCGAGTATGAAGGAGCCAAACATGACCACCAGCGCCGACACCGAACTGAGATTGGGTGTCACGGGTATGACCTGTGCCGCCTGTGCCACGCGCATCGAGAAGGTCTTGCGCCGCTTGCCCGGCATTGCCACCGCCGACGTCAATCTGGCGAGCGAAGTGGCCTTGGTCACCGGCAATCCCTCCGTTACCCGCGCAGTTGTCGCGAAGGCGATCGAGCAGGCCGGCTACGGCGTCCGATCCGACGATGCACGCGCGGAGCCCGATCACGAGGCCTGGTTCCTGCTCATGGGTGCCGCACTCACCCTGCCTTTGCTGGCGCCGATGATCCTGGAAATGGCCCTGGGCGGCATGTGGATGCTGGATCCCTGGATCCAGCTGGGTCTTGCGCTGCCGGTGCAGTTCGGCCTAGGCCTGCCCTTCTATCTCGGCGCCTGGCGCGCGGTCCGGGCTTTCAGCGGCAACATGGACCTGCTGGTGGCCTTGGGCACCAGCGCCGCCTTCGGCCTCAGCCTCTATATGATGGCGATCAATCCCCATCATCTCTATTTCGAATCTGCCGCCGTCATCATCGTGCTGGTGCGCCTCGGCAAATGGCTGGAAAAACGCGCCAAGAAGCGCACGCTCTCCGCGCTCAGCGCCCTTAACGCCCTGTGGCCGGCCCAGGCCCGGGTGCGCCGCGATGGGATCGAAAGCGACATTCCCCTGCAGCAATTGCTCACCGGCGACGTCGCCCTCATTCGCGCCGGCGAGCGCATTCCGGCAGACGGCAAGATCACACTGGGCGAAAGCGAGATCGATGAATCGCTCATCACCGGTGAAAGCAGCCCACGCGCCGTGGCCCCAGGCGACCGCGTCATCGGTGGTTCGGTGAACGGCATGAGTGCGCTTGAAATCACGGTCGCCGCCGTGGGGGCGGAGACGACATTGGCCCGTATCATTCGCATGGTCACCGCGGCGCAAGGTGCCAAGGCGCCGATCCAGCGCCTGGCCGACCGCGTCTCGGCGATCTTCGTGCCGATCGTGCTGCTGGTCGCTTTGATCACCATCGGCGGCTGGCTGCTGGCCGGTGCCGGCATCGAAACTGCCTTGATCAATGCTGTGGCTGTCCTGGTCATCGCCTGTCCCTGTGCGCTGGGCCTTGCCACACCGACGGCGATCATGGTCGGCGTCGGCGCTGGGGCGAAGCGCGGCATCCTCATTCGCGATGCGGCGGCACTCGAGACCGCCGGTGATATCACGATCGTCGCTTTCGACAAGACCGGGACCCTGACCGAGGGCAAGCCGCGCCTGCTCGCCACGGAGCCGATGCCAGGCGAAGACGGCAAGGCCGTCCTGACCCTGGCCGCTGCGTTGCAGGCGGGCAGCACCCATGCCTTGGCCGACGCGCTGCGCCAGGCAGCTGCAGGCATGGACCTTCCGCGCGCGGCAGATGCCCGTGTCGTCGCCGGACGTGGTGTCACCGCCCGCATCGGCCCCAGTCAGTACGTCCTCGGCACGCCGAAGATGATGCTGGAAGCCAGTCTCGACATATCGCCCCTTGCCGCGGCAGCAGCGCGTCATTCGCAGGACGGCGCCACCATTTCCTATCTCGCCGAGACAGGAAAACAGCCGCGTCTCCTCGCCCTCTTCGCCTTTGCCGACCAGCTGCGGCCAACCGCGCGGGGCGCCATCGCCGCGCTGCACGGCTTGGGCATCCGGTCGCTGATGTTGACCGGCGACAATAAGGGTGCGGCCGCCAGGATCGCCGTCGAACTGGGCCTCGACGATGTCCGCGCCGAATTGCTGCCTGACGACAAGACCCATGCCATCGCGGCGTTGAAGGCGGATGGCGCCAAGGTCGCCATGGTGGGCGATGGCGTCAATGACGCGCCGGCCCTGGCCGCGGCCGATCTCGGCCTCGCCATGGCGACCGGCACCGATGTCGCCATCGAGACCGCGGGCATCGCCTTGATGCGCGGCGATCCGGCCCTGGTGCCGCAGGCAATCGGCCTCGCCCGCGCCACGTGTCGCAAGATCAAGGAAAACCTCGCCTGGGCCTTCATCTTCAATCTGCTCGGCATACCGCTCGCGGCCTTTGGCTATCTCAGCCCGATCATCGCCGGTGGCGCCATGGCCCTGTCCTCGGTCGCGGTCGTGACCAACGCCCTCACCCTCAATCGCTGGAGCCCCAAATGAGCGACGCTCTCAGCATCGGTGCTGCATCCAAGGCCAGTGGCGTCTCGGCCAAGATGATCCGGCACTATGAAAGCATCGGCCTGCTGCCGGCGGCCCAGCGCAGCAACGGAAATTATCGGCTTTATGGTCAACAGGATGTCCACAATCTGCGCTTCATCCACCGCGCCAGGTCATTGGGCTTCCCGCTGGTGACGATCCGCGAATTGCTGGCGCTCTGGCGCAACCGGCAACGCTCCAGTTCCCAGGTCAAGAAGCTGGCGCTCACCCATGTCGCAACCCTGGAGGCCAAGATCGCCGAAATGCAGGAGATGGCGGCGGCGCTGAAACACCTTGCCCAGAACTGCCATGGCGACGAGCGCCCGGATTGCCCGATCCTGGAAGGGCTGGCATCAGAGAAGGCGGCGCACTGCCACTGAATGTCAGAAGCGGATGACGCGCAGGAGCAAGGGCAGTGGCGCGTCGGTCGCTTCCAACCCGATTTGGAACACCAAGGTCCTACCGCCACCGACAAGGCGATAATGACCGCCTCTATCCAGAATTCTGCGGTCGGCGGTGAGATCGGCGACGCCATTCACCACCACGACCGACCATGTCGTGCCAGGCTTGCGAAGGTCTTCGATCAGCACGTCCTTGAGGTCGCCGGCGATGACCACCGGCCGGCGTGTGCCCATGACGAACTTCACGCCGTCCTCAAGCGGCGCTGGCCGGAACACCAGCGTGGCGCTCTGATTGGCCTGCTCGGGCGTGAGGGCCAAAGCGGCCGGGTCGCATGAAATGCGCTTGCGGGACACGTTGCCGTCCGTGACATCGGATTGCGCCTTGCCGATCACGATCTTGCCGCCCCGGATGTTCTCGCGCTGGCAGGAATCGAGATAGGAGATGATGAGGCCGCTATCCGGCCGCAACGAGATTTCCCGTCCCTCCGACAGCAGGTCGAGGGGCTCGACGCCCTCAATGGTGCCGGTGGTGTCCTCCACGATGGCGACAGCTTGGTCCCCGGCCCATCCGCTCTGCGGCGAAAAAGACGGCAACCAGGACACCGACAATGCCTACAAACTGCGAACACCGTCTGGTGGTCATTTCAACCTCATATCAAGAATCCGGCGGCGACTCCGATCGGACGGCATGGATTTAAGCATGCGATGCGCGCAACAAAGTGACGTTGCTCACCCGCAGGCGTCAACGACCACACCTTTCCGGTCCCGCCGAGCCCACAGTATCGCGTGATGGGGGAATTCTGACCGGTCGGAAAGCAAAAACAACCGGCCGCAACCGATTTTGTCTTTCCTGATCCAGGTCGATCACGACATCTTTAGCCGGAATTCGCCTTTGCTGGTGAAGCATAGTTGCGGTGCGGTGCCGGCGATGGCAAGATTAGCTGTACACAGGAATAATAAGGTGCCGGCCCCCAACACCGGCACAAAACAAGAAGACTCAAACCGGGACAGGAGGGAGTTACGTGATGGACAACCAAGATTTCCTGAATGCCATGAAAGCGGGTCGCATGTCGCGCCGCGACATTCTGCAGATGCTGACGGCCGCGGGCCTCACCATGACCATGCTGCCAGTCGGCCGTGCCAAGGCCGCGGATGGCGAAGCCATCTATTTCACCTGGGAAGGTTATAACGATCCAGGTTTCCATCCCGGCTACACCGCCAAGCACGGCGCCGAGCCGGAAGGTCCGGTCTTTGGCGATGTCGAGGAAGCACTGACCAAGGTGCGCAGCGGTTTCCAGGTCGATGTCGTGCATCCCTGCAATCTCGATCTCCAGCGCTGGCGCGAAGCCGATGTCCTGCAGGCGATCGATACCGGCCGCCTCAGCAACTGGGGCAATCTCTTCGAAAGCCTTAAGAAGCTCCCCTATGCCCAAGGCGACAAGGGCGAGCAGTTCTTCATTCCCGTCGATTGGGGTAATACCTCGATCCTCTACCGCCCGGATCTCTTCGACGTAAAGGAAGAATCCTGGACCATGCTGTGGGACGAGCGCTATGCGGGCCAGCTCTCGATGGCGGCAGACGCCACCGAATCCGTGGCCATCGCTGGCATCGTGCTCGGCGTCAAGGATCCGTTCAATCTGACCGATGAGGAACTGGTCAAGGCCAAGGAACTGCTGGTGAA
Organism: Rhodospirillaceae bacterium; assembly: GCA_016712715.1. Taxonomy (NCBI): domain Bacteria; kingdom Pseudomonadati; phylum Pseudomonadota; class Alphaproteobacteria; order Rhodospirillales; family Rhodospirillaceae; species Rhodospirillaceae bacterium. The sequence goes on from JADJQM010000001.1 coordinate 1,792,941, forward strand.
GCAGAAGCCGCTGATGCGCTTCTATTGGGACAGCAACTCCGCCGTCGAACAGGCCCTGGCGTCTGGCGAACTGGTTGCTGCCACCGGTTGGAACAGCTCGGTCGTGACGCTCACCGGCCAAGGCGTCAACATCAAGTATGCCAACCCGAAGGAAGGCATCATGAGCTATTGCTGTGGCCTGGTCATGACCAAGGACGCACCGCATCCCGACAAGGCCTATGACCTCATCGATGCCATGATTTCGCCGGAAGGGGGCAAATGGCTGATCGAGGCACAGGGCTACGGCCATTCGAACGCCAAATCCTTCGATCTGGTCGAGGAAAAGATCCTGGCCGAGCGTGGCCTGCCGAAGGATCCGACCCAGTTCTTCGGTCAGGGCATCTTCCAGCAGCCGACACTCAATGTCGACAAGGTGCAGAAGCTGTTCGAGGAAGTGAAGGCCGGCGCCTGATCCGGCCACGGCATTGACTTGGGATGGAACCGGCTGCCTCGGTGGCTGGTTCCATCCCTGTCACTCCCGGCTTCGATGACATGAGCACACAGGCAGCTTTGAATTTCCCCGCGACCGACGCCGTCGCCATAACCGCCCGGCCCGAATGGCTGGACGGTTTCTGGTTGATCGCCCCGACGCTCCTCATCGTCATCGGCATGATGGTGGTGCCGCTGGTGGGTATTATCGTCGTCAGCTTCTGGACCCAGACCGGCTTCAATATCGAGGCCACCTGGACGCTCGACAATTACCGTGTGCTGTTTACGCCGGAGGGTGCCCTCTATCGCATCCTGATCGTGAAATCGCTGTGGATGTCGCTTACAGCCACCATCGCCGTCGTGCTGCTCGCCTATCCCATGGCCTATTTCATGGCCTTCCGCATCGAACGCGCCAAGCTCATCTGGATCATCCTGCTGACTGTGCCCTTCTGGACCAGCTATCTGCTGCGCATCTTCGCCTGGAAGGTGATCCTGGGCTTCAATGGCGTGATCAATTCCGGCCTGAAGGCCGTGGGTCTCATCGACAAGCCGCTTGAATTCCTGCTCTACAACCCGACCTCGGTCACCATCACGCTGGCCCATGCCTGGGCCGCCTATGCCGTGCTGCCGATCTATGTCAGCCTGGAGAAGATCGACCGCTCCTATCTCGAAGCCGCCACCGACCTCGGCGATTCAAAGTGGAAGCGCTTCTGGCGCATTACCTTCCCGCTCTCCCTGCCGGGTACGATCGCCGCCATCCTGCTGGTCTTCATTCCGACGGTCGGCGACTACATCACACCGACCCTGGTCGGCGGTACGTCCGGAATCATGATCGGCAACTCCATCGTCACGCAGTTCGGCAAGGCCAGCAATGCGCCGCTCGGCGCTGCCCTTTCCTGCATCATGATGCTGGCGATCACGCTCGCGGTCTGCGCGTTCCTCGCCGCGATCGGTCGCAAGCGCCTCAAGGCCGCGGACCTCTAGACCATGGAGACGATCCGCAAGCACCTCAACCTGCTCTCGCTTTTCGCCGTGCTGTACCTGGCCTTTCTTTATGTGCCGGTCCTGCTGCTGCCACTGTTCTCGTTCAACGACAACATCTACGTGACCCTGCCGTTCAAGGGCTTCACCTTGAAATGGTATGCGAACCTGCTCGCCAATTCGAGCCTTCAATCGGCACTCTGGGCCAGCGTCAAGGTCGGCATCGGCGTCGCCATTCTGAGTACCTTTCTGGGGCTGCTGGCGGCTCGTGCCATGACCCGCTATCGCCTGCCGTTCCGGCGCTCGATCTACGCGCTCATCATGCTGCCGCTGGTCATTCCATATATGGTGATCGGCGTCTCGACCCTGGTCATCCTGCGCCGGGGCCTCGACATGGACCTCTCCTTATGGACCGTCGGCGCCTCCCACGTCCTCATCACCGTGCCGCTTTCCATGCTGGTGCTGATGGCGCGCATGGAGGGCTTCGACCGCAGCCTAGAAGAAGCCTCGCGCGACCTGGGTGACACAGCGTGGCGCAGCTTCCGGCGCGTGACCTTGCCCCTGGTCATGCCGGGTATCGTCTCCAGCCTGTTGCTCTGCTTCATTACCTCGTTCGACGAGTATCTGCTGGCCTTCTTCCTCGCCGGCAGCGATTCGACATTGCCCATCTTCATCTTCAGCAGCCTGCGCTTCCCCTCCAAGATTCCCGACGTGCTGGCGCTGGGGTCACTCATTCTGATGGTTTCGATCGTGCTCGTGGTGTTTGCCGAATGGCTGCGCCGCCGCGGCGTTTCCGGCAGCGATTCATCTGTTATCTGAGGCAGGCATGACCCCACCCACCAACCCCCGACCCATGATCTCGCTTCAGGCCGTTACCAAGCGGTTTGGCAGCTTCGCAGCGGTCGATGCCGCCACCTTCGATATCGCGCCTGGCGAGTTCTTCTCGCTGCTGGGTCCGTCCGGCTGCGGCAAGACCACCTTGCTGCGCATGATTGGCGGTTTTGAACGACAGAGCGAGGGCGACATCCTCATCGACGGCGAACCCATGGGCATCCGCCCGCCGAACCAGCGCCCGACCAACATGGTGTTCCAGAGCTATGCGATCTTCCCGCATCTCGATATCGCCGAGAATATCGCCTATGGCCTCATCAATCGCGGCTTCGACAAGGCCACCATCGCCAAGAAGGTCACCCAGGCGTTGGAGATGGTGCGCCTCGAAGGTCTCGGCAATCGCCGCACCAACCAGATTTCCGGTGGTCAGCGCCAGCGGGTGGCGCTGGCCCGCGCCATTGTCTGCGAACCCAAGGTCCTGTTGCTCGACGAACCGCTGGGCGCCCTCGACAAGAAACTGCGCGAGGAGATGCAGATCGAATTGCGCCAGTTGCAGAAGAGCCTTGGCATCACCTTCATCTTCGTGACCCACGACCAGGAGGAGGCGTTGTCGCTCTCCGACCGCATTGCCGTCATGGCACGTGGCAAGGTCCTGCAGATCGATACCGCGACCTCCCTCTACGAACGGCCCAATTGTCGCGAGGTTGCGGGCTTCATCGGCAATATGAACTTCTTTGAAGGGCGCATCGCCAGCATCGCCAACGGGGTCGCGGCAGTGGAGATCGGTCCCGGCCAGCATGTGCGTGTCCCCGCCGGTGCCGGATCAGTGCCAGGTCAAGCCGCCATCGTCGCTGTTCGCCCGGAAAAGATCGACGCGACCGCAACCATGCCGCAGCGGAATGGTTCATCCACGGCCAATGTCATCAAGGCGCAGGCCCTGGCCGGCTCCTATCTTGGCGACCGCAGCCTCGTTCTTGCCCAATGGCGTGAAGGGACGGCGCCGATCTCCGTGTCGTTGCAGAACCGCAAGGCGCTCGCCGCAGCCGCGCCCGGATCCATTATCGGCACGGATTCTGTCGCCATGGATGCGCCAATATGGTTAACATGGCCGGTCGAGGCCGGTGTCCTGCTTAATAGTTAGGTCACATCTCAGGGTTAGGGTTGCCTTATGTCGCACTGCAGCGTGGACAATTAATATGCTTTATCATGCCATAGAGGCTCAATACCTCGCCCTGACGCCATTCCGCATCGCCGCCGACACGTGGCGCAATTTGCTGGCGCATCCAGGCAATCCGCTCGCCGAGACCACGTTGCACCGAGCCGGTGCCGCGGCCTGGGAAATCATGGCGCGCTCCGCGCGGCGCCATGGGCGCCCTGAATTCGGCATCAACAGCGTGGAGATCGACGGGCAGACCGTCGCCATCGCCGAGAAGCTGATCCATGGCGAGCCCTTCTGCCGCCTCGTTCATTTCGAACGCGTTCTGGCAAAGCCTCGCAAGGATCCGAAGGTCCTCCTGGTGGCCCCCCTCTCCGGGCACTTTGCCACTCTGGTCCGCGACACGATCGAGAGTCTAGCGATCTCCCATGAAGTCTATGTGACGGACTGGCAGGATGCGCGCGAAGTACCCTTGAGCGACGGCCGTTTCGGCTTCGAAGATTATGTCGACGTGCTCCACCGCTGCATCCGCAGCATCGGCACCGGCGTCACCGTGCTGGCGATCTGCCAGCCGGCACCGGCCTCGATCGTTGCCACGGCCCTGATGGCCGAAGCAAAGGACCCTTTCACGCCGCGCAACCTCATCATCATGGGCGGCCCGGTCGATACGCGGCGCGGCACCACCGAAGTGACGCGTTTGGCGCAATCCCATTCGATCTCATCCTTCGAGGCAGCCGCCGTTCACAATGTACCGCCGCTCCATCCGGGTGCTGGACGTCGCGTCTATCCCGGCCTGCTGCAATTGACCGGCTTCATGTCGCTCAATCCTGATCGGCATCTCCGCGCGCATATCGATTTCCTCTGGGCCCATGCCAAGGGCGACGATCGCTTTGCCCGGGCACATCGCCGTTTCTACGAAGAATATCTCGCGGTGATGGATCTCGACGCGCAGTTCTATCTCGACACGGTTCGCATCGTTTTCCAGGAACACGCCCTGATGAAGGGCACGCTCAAGCATCGCGGCCATCTGGTCGATCCCGGCGCCATGCGCAATGTCGGCTTGATGACCGTCGAAGGCGGCCGCGACGACATCACGGGAACGGGCCAATGCCACGCAGCGCATGAGCTCTGCGCGCGCATCCCGGACAAGCTGCGGCTCCAGCTCACCGAAGAGAAGGTCGGTCATTACGGCCTCTTCAGCGGCCGTTCCTGGCGCGAGCGCATCAGCCCGGCCATCGGCGAGTTCATCCGTCGCAACAAGGCCTCGTGACCAAGGCTTCCGCCAAGGAGCCTTTCTGGAAGACGACGCCCCTTTCCAAGATGACGCCGTCGGAATGGGAGAGTCTGTGCGACGGCTGCGGCAAATGCTGCCTCGTCAAGCTGCGCGATGCCGACACCAATCAGGTGCTGTTCACCAATGTCGCCTGCAAGCAGCTAGACCTGCGCAACTGCCACTGCAAGGACTACGCCCATCGCAAGGAGATCGTGCCGGATTGCGTGCAGCTCAATCCGCGCAGTCTCGGCCGCATCGATTGGCTGCCGGAAACCTGCGCATATAAGCTGGTCCATCAGAAGCAGGATCTGCCCTGGTGGCATCCGCTGGTCTCGGGCGATCCCAAGACCGTGCACCAAGCCGGCATCTCCGTGCGCAAGCGCGCGATCTCGGAAACCCGCGCCGGCGAACCGGAAGATCACATCGTCGATTGGATCAAATAGCGTGAGGCGCCGCTAGGCGTTGTCGCCTAGGCGTCATCTCCCTAGGCGTCATCTCTGGGCAGCCAGGGAATGCGTGCGACTTCGATGCCTTCTTCCGCGAGCTCACGGTGCTGGTCTTCATTCGCTTCACCGAAAATGCCGCGCGCATCGGCTTCGCCATAGTGGATCTTGCGCGCTTCCTCGGCGAACTTGTCGCCGACATAGTCGCAATTCTCTTCGACCTGGCGACGCACCTCGGCGAGCTGCGCGCGCATGTTGCTGGCCAATACCGCCATGTTCTGCGCCGGCGCCTTGTCGCCCTTGGCCCCAATCCTCGGCGCCATCAGCGCCTTGCCGACCTTGCGGTCGCCGCATTCGGGGCATTCCACCATGCCACGCGCCAATTGGCGGTCGGCCGTGTTGCCGTCCTTGAACCAGATGTCGAAGCTGTGGCCTTTGCCACAATTGAGCTGAAACACAATCATCGTCACTGCCTCTTATGCGCGGTCATCCCATGCAACAGCCGCGCCAATCCCGATCGACCTATTCTCGCCGACAAGTCTTAAGAATATAGAGGCGAGCCTTGGAAATGCTACCCTTCACCCCTACCATTCAACGTCTCCTTTAACAAATGAGTGTGATTTGACGCCAGTTGCGCCCACCACGCCGCCATCGCCCTGGGTGGTTCAGTTCAGCGCCCGGATCGATCCTGCCGGCTGCGTCCTCGACCTTGCCGCCGGCAGCGGACGACATACCCATTTCCTGCGCGGGCTGGGCCATCCGGTCGTGGCACTCGACCGAGACGTCACGGCGCTGGCAGCGCTGGGGGGCGTGGGGGCCGAGATCATTTCCGCCGATCTGGAGGATGGCTCGCCCTGGCCACTGGGTGACCGGCGCTTTGCCGGAATCGTCGTCACCAATTACCTGCACCGCCCCCTGCTGCCGCAGCTGGTTTCCGCCCTGGCACCGGGTGGCCTGCTGATCTACGAGACCTTCGCCGCAGGCAATGAGCGCTTCGGCCGGCCCAGCAAACCGGCCTTCCTGCTGGCGCCCGCCGAGTTGCTGCGTCTGGCGCAGGAATTCGGCCTCACGGTCCTTGGCTATTTCAGTGGTGAAGTCAGCCAGCCCAAGCCGGCCATGGTGCAACGTCTGGCGGCGCGCGCTTCTATCTAGCCGCGGCGGCCCGGTCGCGCAGTTTCAGCAGCAGGACCGATCCCACCAGCAGCAGGGCGCTGACATTGGCGAGAATCAATGAGGCAGAGCCGATGACGACACCATAGGTCAGCCACAGAATCTGGCCGGCAAACATCATGAGATACATGGTGAGTGAGACGTCTCTGGCCGAACCGTTGCGCCAGATGCGCAAGGCTTGCGGCAGGAAGCTGAAGGTGGTCAAGCAGGCGGCAACAATGCCGATCACCTCGACCCAGAAATCGCCGGGATTCGCCATGGCCGGATCAGTGCGCTTTCCCGGATTTGGGATGCTCGCCCTTGGCCAGCTTTTCGATGCGATAGCGGCACATCGCGTCGTCGACGGTCGACCAGGCGTGGCGCGACCAGGCCGTCTTGGCATCCTCATAGGTGTCGAAAGGGCCAAACCACTGCTCGCCGCCACCCGGCGCCGGCTCGGTAAAGGTCGTGTCGCAATAGGGCCCACCAACCACCCAGAAGCAGATATCGCCACCCTCTTCCTCGATCCGGAAGCGGGCATGTGCCTGATCCACTGTCTCCCAGGCGCGCTTCTGCCAGGCTGCCTTTGCCTCGTCATAGGTAGCAAAGGGGCCGATCCGCTCTTCCTTGCCGCCCTCTTGAATGCGATCAAAGTTCGTATCGGCATATGCGCCGCCGATTACCCAGAAACGGGCCATGATTTTTTTCAGTTCCTTCGCTCTCGGCGGAATACAGACTCGCGCCAAAAAACCATGCTAACCTGCTCATTCTTAACTGGATTTCGAGTCGGCGGCAAAGCATAAATCGCATAAGCGCGTGTGCGTCCACTCGTATTCCGGCTCCTACTATAAAAAGCCAAGGTAAAGATGTTATGACCAAAGATATGCAGCCGGAGGATTTCAAGACGGTCTATGACCGCTTTCAGGCGAATGTCTCTCGCTTCGATTGCGGTCGTTTCTGTGCCCCGCTGAACGAGGGCCAGCCGGTCTGCTGCGACACCAAACATGCTATTCCCGTGGTCGACAAGCCGGAGTTCGACCTGCTGAAAAGCCGCACCGATCTGTGGCATCGCTACAAGCCGACCGATGCGACGGCGCGCAAGATCGTCGACGAACTGCACAAGAATTGCCGGGCCATCGAATGCAAGGGGGCCCGATTTTGCGAGCGTGACAACCGGACGCTCGCCTGCCGCGCCTTTCCCTTCTATCCCTATTTCGACAGGAAGGGCGAGTTGCTTGGCCTTGGCACCTATTGGATCTTTGCCGATCGCTGCTGGCTCATCTCCAACATGCAGGTGGTCGAGCGCGACTTCGTCAAGGAATTCATCGACGCCTATGAATACGTCTTTGCCCGCGACGCCGAGGAAAAGGACGCGATGAAGCGTCATTCCGCCAATCATCGCCGCATCTCGACCCGCTACAAGAAGCCGATCCTGCTCATCGGCAAGGAAGGCGGCTTCCTCAAGGTCATGCCGGGCACGGCTGAGGTACGCGCGGCCACACCCAAGGACATGGTCAAGACCGGCCCCTACAAAAGCCCGCGCGCCTATGCCCGTGCCGTCAAGGAAGCGGGTGGCGAACTGCCGGCCCAATCCCCCTTCATCGACTGATCTCTGCCGTGGACCATCTCGCCAACACACTGCAATCGCTGCGCGCTTTTCCGTCGGTGCTGCGCGCTTATCTGACGGATACCCCGGCCGAGGCGGTGGATTGGCGACCGCTGAGCTGGGATGGGATCCCGAGCGAGATGCTGACCATCCGCCAACAGATCTGTCATGTGCGCGATATCGAGATTGACGGTTACATCCAGCGCTTCGAAAGTCTGCTGCGCGAGGTGGATCCCTTCCTGCCCTCGATCGACGGCTATGCCCTGGTTGAGAGCCGGCGCTATGACCAGACTGAGATCGGTACTGCTTTGGCTGCTTTCGAAAACGGCAGGGCGCGCACGATGAAGCTGCTGGATGCAGTCACACCCATGGACCTCGCGCGGCGCGGAACCTTCGAAGGCTATGGCCCCGTCACCGTGCAGGGCCTCATCCATTTTCTGTGCAGCCATGACCAGCAGCATCTGGCCGGCATTCAATGGTCGCTCGGCATGCAGGCGACGGCCAGGACCGCCTGATCGCCGCTTGACACCGCGCGCCCCGGCCAACCAATCTGGCACCAGCCAGAGCAGAGCCAGAGACCGCAGATGTCGCAGCCCTTCCCGCACCTCTTCCAGCCGCTCACCCTGCGTCACAAGACGCTGAAGAATCGCATCGTCTTTGGCGCGCATACCGCGAACATGAGCGTCGACGGCTGGCCCAGCGATCGGCATCTCGGCTATTACCGCGAGCGCGCTCGCGGTGGGGCGGCCATGATCGTGGTCGAGCCGGTACCGGTCAACAAGGCCGCCGTTCTGACGCGCGGCAATTTCCGCCCAATGACGACGGCGTCATTCCCCATTTCCGCCGCATCACCGATGCCTGCCACGCGCCTTGCACGGTGATGATCCAGCAGCTCTATCATGTCGGCGCCCATGGCGACTGGGACAATTCCTTCGAAGCCGCCCATTCGCCCTCCGGCGCGCCGTCCATGCATGACAGCGATGGCAGTCACCGCATGAGTGTGGCCGAGATCGAGCAGACGATCAGCGATTTCGCCGCCGCCGCCGGCCGCGCCAAGGCGTCCGGCTATGACGGCATCGAACTGATGGCCGCCTACAATGCCATCATCGAGCAGTTCTGGTCGGCCCAGGCCAACCGCCGCGACGACGCCTATGGCGGCTCGTTCGAAAAGCGCATGAAGTTCTCAGGCGATCTTCTGACCGCTTTGCGCCGCAAGGTGGGTGAGGATTTCATCATCGGCATGGCGATCAGCCTCGATCCCGGCAGTCCGGCGGCCCTCAGCATCGAGCAGCAAATCGAGATCGCGCAATGGCATGAGGCGCGCGGTCTCTACGACTACATCACCCTGGGCACCGGCAGTTATTTCGACTTCACCAAGATCATTCCGCCCTTCGTCTATGAAGACAAGATGGGGGCACCTTTCGCCGAGGCGATGAAGGCGGCACTGAAGACCGTGCGCGTCCAGGCGGAAAGCCATATCCGCACGCCGGAGAATGCCGATTATGTCATCGCCTCCGGCCAGGCGGACACGGTCAGCATCGTGCGCGGGCAAATCGCCGACCCGCATCTTGCCAACAAGGCCAAGGCGGGCCGACCGGAGGATGTGCGCGGTTGCATTTCCTGCAACCAGATGTGCTGGGGCCGGCGGTCGCGCGATTACTGGATCTCCTGCCTCATCAATCCATCAGCCGGCCGCGAGTTCGAATGGGGCGGCGATACATTCACGCCGGCGCCCAAACCCAAGAAGGTGCTTGTGGTCGGCGGCGGTCCTGGCGGCCTGGAGGCGGCACGTGTTGCTGCCGAACGCGGCCATCATGTGATCCTCGCGGAAGCCACCGACAAACTGGGCGGACAGTTCCGCCTTGCCGGCCTGCAGCCGCGCCGTGGCCAGATCACCGACCTCATCGGCTGGTATGAAGGCCAGTTGACCAAGCTGCAGGTCGAGATCCGCACCAACACCTATCTCGAACAGGCGGATATCGCCGACATCGGCGCCGATGAGATTGTCCTCGCCACCGGTTCTCAGCCCAGCATGAGCGGCTGGCAGCGCAGCCTCGCCCATCGCGATACGCTGCCAGGCGTCGAAGGCGCCAATGTCTGGTCGGTGGAAGATGTCCTGCGGCGCGAGGCACGGCTCGGCAAGCGCGTGCTGTTGCTTGATGATGCCTGCAATTGGCGCGGCCCCGGCACCGCCTGGCATCTGGCCGAGAAGGACCACACCGTCACGCTGCTCACCGGCGATGCCTATGTCGGCCGTGACCTGGCGCGGACCGCCGCCGATTTTCCGATGCGTTCCCGCCTGAAGAAGCTCGGCGTCACCTTCATCACCGATTCCGTCATCCTGGAATGGCATGGCGACGCCGCGACGATCCGCGACCTGTCGACGAGCGTCGAGCAGCGCTTGCCCTTCGACTCCCTGGTGCTGGCAACCACCAACACCGCCGACAGTGCGCTGCAGGCGGAGCTGGAAAGTGCAGGCCTCGGCCATCATGCGATCGGCGATTGCCTGGCACCGCGCCATGCCGCGGCGGCGATCTTCGAAGGCCGACGCCTCGCCTTGACGCTCTGACCATGCAGCATCTCGACGCCGACCGGATCCATGCGCTGGCCGACTATCCGGGCCTGATTGCCGCCCTCAAGGCCATCAACAGGCGCGGTGTCGATGTGCTCGACCGGATGCTGTTGGGCCAGACCACCGCCACGGGCACGCAGAACGATTGGCTGCTGCTGCCGGCCTGGACCTATGACAGCTATTTCGGGATCAAGCTGGTGAGCGTCTTCCCGGACAATCCGGCGCGCGATCTGCCGGCGGTACAGGGCCTCTATGCCCTGTTCGAGGGCAAGACAGGCGCCGCCATCGCGACGCTGGACGGCGCCGCCCTCACCTTGGTGAAGACCGCTGCCAACTCCGCCATGGCGGCCGATCTTCTCAGCCGGCCCAATGCGGCCACTTTGCTGGTCTGCGGAGGAGGTGCCCTGGCGCCCCACCTCATCGCAGCGCATTGCGCGACACGCCCGATCCGGCGCGTGCTGTGGTGGAACCGGCGGCCGGAAACCTTGGACGCTGCGCCGCTCCGCGCGCGCGGCTTGCCGGTCGAGATCACCACCGACCTTGCCGCCGCCGCACGGCAGGCCGACATCATATCGACAGCGACCCGCGCGACCGCCCCAATCATTCTGGGCGCTTGGCTGAAACCGGGCTGCCACCTCGATCTCGTGGGCGGCTATCTGCCCGATATGCGCGAGGCTGACGACAATGCGTTCATCCGCGCCCCGCGCCACTACATTGATGCGCGCCTCACCACGATCGATGTGGTCGGCGATGTCTGTCAACCGATCGCGGCCGGCCTCGCGACCGCTGGGGATTTCATCGACATGTTCGACCTCAACCGGGACGGCGCTTCGGGGCGACAATCCGCCGATGAGATCACCTGGTTCAAATCCGGCGGTGGCGGTCATGAGGATTTGGCCGTGGCCCAGTACCTTTTTGAACGGTCAGGGACGATGTCCTGACAATTCCCAATGAATCCAGCCATGCGCCCAGTTACTGGCAGTTATGCCACTATTCGATATTAGAGGCTGGCAAGGTCAAGCTTTTATGCTTTAGTTGGTGACAAGAGCTACTTCCCGGCAAAGATCGGGACCCGGTATCGGGTTGAGGGCTCAGGGATGGCTGAGGGGACATGCTGGCATTTCTGTCCAAGCGTATAGCTTTGCTTGCCTTCACGATGTTGGTGGTTTCGGCGCTGGTCTTTGCCGCGTTCGAATTCACGCCGGGTCAGGTCGCACGGAAGGTCCTCGGGCCCTTCGCGACCCAGAACCAGGTCGACATCCTGACCGAAGAGATGGGCCTCAATCGCCCCGTCATCGTCCGTTATGGCGAGTGGCTGGGCAATACGCTCACCGGCGATCTCGGCTATTCGACGCTGTACAAGACCGAGGTCAACGCCATCATCTGGGATCGCCTCGGCAACACACTGCTGCTGGCAGGAACCGCCTTTGCCGTGATCGTGCCGCTCTCCATCATCCTCGGCATCGCCGCCGGCATGCGTGAAGGTTCCATGCTCGACCGGACCATTTCGGTTGCCAGCATCGTCACCACCTCGGTTCCGGAATTTGCCTCCGGCGTGTTTCTGGCCTCCATCTTCGTCATCTGGCTGGCCTGGCTGCCGGGCACCTCCCCGCTCGAAACCGGGACAGGATGGTCGCTCTGGCAGCAGCTCATCCTGCCGGTGGCGGTGATGGTGCTCTATGACCTCGGCTATGTCGTGCGCATGGTCCGCGCCTCGATGGTCGAGGTGATGACAAGGCCCTATATCCGCACCGCCGTCCTCAAGGGCTTGAACTTCCGCGCCGTCATCCTGAAGCACGCCTTGCGCAATGCCATGATCGCGCCCTTCACCGTGATCCTGCTGCAGATCAATTACCTGGTCACCGGCGTCGTGGTGGTCGAGGCGGTGTTCGCCTATCCCGGATTCGGCCGCATGCTGCTGGAAGCGGCCCTTGCCCAGGACGTTGCCGTCGTCGAAGCCGCGGCCTTGTTTGCCGTGCTGATTTCGGTCAGCACGCAGATCGCCGGCGATCTCGGCTACATGATGCTCAACCCGCGCATTCGCTTCAGCTAAGGCAGGGCAAGATGTCTAACGACGGTATCATCGCCCTCACCTGGAACCGCATTCGACTGCTGAAGGAATCGCCGGTCGGCATGGTCGGCGCGTTCCTGGTCCTGTTCTGGGTCTTCGTCGCGATCTTCGCGCCGTTGATTTCGCCCTATGATCCCAATGCAAACGACATGGAAGCGCTGATGTCGCCGCCCACAGCCGCGCATTGGCTGGGTACGGACAATTCCGGCCGCGACATTCTCTCGCGGATCATCTGGGGGTCACGCACGGTGTTCCAGGTGGCACCGATCGCGGTGCTCTGTGCCTATGCGATCGGCTGCATGATGGGCCTGATGGCCGGCTACTATCGCGGCTGGGTCGACGATCTCATCAACCGCATTTCAGACATCGTGCTCTCCTTCCCGGCGATCGTGCTTTACATCATCGTCATCATGAAGCTGGGTCCCTCGGCCATCAACATCGTCATCGCCGTCATCGTCATTTCATCGCCGCAGATCACCCGCATCGTGCGCGGCATGACCCTGGAACTGCGCGAACGCGAATATGCAGCGGCCGCCAAGATGCGCGGTGAATCGGCGCTCTACATCATGCTGGTGGAAATCCTGCCCAACGCCCGCGGGCCGCTCATCGTCGATGCGTGCCTCCGTCTCGGCTACACCACCATCGCCATCGGCGTCCTCGGCTTTCTCGGCCTGGGGTTGCCGCCGCCCGATCCTGATTGGGGCGGCATGGTCAAGGAGACCTATGCGATGATGAGCATCTATCCGCACATGTCGCTGTTTCCCGCCGCCGCCATTTCATCGCTCGTGGTCGGCCTCAGCCTGCTGGCCGATGGCATGCGCGAGATCAGCATCCGCGACTAAGTGAATGAAGGACGCGCACCGATGAGCACCAGCGCCGCCGCGACGATCGAAGCCAGGACCGAGACGCGCAAACCGATCCTGGAATTGCGCAATGTCTCGATCTCCTACTTCGTCCGCGCCGGCGAGCTCAAGGTCGTGCCCAATATCAGCCTGACGCTCTATGAAGGCGAAGCCCTGGGTCTGGTGGGCGAATCCGGCTGCGGCAAGTCGACGGTGGCCTTTGCCATCATGAAGTATCTGGGTGGTGCCGGCCGCGTCACCGGCGGTCAGATCCTGTTCGAAGGCCAGGACATGACCAGGATGTCCGACGAGGAGTTGCGCAAGCTGCGCGGTGGCCGCATGGCCATGGTCTATCAGGACCCGATGAGCAGCCTCAACCCGGTCATCCCGATCGGCAAGCAGCTGATGGAAGTGCCCCTCATCCATTCCAATATCAGCGAGGATCAGGCGTATAAGCGCGCCTTGCAGATGCTGGAGGAAGTCAATCTGCCGGACCCGGCGCGCATCATGACGCGCTATCCGCATCAATTGTCCGGCGGCCAGCAGCAGCGCGTGGTGATCGCCATGGCGCTGATGTCGGAGCCGTCGCTGCTGGTGATGGACGAGCCGACCACCGGTCTCGACGTGACGGTCGAAGCCGCTGTGCTCGACCTCGTCGCGCAGTTGCGCCGTACGCGCAACAGCTCGATCGTCTTCATCAGCCACAATCTCGGCACCGTCGTGCGCATCTGCGACCGCATCGGCGTCATGTATGCGGGCGAGCTGGTCGAAGAGGGTCCCATCGGCGAGGTGTTTCGCGATCCGCGCCATCCCTATACACGCGGTCTCCTCAATTGCATCCCGACGCTCAACGCCGACAAGCGCTCGCGGCCCTTGAGCGCCATTCCGGGCCAGGTCCCGCCGATCCTCAACCGGCCGCCGGGCTGCATCTTTGCCCCCCGTTGTCCGGATGCCGATGGTCCGCGTTGCACCGCTGGGGCCATTCCCACCTCGACCTACCGGGCCAGCGGCCAGCACCGGGTGAAATGCGTGCGGATGGCCGAGTGCCCAAGCATGCACGTCCGGGCGCCGGCACGGCCGATGCGGCCGCCAACGAGTTCACGTCGCAGCCGGCGATCCTCAGCCTCGACCACGTCAAGAAGACCTATCATCAGGCGATCGGCATGTTCGGCTCGACCGGGTATGATGTCCATGCCGTCGACGACATCACGTTGGCTGCCCGGAAATCGGAAACCCTGGCAATCGTCGGCGAATCCGGCTGCGGCAAGTCGACCCTCGCCAAGGTCCTCACCGGCATCGAACTCGCGACCGGCGGCAAGGTGATCCTGGCCGACAAGGACATCGGCAATACCGCGGTCGAGGACCGCGATAGCGATACCAAGCGCTCGATCCAGATGGTGTTCCAGAATCCGGAAAGCACGCTCAATCCCAGCCATACCATCGGCTATGTCATGGAACGGGCGATCTCCAAGCTGAAGCGCATCAGCGGCAAGGAAGCGCGCGGCCAGGTCGACGAATTGTTGAAGACCGTCAACCTGCCGCTGGAATTCGCCAGCCGCAAGTCGCGCCAATTGTCCGGCGGCCAGAAGCAGCGCGTCGCCATCGCCCGGGCGCTCGCCGGCGAGCCGGAATTGATCCTGGCGGACGAGCCGGTCTCGGCTCTCGACGTCTCCGTGCAGGCCGCCATCATCAACCTGCTGGTCGATATCCAGAAGAAGCGCGGCTCGACCTTGCTCTTCATCTCCCATGATCTCTCGGTCGTGCGCTATCTCGCCGACCATGTCGCGGTCATGTATCTCGGCAAGGTGATGGAATATGGCTCGGTCACGGATGTGTTCGCGCCGCCCTACCACCCCTATACGGAAGCGCTGATGTCGGCGGTGCCGATCGCGGATCCGGACGTCAAGCAACGCCGCATCATCCTCGAAGGCAATATCCCCAGCCCGCAGAACCGCCCCAAGGGCTGCCCCTTCGCGACGCGCTGCCCGCGCAAGGTGGGCTCCATCTGCGACGACACGCCACCCGCGGAACAAGTCTCCCCCGCCGGTCACCGCATCGCCTGCCACATCCCGATGGCGGAACTGGCAACGGCGACGCAGGTGGTGTTCTAGTTCCCGCTGCTTTTTTGTCACCCCCGCGAAAGCGGGAGTCCATCGACCCGGCAACCCGTTCCATGGATGCCCGCTTTCGCGGGTATGACAAACATAAACAGGAACGAATTATTCGGCATCTCGTACTGACAAATCTTGCTTTCAGAATGACGCTGACATTTCCCGGTCTTCGTGCACGACGATTTGATTGCCCCAGTATCGCAGAACCGCCGGCGCACTTAAAATTAGTTCGTACCAATACACATCCTCCGGATGAGGATCGCCGACTCCCGCTGTCATTCCCGAAAGCACGAGCACGTTGTCTATGGATTCCTTAGTTTCGATAAACCAGCTACGCTTGTCGCCCCCAACTCGTACGCTCACACTGTCCTGGTTCGTTTCATCTACCTCGACATAGTAAACGCCGCGACCATTTCCAAAGCAAATTGACCGCAGTCCAAATGGCGCTAGTTCGTCATCGCCATATTCCATCCCAAGCACCCTCTTCCTCCAGGCTCAGCAGGCTCGCATTGCCACCGGCCGCCGTCGTGTCAATGGTGAGCGTACGTTCAGTCGCAAACCGGTACAGGTAATGCGGCCCGCCGGCCTTGGGGCCGGTGCCGGAGAGACCCTCGCCGCCGAATGGCTGCACGCCGACCACCGCGCCGATCATGTTGCGATTGACGTAAGTATTGCCAACTCGCAGCCGCTCAGCGATGTACTTGACCTTGCCGTCGATACGGCTGTGGATGCCAAGCGTCAGGCCATAGCCGGTGGCATTGATCGAGGCCAGGACATCATCGAGCTTGTCGGCAGCGTAATGCACCACATGCAGCACCGGGCCGAACACTTCGCGCTGCAGGCGCGCGAGACCGTCGATGCGATAGGCGACGGGGGCGAAGAAATGCCCCTTGCCGCAATCCTTATCCAGACCCACGCGGTAGATGAGCTTGCCTTCACGCTCCATGCGTTGGGCATGGGCATCCAGCACCGATTTAGCCTCGGCATCGATCACCGGCCCGATATCGGTCTTGAGTTGCGCCGGGTCGCCGACCCGCAGCTCCGCCATGGCGCCCGACAGCATTTCCTCCAGCTTCGGGCCGATATCCTGCTGCACGAACAACACGCGCAAGGCAGAGCAGCGCTGTCCGGCACTCTGGAATGATGAGATCAGCACATCGCGCACCACCTGTTCGGGGAGCGCCGACGAATCGACGATCATCGCATTCTGCCCGCCGGTCTCGGCGATGAGCGGGACGATCGGCCCGTCCTTGGCCGCCAGGGTGCGGTTGATGAGGCGGGCCGTTTCCGTCGAGCCCGTGAAGGCGACGCCGGCAATGCGCGGATCGCGCGTCAGCGGCGCACCCACATTCGGGCCGTCGCCCGGCAGCAGATGAAGGACATCGCCCGGAATGCCGGCCAGATGCAGCAGCTTCACCGCAAGGGCGGCGATCAGCGGCGTCTGCTCGGCGGGCTTGGCGATGACGCAGTTGCCGGCGGCAAGGGCGGCACTCACTTGGCCCATGAAGATCGCCAGCGGGAAGTTCCAGGGCGAGATGCAGGCAAACACGCACAAAGCGCGATGATCTCGCCGCGACGTGTTTCCATCAGGTCCGCGGCTCGGTCTAGGCAGGCGGCACGCGTCTGGGCGGGTGTGGCCGCCCAGTCCGGAAAGGCGCGCGACGCGCGCGCAACGGCGTCATCGACATCGGCCTGGGTTGCCTGGACGACCTTGCCGATGACCTGATGAATGTCCGCCGGGTTGGCGACGCTCTCGGCCTTGCCGGTCTTCTCGGCACCGCCGATGATCGGGCCGGACGTCACTGGGTTGGCGGCTGCCCTGGTAACTTCTGCTGCCAGAGCCTGCATCACCTCCGGATCGGTGAGATCGATTCCGGCCGAATTCTTACGCTCGGCCCCAAACATATTGCGCGGCTGCGGAATGCCCGGATGCGGCTTCGTCTTCAGCTTGCGTACTTGCATGATCGGATCGGCGACGATGGCGTCCAGGGGCGCCTTCTCATCGACGATGCGGTTGACGAACGACGTGTTGGCGCCGTTCTCCAGCAGGCGGCGCACCAGATAGGCCAGCAGGTCTTCGTGGCTGCCGACCGGCGCATAGACGCGGCAGGGAATGCCCATCGCCTCCGCCGGCGTCACCTGGTCGTAAAGCGGCTCGCCCATGCCATGCAGCCGCTGGAACTCCAGCTTCTCCCGCGCCGCCGCCTCGCCGCCCGCCATCTCGATGACGGCCGCCAGGGTATGTGCGTTGTGGGTCGCGAACATCGGATAGAAGGCCTGCCCGTCCGACAGCAGCCGCCTGGCACACGCAAGATAGGAGACATCGGTCGAGACCTTGCGGGTGAAGACCGGGTAATCTGGGAGGCCACGCTCCTGGCTCCATTTCACCTCGCTATCCCAATAGGCGCCCTTGACCAAGCGCACCATCAGCCGGCGCCGGTTGCGGCGCGCGCAATCGGCCAGCCAGTCGATGAGCGGCAGGCAGCGTTTCTGATAGGCCTGGATGGCAAGGCCGAGACCGTCCCAATCCTTCAGGGAGGGATCGCCCGCCACCGCTTCGATGATATCGAGCGAGAGGTCGAGCCGGTCGGCCTCCTCGGCGTCGATGGTGCAGCCGATGCCGGCCTTTTTGGCCGCCTGGGCCAGCGCCACGACCCGCGGCACCAGTTCGTTCATGACGCGGTCTTCTTGCGCGAATTCATAACGCGGATGGATGGCCGAGAGCTTGATCGAGATGCCGGGGCCGGCGATGATGCCTTTGCCTTTCGACGCCTTGCCGATGGCCGCAATGGCATTGACGTAGGACGTGAAATAGCGCTCCGCATCCTTCATGGTGCGGGCGGCTTCGCCCAGCATGTCGTAGGAATAGCGATAACCGCGTTTTTCGGCGGCTTCGGCGCGGTCGGTTGCCTCGCCGATGTCGCGCCCCATGACGAATTGCTTGCCGAGGATCTTCATCGCCTGGGTCACCGCCTGGCGGATCACTGGCTCGCCGCTGCGCGCCACCAGCCGCTTCAAGACACCCCTGAGATCGCTGCTCGTCTGGTCGAGTTGCATGATGCGGCCCGTGAGCATCAAGGCCCAGGTCGAGGCGTTGACGAACATCGAATCCGATTCACCCAGATGCGCCGCGAAATCGGCATCCTTCAACTTGTCACGGATGAGCTGGTTGGCGGTCTCGTTGTCGGGGATGCGCAGCAAGGCCTCGGCAAGGCACATCAGCACGACACCTTCCCGGGATGACAGCTCATAAGCATGCATGAAGGCATCGATGCCGCCCTGCCCCACCCGGTTGCGGCGCACTTCTTCCACGAGCGCACGTGCCCGTGCCGCGATCCGGTCCTGGGTTTCGGCCGGCAGCTCCGCCTGGCCGAGGAGCATTTCGACGATGCCGGTCTCGTCGGCCCGGTAATGGGCCCGCAGGCGCTGGCGCAAGGTCGTCGGTTCAGTGGCTGGAGCAGCGAGGATCATCGACATGATGGCAATGAGAAACCTTGAAATACCCAGGGGATTCGACGGCGGAAATCAATCCTGGGAGGGGTTGACCGGGAATCGCGGCGCACAGTCTAATCCGTTCCGCGGCAGAAGAAAGTGGGCGGGGCCGGCTTTGGACCCGCCGATCCCCCGGGGCGGCTAGAGAAAGCGAGGAGTGGCAGCATGTTCGACGGCTTCAGCCGCTGGCAGGTTCAGCTCAATGACCTCAGTTTCAAGGTCATCAAGGGCGGCGAAGGCAGCCCGGTCGTGCTGCTGCATGGCTATCCGCAATCCCACATCATCTGGCGGCACCTGGCGCCGGTCCTGGCCCGCTCCATGGCCGTGGTCTGCCTCGACCTGAAGGGCTATGGCGACAGCGCCGCCCCGGCGCCTTTGCCGGATTCGACCAATTACTCCAAGCGGCAGATGGCGGCCGAGGTGGTCGAAATCATGAAAATGCTGGGCTACGAGAAGTTCTCGGTGGTCGGCCATGACCGCGGCGCCCGCGTCGCCTACCGCCTGGCCCTGGACTATCCCGACCGGGTCCATCGGCTGGTCCCGCTCGATATCGTGCCCACGGCCGCCTATTGGGAGCAGGCCGACAAGAAATTCACCCTCGGCAGTTTCCATTGGGGGTTCATCGCCCAGCCCAACGACCTGCCGGAGCGCATGATCGGCGCCGATCCCGACTATTGGCTGGACTGGATCATTCGCCATTGGGCGCTCGACATGGCGGCCTTCCCCGACGACGTCATGGCCGAATACAAGCGCTGCTTCCGCCGGCCGGAAGTCATCGCCGCCACCTGTGCCGATTACCGGGCCGGCGCCACCATCGACGATTCCCACGATCTTGCGGATCTTAAGGCAGGCCGCATGATCGATTGCCCGACTCTGGCGCTCTATTCCGGGACCTTTGTCGACGACCAGCGCGATCCCCTCAAGCAATGGCAGCGCTGGGCCAAGAAAGTGACGGTCGAGCGGGTCCAATCCGGGCATTTCATCCCCGAGGAAATCCCCGATCAGATCGTCGGCAAGTTGCGGCAGTTTCTTTTGTCGTGAGATTGCCGGGCGATACGCCTCAGCACCCCTTCATATCCGCCAGTTCGATCAGGCGCTGGTTGCGCTGGCGCAGAACATTCATTTCCTTGTTCGGCTGGTCGCGCAAATCCAGTGTCAGCATGGCCGGCGGCACCATCACGCCGTCGATCACGGTGAAGTGGACGTTGCGCCGATGCACCTGATCGTCGCGTTCGACCAGACGCGCGATCGCCAGCTCATTGGCGCCCGTCTCGCGCAGCAGGTCCATGCAACTCATGTCGGCATCGGTCGGGCGTATGACTTGGGCCAATTTCGGCACTTCGCCGCCGCAGGCGCTCAGCATGACGACAAGCGCCGTTAACAGAATGGTCGGCGTCATGGGACGCATGCGCGGCATCATAGCGGGCTCCACACCTGAGGGTCCGGCCAGCAATTCTCTTTCTGGGCAATATCGATCAGATAGCGCGCGCGCGTCGCCAAAGCGGAGCCCTCGATTTGCTGGGGCGACTGGCCATAGTCGCCCTCGACCGTCTTGTCGATCGCGAACCAGGCCGGCGGAAAGGCCAGGGCAATCCCCATGATCATGTCGTTCTTCTCTTCGGCCCAGA
The DNA here is from genome assembly GCA_016712715.1 of Rhodospirillaceae bacterium. Classification (NCBI taxonomy): domain Bacteria; kingdom Pseudomonadati; phylum Pseudomonadota; class Alphaproteobacteria; order Rhodospirillales; family Rhodospirillaceae; species Rhodospirillaceae bacterium. Next base: position 1,813,564 of record JADJQM010000001.1, read on the forward strand.
CCTGCTCGCGCACCAGCTCGGATTGCGCCGCGTAATTCTCCGCCACTTCCTGGCGGATCTCGTCGCAACTCATATAGCGGTCATAAATGGAGACTTGCGGGACGGGGTGGGTGAGCGCCCGCCGCAACCGCTGGCAACGGCCAGCGTGGCCAGAGCGACAATGGCGAGGTATCGCGGCAGCATCCTGTTCGACATGGTCAATCCCCTGCCCTGGCATCCCGCCTGGGGCCCTATCCGTAACTTGCCTATTTTACGCCAGAAATTAGTTAACACAACCTTACTATCCACAAAGGCTCACACGGTTATGGGCCCAGCAGTAGCCGAATCTGGCGCAAGGCCGCGTCGATTTTCAGCGCCAGCAGCTTCTGCCCACGCGCGGCACTGGCACGTTGGGGTTGTCCATGGACACCATCCGCACCAGCCGCTAGCAGATCCTCACGCACTGCGCGGGGATCGATCGCCAGCAATTCGGAGGTCTCCCGAATCCCGGCATGGGATCCGATTGACGCCGCGTCTTCCCCTCGCTGGTCAGCCAAGGGACTTGGCCGTTGGCGGCATAATAGTCATCGATGGCAAAGACCCGCGCGCCTGTACCGGCGAACGCATCGGTCAAGCGCGCGGCCACCTCGCCTTGCGCCGCCTGATTGCCGCCGGAATCGCCGATGAACAGGACCGTCTTGAAGCCGGTGGCGATGAAGCTGCGCGCCGCCGCCTCCAGCACCTGCGCAAAGACGGGTTCCGGCAGGCTGATCGTGCCGGGGGACAGCATATGACCTTCCGGCGGATCGATGCTTCCCTCCGGCACATAGGCCATGACCGGCGCCACCAATGTCTTGCCGAGACCGCGGGCAATCGCCTTGGCGGTATGGCCAACCACGACATTGTGCTTGCCCAAGACGAGGTGCGCCCCATTCTGCTCCGTCCCGCCGGTGGGGATGATGACGGTGGTCCAGCCTTGCGCAAGACGAGCCGCGACCTCGGCACTGGTCAGGTGCTCAAGCTCAACCTCGGCCGCCATGTCCGCATCGGCCGGCAAGGCCGCGACAAGCATCAGGGCTATACCCACCAGTACGGCTCGGCGCCCCGCTTTCATGACGGCTTGTGCGTCGATTTCGCATCGGCCTGCGCACCGAAACGCGCGATGATGTTGCGGAACGGCAGCAGATAGAGTGCGCCCACCTGATGGAACTGCGGCGCCTCGCCGGAATCGAGGCCGATGGCGAAGGTCTCGCCCCGCGCCGGGATATAGAGCGTGCCGAACATCCAGTCCCATATCGAAAAGATGAAACCCATGTTCTTGTCGAGATGGCGCTTCTCCATGCTGTGATGCACCTGGTGCATCCAGGGACTGACCAAGAGAAAGCTGACGAGGCGCGGATAGGCCATCGGCACATGCGAGTGCCGGAGGTTGAATCCGGCGACATATAACAGGAACATCACGACATTGATGCCCACCACCTGATAGCTCGCGATGGCATCCCCGGTGAGGTAGCCGAACACGGCCAGGGTGATGGCGGTGACGATGTTGGTGAGATTGAAATTGAGGATGATCTCGACCGGATGCATGCGATAGGCCGTAATGGGCGTCATCACCTCAGCCGAATGGTGCACCTTGTGAAATTCCCACAGCACGGGGATGCGGTGATGAAGATAGTGGATCCACCACAGCGCAAGATCGATGGCCAGCACCGTGACGAGCGTGATGATCAGCGTCGTCGAAAAACCGGGGGAGAGGATCGGCGTCTCGACCGGACCGAACGTCGCCACCAGCAGATGGAACAGCGGATTGGCGACGAATACCGGGACGATGACGAAGAACGGCACCGCCAGGAATGACAGGATGCGGTCGATCAGGAAAAACTTGTAATCAGCCACCGCCGAGGGATGCAGATAGATCTGCCTTGGAAAGAGATAGGCCAACAGGCGACGCGGCGTGCCGGCTGGATTCCGCCGTCGGGCGATCGCGTGAACGATGACGGCACACACCAGGCCCGACACCAGATAGAGCACGAAAACGCGCTCCTCCGGATCGATAAAATGCCGGATCGGCTCCAGCGCCGAGACACGCAGTTGCTGCCAGAGATTTTGCCAATAGTCCATGAAAGCGAGATTAGGCCGCCAGGGTGAAGAAAGTGCAAACGCCTTTTTCGCGCCAAAAAGCGTCAAATTGAAGCGATTGGATGGCTGGTGGAGCGATTCCGACCAGGTTGGCTCCGGAAATCAGGCGTAAATCTCGACCCGCGTCTCCGTGATGGTGACCGTCTCGATGGTGATTTCCAGCGATGTGTCGGTCAGCATGCCGCCGTCCAAGCCGTCACCCGGCGGCATGATCAATTGCCCGAGCGCTTCGCGTTGGCCGGCATCGATATCGCCCAGCGCCGCATCGGCCATTTCCTGCATGCGGCGGAAGAAGCGATCATCGTCATCTTCATCGCCCCGTCGCTTGGCCTTGGCGATCTGCGCCGCCAGCGCGATGATTCCCTTGGCTTGGACAACGGCATTCCGCGCATCGCTGCCAAGGTCATGTAGCGCGCGGTAGGATTGCTCCAGCGCCTCCCTGTCTGTATCGACGCGCGGGGCAATCTCCGCCGCCGCTGATCCTGCACTTGCTGGAGAAGTCTGCGCCGCAGCGGTGGCGGCACTCGCCGTCGCCTGTGCGCCGCTGGCCTCGTTCGATACGCCGCTGGCGCCGATGCCTTGTGCCAGATTGCGCGCAGCACTGCCGATCTCGCGCGCGAGGCTCGCCGCCTCGGCTCCAATGCGCCGCAATTGACGGACATCGCCGCTCGCCGCCAGCATCTGCAACTGGCGGCGCAAGCCCTCCAATTTCATCTTGGCCTGGCGCAGCTTCTCGGCCGAGATGTCGCTGTTGTTCCCATCCGCCATCTTTTCCAGGCGCTTGACGATGTCGAGCCTGGGCGCATTCCTGGCAGCCGATTCAGGCGCCAGCCGCCAATAGCTGGCGACCGCGCTCTCATTGCGCTTGAGGGACCAGGTCAACGGATCGGTGCTGGTCCCGGTCTTGGATTTTGAGGTTGGCTGCAGGTTGTGCTGGCTGGCCGTGGCGGCAGCACTGAACTGCCCACGCTGGATGATGTTGAAGATGCCGCCGGCAACGCCCATCGAGATCACCCGCCAAACGCGTTCTCGTAGCCAAATAGTATCGCACAAACGACGGGCCGGCGTAAACCGGCGGGTTATCCCGCCAGTTTCGCCTTCAGCCGGTCGTTCAGCATGGCCGGGTTGGCCTTGCCGCCCATGGCGCGCATGACCTGGCCCACAAAGAAGCCGAACAGCTTGTCCTTGCCGCCCCGGTATTCCGCGACCTTGTCGGCATTGGCCGCCATGATCTTGTCGATCTCTACATCGATGGCGCCCGTATCGAGCACCTGGCGGAGGCCTTTTTCGTCGACGATGGACGCCGCCGATTTGCCCGTTTCGAACATTTCGGTAAAGACATCCTTGGCGATGCGGCCGGAGATCGTGTTGTCCTCGATGAGGCCCACGAGCTCACCCAGCGCAGCAGCCGAGACCGGGCTTTCCGTGATCGACTTCCCGACCGCGTTCAACCGGCCGAACAATTCCGAGGTAAGCCAGTTGGCCGTGAGCTTCGGATCATGCCCCTTGGCTGCGAGCTCGTAAAAGTCAGCCGATTCCTTTTCCGAGACCAGCACGCCGGCATCGTAATCGGAGAGGCCCAGATCCTTCACAAAGCGCGCGCGCTTGGCGTCCGGCAATTCCGGCAAACCGGCTTTCAGGCTTTCCACCCAGGCGGCATCGAGCTTCAACGGCAGCAAGTCGGGATCCGGGAAATAGCGATAGTCATGTGCTTGCTCCTTGGAGCGCATCGCGCGGGTCATGCCCTTGCCCGGATCCCACAAGCGGGTTTCCTGGCGGATGCTGCCGCCTTCCTCGATTACCTCGATCTGGCGGCGTGCTTCGTGCTCGATAGCGGCCGCCACATAGCGGATCGAGTTCACGTTCTTGATCTCGCAGCGCGTGCCCAAGGGATCGCCGACCTTGCGCACCGAGACGTTGACGTCGCAGCGCATTGAGCCTTCGTCCATATTGCCGTCGCAGGTACCCAAGTAACGCAGGATTGAGCGCAGCTTTTTCAAATAAGCAGCGGCCTCCTCCGACGAGCGCATGTCGGGTTCTGAAACGATCTCCATCAAGGCAACACCGGCCCGGTTGAGATCGACATAGGTCTTGGAGGGATGCTGGTCATGGAGGCTCTTGCCGGCATCCTGTTCGAGATGCAGCCGCGTGATTCCGACCTCGCGATGTTCGCCTTCCGCCAGATCCAGTACGATGGTGCCCTTGCCCACGATCGGCTGCAGGAACTGGCTAATCTGATAACCGTTCGGCAGATCGGCGTAGAAGTAGTTCTTCCGGTCGAAGACGGAGACGAGGTTGATCTGCGCCTTGAGGCCCAGACCCGTTTTCACCGCCTGCTCGACGCAGACTTCGTTGATGACTGGCAGCATGCCCGGGAATCCGGCATCGACCAGGCTCACCTGCGTATTGGGCTCGGCGCCAAATTCGGTGGCGGCCCCTGAGAAGAGCTTGGATTTCGAGGTCACCTGCGCATGGACTTCGAGGCCGAGCACGACCTCCCATTTCCCGGTGCGGCCATCGATCAGGTTCTTGTCGTTGATCAAGGTGTCAGTCATATGCATCACACTCCCGCCGGCAGGGCGGTGAAATTGGCGGCCTTTTCCAGGGCCTGGGCAGAACGCAGCAGTGTCTCCTCGTCGAAGGCGCGGCCGATCATCTGCAGCCCCAGGGGCAGGCTTTTGCTGTCCAAGCCCGCCGGCACCGAAATACCCGGCAGGCCGGCGAGGTTCACAGTCACGGTAAAGACATCCTGGAGGTACATCTGGACCGGATCTTCATTGTCATGGAAGCCGAAGGCCGCTGACGGTGTCGAGGGCGTGAGGATCACATCGACATCTTTGAAGGCGTCGGTGAAATCCTTGAGGATGAGGGCGCGAATCTTCTGCGCCTGCAGGTAATAGGCATCGTAATAGCCGGCCGACAGGACATAGGTGCCGATGAGGATGCGGCGCTTCACTTCCTTGCCGAAACCCGCGGCACGGGTCAGCTCATACATCTCATCCAGCGAGTTACCCGGCACGCGCAACCCGAAGCGCACGCCGTCATAGCGCGCGAGGTTGGAGGACGCTTCCGCAGGGGCGATGATGTAATAGGTCGGCAGCGCATATTTGGTATGCGGCAGCGAGATCTCCTTGATCTCGGCACCCTGCGCCTTCAGCCACTCGGCGCCCTTGGCCCAGAGATCGCTGATCTCCTGCGACATGCCGTCGACGCGGTATTCCTTCGGGATGCCGACGCGCAGGCCCCGGATATCGCCGGTGAGGCCCTTGCGGAAATCCGGCACGGCCATTTCAACCGAGGTCGAATCCTTCGGGTCATGCCCCGCCATGACGCTCAGCATGATGGCGCAGTCTTCGACCGAGCGCGCGATGGGACCTGCCTGGTCGAGCGAGGAGGCGAATGCGACGATGCCCCAGCGCGAGCAGCGGCCATAGGTCGGCTTGATGCCGACAGTGCCGGTCAACGCCGCCGGCTGCCTGATCGAACCACCGGTGTCCGTTCCGGTGGCGGCCATGGCGATGCGCGCGGCAACGGCCGCCGACGACCCGCCGGAAGAACCGCCCGGCACCAGATCGGTGTTGTCGCCCCGCCGTTTCCACGGATTGATGACGTTGCCGTAATAGGACGTCTTGTTGCTGGAGCCCATCGCGAATTCATCGAGATTGAGCTTGCCCAGCATGACCGCACCGGCATCGAACAGCTTGCTGGTCACCGTCGATTCATAGGTCGGCTTGAATCCATCGAGGATATGCGAACCCGCCGTGGTCAGGACGCCTTCGGTGCAGAACAGGTCCTTGATGCCGAGCGGGATGCCGTCGAGGGCGCCCACCTTGCCACCGGATGCGCGGCGCTTGTCGGACGCATCGGCCTTCGCGCGGGCAAGGTCCGGCGTCTCGGTGATATAGGCGTTCAGCCCCTTGGCCGCAGCCATTTTGGTGATATGGGCATCGGTGAGCTCGCGCGCCGAGAATTTCTTGGCCGCCAGCCCGTCGAGGGCACCGGCAATGGTGAGATGTGTCAAATCGCTCATGATGCGCCCCTCACTCGACCACTTTGGGGACGGTAAAGAAGCCATGGGCCGGCTCCGGCGCGTTGGCCAGCACCCTATTGGGATCGCCGCCGTCATTGACTACACCCGGCCGGCGCGGCATGTCGCGCGCCAGCACCCCGGACATCGGCTGGACGCCCTTGGTGTCCACTTCGTTCAGTTGCTCGATCCAGGTCATGATGCCGTTAAGTTCCTGGGCGAGGCCCGGAAGATCGGCTTCGGGCACCCGGATGCGGGCCAAAGTGGCGATGTTGGCGACGGTCTTGCTGTCCAGTGACATGGCGTGGGATCAGTCCAATCTTTGCGAAAAACGACGAAATCGGGCCGGAAACTAGCACCCGGGGCAGTATCGGGGCAACCGCTCAAGCACCCCCGAAATAGGTGCCGGCCAGATGCATCAGGGTATAGAAGCCGAACGCCACCAGCAGCCCGCCGGCGATCCGGTTGAGCCAGATGAAGACTGTCTCGGAAATCATGTGGCGGATGAGCCCCACGCCGATTGCCAAAGTGAGCCACCAGCCGGCCGACCCCACGAATACGCCCAGCGTGAGGACCGGCACCATGGGAAGGTCGATCCGGGCCATGCCGGGAACACCGGCAAAAATGGCGATGAAGGACAGGATCGTCACCGGATTGGCCAAGGTCAGCACCAGGGTCTTGGCGAAATCAGCGAGCAGGGTCTGCGGCACTTCCTGATCGTCGGTGGCGATGACCGGCCGCTTGAGGCCGAGATGCACCCCGAAGGCGATGAGGAACAGCCCACCACCCAGTTCGAACCAGGTGCGATAGGCCTCGATCGAACTGCCGCCATCGCCGGAAAAACCAAAGGCACCGATGATCGCAAAAGCGCCGATCGCCGCGAAGATCGTATCAGCGACGGCAGCGCCCAGACCACCGCAAAAGCCCGCCATGCGGCCCTTTTCGAGCGTCAGGCGAATGCACAGCATGCCGATCGGCCCAACCGGCGCCGCCACGGCAAAGCCAATGGCAATGCCCTTCGCCAGCAACAGGATTTCGCGCAGCAACAGGTCCATCATCAACGGCTCTCTCTGCCGGTGGCGGTCGGCAGCACGCGGCTGTCTTTCGGGCTGGAAAGCGCGATGAGGCTCTGTGTGCGCCGGATCCCTGCCAGAGTCTTGATATGATTGTTCAGAAAATCCTCATAGGCACCGGTCGACGCGACACGCACCTTGAGAAGATAGGAAAAATCGCCGGCAATATGGTGACACTCCATCACGGCGGGCACGGCCAGCATGGCTTCAAGAAAAGCGCGCTCCGCCTCCACGCCGCCCACTTCGACCAGGACGAAGACCATCAGACTGAGGTCCAGCGCGGCGGGATCGATCTCGGCACTGATGCGCCGAATGACGCCTTTCGCCCGCAGCCGCTTCAGCCGGTCGTTGATGGTCGAGGCGGACAAGCCCACCCGTTCGCCCAAATCAGCGTAGGCAGAGGTGGCGTCCAGTTGCATCAGGCCGACAATGGCGCGGTCGATTGGGTCAAGCATGTATCTTCAGCCGGAAGTAAATGATCTTTTCCGTATGTAGTTCGATATTTTCCTATTTTCAACATATTTCATGCGGCTTTCACCTTCTTTTTTCCACCCCGCCTTTGTTATGCCAAGATGATCGTTCAAGAATGCGGAAACCGGCGGAGCTGGAAAACGTGACACGAACGCGCGCGCAATGGGTCGGCCAGTTGGCGCGGCTGGCGGTCCTTTCACAGATGCTGTTGGCCGGGCTGGTCATGCCGCTCGCGACCGTTCCCGCGCGCGCTGAAACGCCGACCGATCTTCCGAAACTGGAACCGGAGGCCCTGACGGACCTTGCCCCCGACGCCGTCCCGGTCACGGACCCCGCCGAGATCAGAAAGAAGCTGAACGAGCTCACGATCTATGGCCGCTATTATGATGGCGAGGATTGGATCGAGTATCATCTGGCCGATGGCCGCACGGCCTATTTCGAGAAAGGCTGCACTTATCCTGGCAAATGGTGGCTGGAGAACGGCGAGGTCTGCTACGCCTATCCGACCTATCGCAATGGCGAGCCGAATTGCTTTGTGATGTTCGTCCGCCCGAACGGCGGAATCCAGTTTGTCGCCTTCGGGGCCGATGGTGCCCCCTACATCGCCTCTTCCTCGCTGAAGACGGCGCCGGGCAATGATGCCCATTTGCCCCTTAATGGGGTCAGCCCCTGCCTGAGCGTGTAGCGACCTTTCTGGCCGTCCCTCACAGATGACCGAATTTGCCAACGTTTAGCCCGGAATCACCTTCCGGAGTGTGGCGAAGCGCGCCAATTTCCACCAGATCCACGGCTTCTTCACAAATAGTGTGTCGTTATTGTATGTTTGTGTTGGTTAACAGAACGTTAACATGATACTTTTGACATTAGGGATTAGGTCTTGATTCGTAGGTAAGAGCTTAGGGCCTTGGTGTCGTCTGGATCGGCGTCGACCTGTTGGCGCCGATTTTGTCGGGGGCGCGGGTCGGGGGCTGCCGACCCGCGCCAGGGTCCGGGCGGATGTCTTTTAGGGGGCGTGGCCGTGCCACGGAGGATGATTTGACAGAACCCAGCCTCGGCGAGGCCGGCTCGTTCCGAGACATGATCGCCGCACCTACCGGATCACGACGCGTGCTGTCCGCCGGCCTCATCCTTCTGTCGACGACAGCCCTTGCCAGCCTCGCCCTGCTCGCTGCCACCGATCAGCTCTCCAACAGCGCGTCGCTCGCCATAGGCGCGACTGCGGCCGCCGGCGCCTTGTCCCTGCTGTTTGCCAGGCGCACGGACGCGGTCCAGGCCGCAGCGCCCACGCGCCACGTCCAACCCGACCAGGTGATCGACCGGGCGCAGGCCCTCATTGTCGTGACTGACGGCAAGGGCCAGATGCTGAGCTACAATCAGGCCTGTGCCGAGTTTTCCGGCTATTCCATGGTCGAACTGGCGGATCCGCGGCAGTGGCGGCTCCTTGTGCCACCAGACGAATGGGATGCCGTGCTGGCAGCCGTCGACGGCACGACGGGAAAACCCTTTCCGCGCATCAACGAGAACCATTGGCTGACCAAATCCGGAGAGAAGCGCTTGCTGCGCTGGACCTGCTCGGACATCCGGGACGCATCCGGCCATCTGGCGGCAATCGTCGCCGCCGGCATTGATATCACCGACCTGCGCCGCTCCGAGACACTGGCGCAGCGGTCGGAAAAAGCGCTCCGCCGTGCTCACCGCATTGCCAAGCTCGCCTACTGGAATTGGATACCGACATCGGCTGTCGGCCCCCGCATCCGCGACGATAGCGAGGGCCAGTACAATTACGCCGCTGAGGCGGCCGAGATCTTTGAAATTCCGCTGATCGAGCTCAATCAGGGCGATGACCCGGCCTATGCGGCACTCATTCATCCTGAGGATCGCGCGACGGCCATGGAACGCTATCATGCGTTCATCAGGTCGGATGAAGACCATCTGACCCAGGATTATCGCATCTGCCGCGCAAATGGGAACCATCGCCACATCCGCGTCATCTCCGAAAAGCTGCGCAACGAACACGGTCATATCATCGAGATGACCGGCATCGTCCAGGATCTCACCGAAATCAGGCGCGCCGAACTGGCAATTCAGCAGGTGCAGCTGATCCTGACCGCCGCCCACAAGCTCGCCGGTGTCGGCTATTGGTTCTGGGAAGAAGCCGGTCATCAAAACGATGAATCGAAGGCGCCGACGACCAATTTCCACTATTCGGCCGAAGCCCAGGCCGTAAGCGGTATCACCGAAGAGCAGATGCAGTCGCTCTCGACCGAGGAGTTCTGCCAGCGCTATGTCCACAGCGCCGACCGCGCCCGGGTGACGGAAGCCCTGCTGCGCTTCCGCCGCGGCGAGACGGATCAATACACGGTTGAATACGTCTATCTGCACCCGCAGCTGGGCGAGCGGACCTTGCGATCCGTGGCATTGCGCGAACGCGATGGTGCGGGCGCGGCGCTCCACGCAACGGGCATGATCCATGACATCTCAGACATGCGCCGCGGCGAACACGCACTGCGCGACAAGGAGCATCAGCTGGAGACTGCGCACCATCTGGCGCGCCTCGGTTATTGGTCCTGGTTGAAAGACGACAATGCCCAAAAAGGCGGCATCAAGTCGGCCGTCTGGTCGAAGGAAGCTGCCGCCATCACCGGTATCGACGTCGCGACGGCCGAGGCGGCGATGCTCGACTTCACCTTCGAGCAGCGCTTCCCGCATCCCGACGACCGACTGCGCCTGATGCGGGCGATCGAGGAACTGCGCGATGGCCGGCGCACCGGCTATGACCTTGACTATCGCCTGCGCGGCTCGGATGGGCGGGAAATCTGGCTCCGGTCCCTCGCCCAGCAGATGGTCGATGCCGAGGGTCGGATCATCGGCGCATTTGGGATTATCCAGGATATCAGCGAGCGCAAGAACGCCGAAGCCGATCTGCGTCGCGCCCATCAAAGCCTTGCCAATGCGCAGCGCATCGCCCATGTCGGCAATTGGTCGCGCGTCATGGCTACCGGCGAGGTTACCTGCTCGGATGAAGTCTATCGCATTTTCGGCCTCGAACCCGGCAGCGTTGCCCTGACATTCGAACGGATGCTGGACATCGCGCATCCCGAGGACCGAGCGCGCCTCGCCCGGCATATCCAGGAAACGACGGAAAAGCCCGCACCGTTTCAGATCGAGCACCGCATCATCCTGCCCGGCAATGAGGTCAGGTTCGTGCGGCAGCAGGGCGAGCCGATGCTGGACAGCGATGCGAAGCTGGTCCGCCTTGAAGGCATCGTCCTGGACATAACCGACATCAAGGCACGCGAAAAGGCGCTCAACCAGGCGCGCATCCGCGCCGAGACGGCGGACCGCGCCAAGACCGAGTTCCTGGCCAATATGAGCCACGAACTGCGTACACCGCTCAACGCCGTTATCGGCTTTTCCGATGTGCTGGCGCAGCAATTGCTGGGGCCGGTTCCCGACAGCTATAATGAAAGCATCGAAGCGATCCGCAGCAGCGGCAAGCACCTTCTCGAGATCATCAGCGATCTCCTGGAAATGTCGCGCATCGAAAGCGGCGAACGCTATTTGCAGGAAGCACCCTTCGACGTACGCGCGGCGATCCAGGCCTGCAGCCAGCATTTCAGCAACCAGGCAAAGCGCGACGGTATCGCGCTTTCGATCGACCAAACGGGAAAGCTGCCTGTCCTGCTGGGAGAGGAACGTGCCTTCAAGCAGATCCTCGGCAACCTGTTGTCGAATGCCCTGAAGTTCACGCCGCGACATGGTCAGGTGACCATCACCGCCACCAACGACACCGATGCCGGGCTGCTGATCGCCGTGTCCGACACCGGCAAGGGGATAGATCCCCTGTTGCTGCCGCAATTGGGCAAGCCGTTCGCGCAAGGGGAAAACAGCCTGTCGCGTCGCTATGGCGGGGTCGGCCTTGGTCTTGCCATCAGCCGACGCCTGATGAATTTGCACAATGGGCGCCTTGAGATCACCAGCGCACCGGGAGCCGGCACGCGTGTCATCATGATCTTCCCGCCGGAACGCCTGCTCTCTGAAAACACCCGCTAGGCAGCGAGCAGCGCACGCAACTCGTCGCCGCTCAGCGTTTCCTTCTCCAGCAGCGACTGCGCCATCCGCTCAAGCAGCGGACGTTTTGCCGTCAGCATCTGCAGCGCCTTCTGGAAGGCCTGCTCGATCAGGTCGCGCACGGCAAGATCGATCTCCCGGGCCGTCTGCTCGCTGAACTGCCGGGGCGCACCGAACGGCGTCTGCGGCACGCCCAGATAGGTCTGCGGCGCGTCCTCGAGCGCTACCTGGCCGAGCGCCGCGTTCATGCCGAAGCGCATCACCATGCTGCGTGCGATATCCGTCACCTTGACCAGATCATCCGACGCGCCGGTCGACAGTTCGTCGAAGATCAGCTTCTCGGCGGCGCGGCCACCCAGCAGCACGATCATCCTGTTCTCCAGCTCGGCGCGCGTCATCAGATAGCGGTCCTCGGTCGGCCGCTGGATGGTGTAGCCGAGCGAACCGATGCCGCGCGGGATGATCGAAACCTTATGCACGGTCTCGTTGCCGGGAATGGAGAGTGCCAGCAGGGCGTGGCCAATCTCGTGATGGGCGACGATCCTGCGTTCCTGCAGGTTGAGCAGCCGGTTACGCTTTTCGAGCCCGGCCACGATGCGTTCGATCGCCGCAGTGAAATCCGCCGCGGTGACATTCTCGCCGCCACGGCGGGTGGCGAGCAGCGTCGCCTCGTTGACCAGGTTCGCAAGATCCGCCCCGGTGAATCCAGGCGTAAGCCCGGCAATGTCCTCGGGCTTCACATCGGGACCGAGCTTCGCCTTCTTGAGATGGACATTGAGAATCTGCACGCGACCGACCCGGTCCGGCTTGTCGACCAGCACCTGCCGGTCGAAACGACCGGCGCGCAGCAAAGCCGGATCCAGAATCTCCGGTCGGTTGGTGGCGCCCAACAGCACCAGCCCGCGACTGGGGTCGAATCCATCGAGTTCAGCGAGCAATTGATTGAGCGTCTGTTCCTTCTCGTCATGCCCGCCACCGAAGGGAAACGCACCCCGCGCCCGCCCCAGTGCGTCCAGTTCGTCGATGAAGATGATCGCCGGCGCATTGGCGCGCGCCTGCTCGAACAGATCCCGCACCCGGGCCGCACCAACGCCGACGAACATCTCGACGAATTCCGACCCGCTGATCGAAAAGAACGGCACGCCGGCTTCGCCCGCGACGGCGCGCGCCAGCAATGTCTTGCCGGTCCCCGGTGGCCCCACCAGCAGGATGCCCTTCGGCATGCGCCCGCCCAGCCGGCCATACTTGTCCGGGTTCTTCAGGAAGTTGACGATCTCTTCCAACTCGGCCTTGGCTTCGTCGACGCCGGCCACATCGGCAAAGGTGACCTTGGTGTCGGTCTCGACGAAGATCTTGGCGCGGCTCTTGCCGATGGTCATGAACCCGCCGCCAAACCCTGCCTTGTCCGCGAATTTGCGGAACACCAGCGCCCAGATGCCGAAAAAGATGAGGGCCGGTGCCACCCATGAAAGGATGTTGCGCAACAGAGAATCTTCGCTGGCCCCCGTGACGACCACGCCATGATCGGCCAGTTCCGCGGCGATCTGCGGGTCGACCCGCGTCGTCACGAATTGCTGCGCCCGCGCCTCGGGGGTCTCGCGCAACGTGCCTTGTATGTAGTTCTGGCTGACGGTGACTTCGGCGATCTTGCCATCCTGCAACAGCTTCTGGAACTCGCTATAGGGCAGGACTTCGACGGCCAGAAACTGCGCCAGGAAGTACTGGGCAGCGAAAACGCCAAGGACGGCAACGACTAAATACCAAGTATGGAACTGTGCCTTCTTGTCCATGCCGCCACGCGCCCCGCGAATGATCCCTGTGCGCCCGCATGCTGCGCGCTTAGGCTCACCGGGTCAAGGCGAGCACACCACCGTGTCACATGGTGCAAAGGCACTATTCGACGGTGACGCTCTTTGCCAAATTGCGCGGCTGGTCGACATCTGTCCCCTTGGCCACAGCCGCGTGATAGGCGAGAAGCTGCACCGGGATGGTGTAGAGGATCGGCGAAACGAAGGGATCGACCTTCGGCAGTTCCACCACCGCCATCGCCTGGCCTCCCAGCTTCTTGACACCATCGGCATCGGACAGGAACACCACGCGACCGCCGCGAGCCATGACTTCCTGCAGGTTCGAGAAGGTCTTATCGAACAGCTCGTCGGTTGGCGCCACGACGATGACCGGGACATTTTCATCGATCAGCGCGATCGGCCCGTGCTTCATCTCGCCGGCGGCATAGCCTTCGGCATGGATGTAGGAAATTTCCTTGAGCTTGAGCGCGCCTTCCAGGGCAATCGGATAGGAGGTGCCGCGACCCAGGAAAAGCACATCCCGCGCTTCCGCCACCTTGAGGGCGATTTCATGAAGATGCGCATCGTGGTTGAGGATCTCGGCGACGCGTGCCGGTACCTCGGTCAACGCGGTCGACAGTTCCGCCTCGCGCGCCGCATCGATGGCGCCGCGTGCCCGTGCCGCGGCCAGCGCAAAACAGGCCAGCACCACCAGCTGCGTCGAGAAGGCCTTGGTCGAAGCAACGCCGATCTCCGGCCCGGCCAGGGTATGAAGCACGAGATCGCTTTCGCGGCCGATGGTGCTTTCCGGCACGTTGAGGACCGAGATTACCTTCTGGCCGAGCGACTTCGCATAGCGGAGTGCTGCCAGCGTGTCCGCCGTCTCGCCGGACTGAGAGATCACCAGCATGGCACCGTTCGGGTCCATCGGCGCCTGCCGATAGCGGAATTCCGAGGCGACATCGAGTTCGACCGGCAGCCGCGCCAGGCTCTCCAGCCAATATTTGGCGACGAATCCGGCAAGATGCGCCGTCCCGCAGGCAACGATGGTGAGACGCGTGACCGTGGCAAGATCAATGGGCAGCGGCGGCAATTCAATGCGCCGCTCCAGCGGGTTCATGAAGGCCTGCAACGTGTCGCCGATGACGGTCGGTTGCTCGGCGATCTCCTTCATCATGAAATGGCGGTAATTGCCCTTGCCGATGAGGGCGCCGGAGAGCGCCGTCTGCGTCACGTCGCGATTGACCCGGCGACCGTCATTGTAGATGACGGCGCCGTCCATCGAGAGAACCGCCCAATCATCTTCCTCGAGATAGCAGATGCGGTTGGTGAAGGGAGCGAGCGCCATCGCATCCGAGCCCAGGAACATCTCGCCATCGCCATAACCGACCGCGAGCGGCGATCCGCGCCGCGCCCCGACGATGATATCGGGCCGGTCGGCGAACAGGATGGCCAAAGAGAAGGCACCGTGCAGCTTGCCCATGGCGCGTTCCATCGCCTGTTCCGGGCTGTGGCCATGTTCGAGATAGTGGGTCAGCAGATGCGCCACCACTTCGGTGTCGGTATCGGTGGTGAATTTCTTGCCGAGCTGGCCGAGCTCCTCGCGCAGTTCCTGGAAATTCTCGATGATGCCGTTATGCACGATGGCGACCTTGTCGGTCGCATGCGGATGCGCGTTGTTCTCGGAGGGGCGGCCATGGGTCGCCCAGCGCGTGTGGCCGATGCCGATGGTGCCGGGTAGCGGCTGCTTCTCGAGGACGGCGCCAAGATTGCCGAGCTTGCCTTCGGCACGGCGGCGCTCGATGCGGCCATCGACCAGCGTCGCGATGCCGGCAGAATCATAGCCGCGATATTCGAGCCGCTTCAGGCCATCGAACAGCAAGGGTGTGACTTGCGCCTTGCCGATGATACCGACGATACCGCACATAAGTTCTGGCTCCCGCTCGTTCCGACGATCCCGCTTATTGGCGGGTCTTGTCCTGTTTCAGCTTCTGGCGCTGGGCGCGGAAATCGCGCGCCCGACCGGCACGCGAGACCTGCTCGCCGCGCGCCACGGCGATGGCATCCGCCTCGACGTCCCGCGTGATGACGCTGCCGGCGCCGATGATGGCGCCATCGCCCACTTTAACCGGCGCCACCAGCGCCGAGTTTGAGCCGATGAAGGCGCCTTCGCCGATCACGGTGCGCGCCTTCATATAGCCGTCGTAATTGCAGGTGATGGTGCCGGCGCCGATATTGCTTTTGGCGCCGATATCGGCATCGCCGAGATAGCTGAGGTGATTGGCCTTGGCGCCTTTCCCCAGCACAGAATTCTTCACCTCGACGAAATTGCCGACATGCGCATCCGTCCCGATCTCGCTGCCTGGCCGCAACCGTGCAAAGGGACCGATCACCGCACCGCTCTCGATCCGCGCCCCTTCAATATGGCAGAAGGCGCGGATCTCGACATCATCGGCGACGCTGACGCCGGGGCCGAAGAAGACATGGGGGCCGATCACCACGTCGCGGCCCATTTTTGTATCCGCCGCGAAGAACACGGATTTAGGATCGGTCAACGTCGCACCTTCGTCCATCGCCAGCGCGCGGCGCTGATCCTGGAACAGGCTTTCGGCAATGGCGAGTTCGGCGCGGCTGTTGACGCCCATCAGTTCCGCTTCCGGCGCCTCGACCACGGCACAGGCCCGGCCATCGCGGCGCGCCAGTTCGACGATATCGGTGAGGTAATACTCGCCATTGGCATTCTTGTTGTCGACGCGGTCGATGAGCGACCACAGCACCTTGCCGTCAATTGCCATGACACCGGAATTGCACAGGGTCACGGCACGTTCCGCCTCGCTCGCTTCCTTCCATTCGACGATGCGGTCGAGGGCGCCATTTTGGTCGAGGATGAGCCGGCCGTATTTCGCGGGATCCGCCGGCCGCATCCCCAGCACCACCACGGCCGGGTTGTCGGCACCCTGCCGGCGCGCCACCAGGCTGGCCAAGGTCGCGGTCGAGATGAACGGGCTGTCGCCATAGAGCACCAGCACCGTGCCGGTGAATGTGCCCAACGCCTGCCGTGCGCAACCGACCGCATGGCCGGTCCCCAGCTGGTCGGCCTGGATCGCCACCGGCAAGGGCGCCACCTCCGCAGCCACCTGGTCCATGCCCGGTGCCACGACAACGACATTGGGCTGGCTGCCCAAAGGTTTCAGATTGGCCAGCACATGGCCGATCATGGTTCGCCCGGCGATGCGATGCATCACCTTGGGCAAGGCCGATTTCATGCGCGTGCCCTTGCCGGCGGCAAGGATGATGGCGCCAGTGCGATTTTCGGTGCGAGCGTCGGTGCGAGACATGGAATGGACCGATCCTGAAATCTATAAAGCGCCGCGGAAATGCCCCCAACGGCGCCCTGGCTTGCGATTGGGGGGAAAATGCCATATCCACCGCCGGCAATCCAATCCCAAGATGCCGCTCGCAACTTGGGCTCAGGATACAGGGCAAAAGGGCGGAATTATGGCGTGGCGGCGGTATCTGGTATTCGATCTCGACGGCACACTGATCGATTCGGCACCCGATATCGCCGATGCGGTCAACACGCTGCTGCAGGAATTGGGCAAGGCGCCCCTGGCGCTTGAGGCCGTGAAATCGATGATCGGCGACGGTGCGCCGGTCCTGCTCGCCCGGGCCCTCAAGGCCGCCGGCAGTCCTCAGACCGCCGGCCAGCTGATGCCCCGCTTCAAGATCCACTACGAGGCTGCGTCAACCAACCGCACCGCCCTTTATCCCAAGGTACGCGAGATCCTGGAAGAGTTCCGCCGCGAGGGCCGCCATCTGGCGCTCTGCACCAACAAGCCCAGCGCCACGACCCGGGTCGTGCTCGATCATTTTGGTCTTTCGGCCCTGTTCCAGTCGATCATCGGCGGCGATTCCCTGAAGGAGCGGAAGCCCGCCCGCGAACCCCTGCCGCCATCACCCAGGCGGGTGGCGATGCGCTGCGGGCGGCGACGGAAGCGATCATGATCGGCGACAGCCATACCGACCTCGCCACCGCCAAGGCCGGTGGCGTGCCGGCCGTCATCATCCCCTCAGGCTATGGCCAACCGGCCGACCGCGCGACGCAGGGCGACTATCATGAGCTGGCCCGCTTTGCCGATCTCCCGGCACTCTTGGCAAAGCTCGATCAGAACTGAACGTCGACCAAATCGAGGGTCATCAGGCCCAGCGCGTTCTGCGCCTCGATGCGCACCGGGATGGCCGGCAATTGCGGCACGGCCGGCGCCAGCCACAGCCGCGCCGATTGCGGATAGAATTGCGACTGCGCCGCGGCCTGCGAAAAGCCCTGCAGCAATTGCGGCTGCGCCACGCATTCGGTGGCCGATCCGTCGTAATAGGATTGCTGCAACGGGTTGAGGTCGACGAAGCCTGCCTGGCTGAGCTTCAGATCATAGCGGCGCACGCCATCGAACAGCTTGAAGGTCCCCTGGCATTGATGCGTGCTGGCGAACTTCGCGACCAGCGCCACCACGGCACTGGCCGGATCCATCGTGCCATTGGCAAAGCCTTGGGCGGTTGCTTCCTGCGCCTGGCGGGTCAGCGGCTGCGCGTCGATGCCGACCTTGCCGCCGGCGCCATAGGTGAGGGTGACCGCTTCCTGCTTGCCCATGATCTGGGAGACCGAGCTGAACTGCTTGGGTGCCGCCGCCTGATTCTTGAGGGCGCCCTTGGCATTGATGCTGGCGGCATAAGGATGAAACATGCGCAAAGTGCCGGCGGTCTGCCCGTCGGCCGGATAATCCTAACCGCCGTTTTCCAGGCACGGTGCCGGCGGGAAGGGTGACAGTGGTGGTGAGCGAGAAGACTGGCAGGCCCGCCATGTAGCCGGCATAGGTCAGGGTCACTGGCCGCGACGCCTGGGCGGCGGGAACGCGGAACGCGCGCTCACCCACGCCAAGCAGGGCGACAGCGAAAACCGTCGCCGCCAGCAGCAGCGTTTTGGGCGCCGGCGATCTCGAAAAATAACGCATTGATTGGCCTCGACGATTCAGGGGAGCAGGACTTATGAACTCGGCTCCTGGCGGCCACCTGTCAAGGCCGCCTTGGCCGGATCACGGCAGAGTGACTGTAACCCTTGCGACGCCGATACGATCCATGGGGCCAAGGTCCACCCGGCACGATCCAATTGACAGGTCGGGGGGCTGAGGCTAAACAACGCCCCTTGACGCCAGCGGCCGCCTTTTCTCGTTCGGCCGCATCTTCAGGGCGGGTGCGTAGCTCAGCGGGAGAGCACTACCTTCACACGGTAGGGGTCACAGGTTCAATCCCTGTCGCACCCACCATTCAAGCATCTGAAATAGAATGCTTTTATGGATTCGCCTCGGCCCACGCCGCCACCGGGTTCACGTCATTGCACCAGGGGTGAATGGGCCGCCTCGATCTCGATCCCCTCGATCCTCGCCTGCCCCGCCAGCAGCATGATGTATTGCCGCGTCGCGGTGTGGAGCGATTGGGTGCGCAGGTAGCGGGCGATGGTGTCGCGGCTGACCTCGAACTCGGCCGGCACTGCATCCACTTTCCGGTCCAACTGGATCACATGGACGCCGTAGCGAGTCTCGACCGACAGCGGACAGAGTTCGCCGGCATTGAGGCTGAAGAGGTAGGTCTCGAATTCCGGCACGGTGTCACCGCGCGCGAGCAGCCCGAGACGGCCATCCTGTTTGCCGGACGGACAGGCGGAGTGGCGGGCCGCCAGTTCGGCAAATCTGTCCGGATCGGCCTGTAAGCTGGCGATGATCTCGGCCGCGAGCGCCTTGCCGGCCGTCCGTTCCTCGGCCTCGTCCGGGGCGATGCCAGCAGGATATGCCGCGCTTCGAACAGGGCAGGCGAGCCGAACTGGGCGCGGTTGTTGTCGAAGTAGCGGCGGCAACTTTCGTCATCTGGCTCGGGACAGCGGATTTCCCGCTCGATCAGGGCAGCGATCCGTGGATCGTCACCGAGATCGTCATCGGCTGATGCTTCTTCGGCCAGGCCCTGGCGGTTCGCCTCCTGCAGCAGGAGTTCCCGCACGACGAGCGCACGTGTCGCCGCTTCGCGCGCGTCGGCGAGGGAGCCAGCCGGGTGATGCTGCATCTCGCGCGCGATGTCGAATTCCGTGATCTCGACCCCGTCCACGCGGACGGGCACGATCTCCAGGACCGGCTCGGCTTTCTTGTTGCTATGACTGGCGCAGCTCATCACGACACCCTCTTTCCGGCGCGGCGGCGCACGACCTGATAGGGCCGCAGCACATAAAAGACCGGCGCGCTCCAGATATGGACCAGGCGGCTGAACGGGAACACCAGGAACAGGGTGAAACCGAGGATGAGGTGGGCCTGGTAGACCCAGGACAATTGGCCGATCGCCGCCGCATCGATCCCGCGCAGGGTCACCAGATGCTGGCAATATTCCGCCAGCACGACCATGACGCTGCCGTCGAGATGATGGCTCGACGAATAGATCGAGATCAGCCCCAGCACGAGTTGCGCCCAGAGCAGCAGCACGATGCAGATGTCCATATGCGAACTGGTGGCGCGGATGCGCGGATCGGTCAGCCGGCGATGGATGAGCAATGTGAGGCCGATGAAGCAGACCGTGCCGAACACGCCGCCGGCGATCATGGCGAGGAGCTGCTTCTGCTCGACGGTGACGAACAGGGTATAGAATTGGTGCGGCGTCAGCAGCCCCACCACATGGCCCATCATCAACAGCAGGATGTCGACATGGAACAGATTGGATCCCCAACGCAATTGCTTCGTGCGCAGCATCTGGCTGGGCCAGAGCGCCAGGAATATTGCTCGCGGTCGAAGCGGATGAGGCTGCCGACCAGGAAGACGCTGACGGCAACATATGGATAGATGCCGAAGGCAAGCTGGAGTGAAGAACTCGTTCATTTCTGCGCCTCCGTCATGGGGGATTGCGCGCCTTGCGCATTCATGCGGGCCAGCATCGCGCTCGCACGGCCGCAATCGCTGCTCTTCTGCGGGTCGTTGTCCGGACCGAACGCCACGGCCTGTTCTTCCCAGGCGCGGTCGATCGCTTCCGGCGTGTCGTCGCGCTCGACCTCCGCCACGTCAAGCAATGGCTTCACCCCGGCGAGATGGAGGAGATTGCCGAGCGGGATCGCATAGGGGCTTTCCCGCGTCAGCAGGCCCTTGTGGATACCTTGCAGGATCGGCGCCACATCCTTCAACCCGGCCTTTGCTTCCGCAAGCGGCAGCAGGGCCAGATATTCGAGATACATGGGGAGGAAATCGGGCAGCTCGGTTTCGTCGGCGAACAGGCCGGCGGCGCCATAGACCTCACGCAGATTGACCATGGCCATGCCGCGGTCGCGGGATTCGCCATGGACATGCTCGAAGAGATGGAGCGAGACCTGGCGCGACTTGTCGAACACACCGACATAGCTCTCCTGCGCCTCGATAAGGTCGCGCGCCGCCAGCGTGCCGGCAAAGCGCGCCAGCTCATCAAGCTGGGCACGTGGCAACAAGGCTTCCTGCCGCATGGCGGCCAGAATGTCCGGCACAGCCCCGACCACGGCCGCATCCGGATAGGTCAGCAGCCAGCCCAGGGCCTTGAAGGTCAGTGTCTGTTGCTGTGCCATCACACGGCCTCCTTTGCGCTTTTTGACTTCGGCTTCTGGCCGAACAGGCTGGCGGTCGAGGCGCCATCGGAACAGCCATTGCCGAAGGTGAAACCGCAGCCGCCTTTCATATCGAAGGTGTTCTCGGCATACTCGCGGTGCGTGCTGGGGATCACGAAGCGATCCTCATAGTTGGCGATGGCGAGATAGCGGTACATGTCATCGACCTCGGCCTGGGTGAGGCCGACACGGCTGAGCAGCGCCGTGTTCTCGACGCCGTCGACATGGCGGCCGCGCATGAAGGCGCGCATCGCCATCATCCGCTGCAGCGCCTGCTCGACCGGCTGCTCATCGCCGGCGGTAAGCAAGTTGGCGAGATACTTCATCGGGATGCGCAGCTTGGAGAGGTCCGGGAGATCGCCGTCCCAGCCGATCTTGCCGCTTTCGGCGGCACCCTGGATCGGCGACAAGGGCGGCACGTACCAGACCATCGGCAGGGTGCGGTATTCGGGGTGCAGCGGGAAGGCGATCTTCCACTCGATCGCCATCTTGAGGTCGGCGATTTCTGCGCGGCCTCAAGCCAGGCCTCGGGGATGCCGTCCTTGCGCGCCTGTTCCAGCACCGCCGGGTCGTTGGGGTTGAGGAAGATGTCGAGCTGGGCCTGATAGAGGTCCGTCTCCAGCGCAACACTGGCCGCTTCCTCGATGCGGTCGGCATCATAGAGGAGGACGCCCAGATAGCGGATGCGGCCGACGCAGGTTTCTGAACACACGGTCGGCTCACCGACCTCGATGCGCGGATAGCAGAAGGTGCATTTCTCGGCCTTGCCGCTCTGCCAGTTGTAGTAAATCTTCTTGTAGGGACAAGCGGAGACGCACATGCGCCAGCCGCGGCACTTGTCCTGGTCGACCAGGACGATACCGTCCTCCTCGCGCTTGTAGATCGAGCCTGAGGGACAGGCGGCGACGCAGGCCGGGTTGAGGCAATGTTCACAAAGGCGCGGCAGATAGAACATGAAGGTGTTCTCGAACTGGCCGTAGATTTCCTTCTGCACATTGTCGAAATTCTTGTCGAGGCTGCGCTTGCGGAACTCGGTGCCGAGGATCTCCTCCCAATTGGGACCCCATTCGATCTTCTCCATGCGCTCGCCGGTGATGAGCGAGCGCGGCCGCGCGGTGGGCGCTGCCTGCATCTCGGGTGCGTTGTGGAGATGCTCGTAGTCGAAGGTGAAGGGTTCGTAGTAATCGTCGATCTGCGGCAGGTTGGGGTTGGCGAAGATCTGCGCCAGCAGCCGCCACTTGCCGCCGATGCGCGGCTCGATGCGGCCATTGGCCTTGCGGCGCCAGCCGCCCTGCCACTTGTCCTGGTTCTCCCATTGCTTGGGATAGCCGATGCCGGGCTTGGTCTCGACATTGTTGAACCAGGCATATTCGACGCCTTCGCGGCTGGTCCAGACGTTCTTGCAGGTCACCGAGCAGGTATGGCAACCGATGCACTTGTCGAGGTTCAGCACCATGGCGATCTGAGCACGTATTTTCATGACTTTCGCCCTTCCTATTCCGCGGCCTTGGCGGGATCCGCCGGTTGATCCAGCCAGTCGACCTTGTCCATCTTGCGGACAATGACGAACTCGTCCCGGTTCGTGCCGATGGTGCCGTAGTAGTTGAAGCCCCAGCTCTGCTGGGCGTAGCCGCCGATCATATGCGTGGGCTTCGGACAGGTGCGGGTGACGGAATTATGGATGCCGCCGCGGGCACCGGTGATCTCGGAGCCCGGTACATTCACGATCTTTTCCTGGGCGTGGTACATCAGCACCATGCCTTCCGGCACGCGCTGGCTGACCACGGCGCGGGCGACCAGGGCGCCGTTGACGTTGAACGCCTCGATCCAGTCATTGTCCTCGATGCCGACCTTGGCGGCGTCGATCTCGCTCAACCACACGATCGGTCCACCGCGCGACAAGGTCAGCATGATGAGATTGTCGGTATAGGTCGAATGGATGCCCCATTTCTGGTGCGGTGTGATGAAGTTGAGGGCGATCTCCTTGTTGCCGTTGGAGTGCTTGCCCAGCATCGGGTGAATAGTCTTGGTATCCACCGGCGGCTTGTAGAGCGCGAAGCCCTCGCCGAAAGCCAGCATCCAGGCATGATCCTGGTAGAGCTGCTGGCGACCGGTCAGCGTGCGCCAGGGAATGAGCTCATGCACGTTGGTGTAGCCGGCATTGTAGGTGACATGCTCGGATTCGATGCCGCTCCAGGTCGGCGACGAGATGATCTTCCGGGGCTGCGCCTGCAGGTCGCGGAAACGCAGCTTGTCATCCTGGCGCGGCAAGGCGAGATGGGTGTGATCGAGCCCAGTGATCTTGCTCAAGGCCGCCCAGGCCTTGACCGAGACCTCGCCATTGGTTTCCGGGGCGAGCGTCAGGATCATCTCGGTGGCATCGATGTCGCTGCTGAGCCGCGGCATCCCCTTGGTGATCCCCTCCTCCAGCACCGCGCCGTTGAGCTGTTTCAGGAACTCGACCTCGTGGCTGGTGTTCCAGGCGATGCCCTTGCCGCCATTGCCGATCTTGGTCAGCAGCGGGCCGATCGCCGTGAACTTGCGGTAGGTGTTGGGATAGTCGCGTTCGACCACGGTCATCCCCGGCATGGTCTTGCCCGGGACCGGATCGCATTCGCCCTTGGTCCAATCCTTCGGTGTGAAGGGCTGGGCTAGTTCGCCCGGCGTGTCATGCATGATGGGCGTCGTCACCAGGTCCTTCTCGACGCCGAGATGCCCCACCACCAGCTCCGAGAACTTTGCCGCGATCCCCTTGAAGATGTGCCAGTCGGTGCGCGACTGCCAGGCGGGATCGACCGCCGCCGAGAGCGGGTGGATGAAGGGATGCATGTCGGAGGTGTTGAGATCGTTCTTTTCGTACCAAGTAGCGGTCGGCAACACGATGTCGGAATAGACAGCCGTGGTCGACATGCGGAAATCGATCGTCACCAGGAGATCGAGCTTGCCTTCCGGCGCCTTGTCCTGCCAGGGAACCTCGACCGGCTTCTGCTCGCCCATCTGCCCCAGATCCTTGCCCTGCACGCCATGGCTGGCGCCGAGCAGGTGCTTGAGGAAGTATTCATGCCCCTTGCCGCTGGACCCGAGCAGGTTCGAGCGCCAGACGAACATGTTGCGCGGATAGGCGCGCGGATCGTCCGGGTTGGTGCAGGCGAGTTCCACCTTGCCGGCCTTCAACTGCTCGACCGTGTAGGGGATCGGCTCCTTGCCGGCGGCGGCCGCATCGCGGGTCACCTGCAACGGATTGCTCATCAGCTGCGGTGCCGAGGGCAACCAGCCCATGCGTTCGGCACGGACGTTGTAATCGATGAGGCTGCCGGCCAGGGCGCTCTTGGCCATGTCCGGATCCGCCAGCGGCGAGAGGATGGTCTCGACCTTCAGCTTCTCGTAGCGCCATTGATCGGTATGGGCATAGAAGAACGAGGTCGAGTTCATCTGCCGCGACGGGCGATGCCAGTCGAGGGCGAAGGCGAGCGGCGTCCAGCCGGTCTGCGGGCGCAGTTTCTCCTGGCCGACATAATGCGACCAGCCGCCACCCGGCTGACCCACGCAACCGCACATCACCAGAAGATTGATGATCCCCCGATAGATCATGTCGCAATGGTACCAGTGGTTGACACCCGCCCCCAGAATCACCATCGAACGGCCCTTGGTCTTGTGGGCGTTCTCGGCGAATTCGCGTGCCGTCACGATGACATGGGCACGCGGCACCCCGGTGATCCTTTCCTGCCAGGCCGGGCTGTAGGGCTGGTCGTCATCGAAGCTGGTGGCGACATTGCCGCCGCCAAGGCCCCGATCGATGCCGTAATTGGCGAGCAGCAGGTCGTAAACGGTGGCGACCGTCACCTCGCCCTCCGCGGTCTGGATCTTCCGGACCGGCACATGGCGCATCAGGATGTCGTCATGCTCGGTATGCTGAAAATGCTCGTGACGCGCCCCGCCGAAATAGGGGAAGGCGACCGACGCCACCGCATCGCGCTCCTCGATGAGGCTGAGGCGCGGATGGATCTCGGCGCCGTTCAACCCGTCCTTCTCCTCGAGATTCCATTTTCCCTGCTGGCCCCAGCGGAAGCCGATCGAGCCATTGGGCGCCACGATGCGGCCGCTCTTCTCGTCGATGAGCAGCGTCTTCCATTCCGGGTTGTTAGCCTCGCCCAGCTTGTCGGCAAAGTCCGAGGCGCGCAGGAAACGGTCCGGCACCAGGCGGCCATCGCGCGACACCAGGCGCACCAGCATCGGCATGTCGCTGTACTTGCGGCAGTAATTGTCGAAATAGTCGCTCTTGCCCGGCACATGCCATTCCTTGAGGATGACATGGCCCATGGCCATGGCGAGGGCCGCGTCGGTGCCCTGCTTTGGGTGCAGCCACAGATCGGCGAATTTAGACGCTTCGCTGAAATCGGGCGAGACGACGACGGCCTTGGTGCCCTTGTAGCGCACCTCGGTGAAGAAATGGGCGTCCGGTGTCCGCGTCTGCGGCACGTTGGAGCCCCACAACATGATGAAGCCGGAATTGTACCAATCCGCCGATTCCGGCACGTCGGTCTGCTCGCCCCAGGTCTGCGGGCTGGAGGGCGGCAGATCGCAATACCAATCGTAGAAGCTCAAGGCCACGCCGCCGATGAGGCTTAAGTAGCGCGTGCCGGCGGCATAGGACACCATCGACATGGCCGGGATCGGCGAGAAGCCGACGACGCGGTCCGGACCCCAGACCTTGGCCGTGTGGACGTTGGCAGCCGCGATGATCTCGTTGGCTTCCTCCCAGGTGACGCGGACGAAGCCGCCGCGACCGCGGATCTCCTTATAGGATTTCGAGGCCACCGGATCGTTGACGATCGAGGCCCAGGCCGCCACCGGGTCCTTGTGCGTTTCCTTGGCCGCGCGCCACAGGCGAACGAGGCGACCGCGCACCATCGGATATTTCAGGCGGTTGGCGCTGTAGAGATACCAGGAATAGCTGGCGCCGCGCGAGCAGCCGCGCGGTTCGTGGTTGGGCAGGTCCGGGCGCGTGCGCGGATAGTCGGTCTGCTGCGTCTCCCAGGTGACGATACCGCCCTTGACGTAGACCTTCCAGCTGCACGACCCGGTGCAGTTGACACCGTGGGTCGAGCGCACGATGCGGTCATGGGCCCAGCGCTGGCGATAGGCATCTTCCCACTGGCGATCCTCGGTCGTGACCAGACCGTGGCCGTCGGAGAAATTCTCCTGCCGCTGCTTGAAATACATCAGTCGGTCCAGAAAATGGCTCATGGCTGTTTCTCCGCTTTAGTCAGCACTTCGCTTCGGCATTGGGCCGCGCGTAGTACCACCAGTTGATGCCGAAATTGACGAGGTAGAACACGGCCGCCGTCACGAAGAAGGCCGTGACGCCGCCGGTCCAGGAAATCGACTGCCCGATCATGATGCTGACCGCGAAGGGTCCATAGGCAGCGATGGCACCGGTGAAGCCGATGACGCCGCCCGCCTGGCGCGGCGGGAAGATCATCGGCATCTGCTTGAAGGTCGACGCGTTGCCGATGCCGGCGAAGAAGAAGATCGCGAGCATGAAGCCGACGAAATAGGGGAATTCCGCGAGGCTCTCCGGGGTCACGAAGAAGGTCACCGCGATCGTGCTGGCGATGAGACCGATGGCCGAGACGCTGGTGACCCGCGCGCCGCCATATTTGTCGGCGAGCGGTCCAGCGACTGTCCGCATGATCGACCCCACCAGCGGGCCATAGAAAGCATAGGTGAGCGGATCGGGTGCGCCCTCGAAGCCGCCATAGAGCTGCTTGATGAGCAGCGGGAAGGTGGCCGAGAAGCCGGCAAAAGAGCCGAAGGTCATCAGATAGAGGCTCGTCATCAACCAGGTATGCTTGTTCTTGTTGATGTCGAACTGTTCCTTGAAGCTCGCCCGCACCGGCACCGAGCGCAGGGTGAACCAGGCAATGACGGCAAAGACGAAGATGAAGGGCACGTAGATGAGCGCGGCGTTCTGCAGCCACACATCCTTGGTGGCCTCGCCCTTGGTAAAGAGCTGCGGGTCGCCGGCCAACGTGCCGAAGAAGGCAAGACCGATGATCCACGGCGTCACGAATTGCACGACGCTGACGCCGAGATTGCCGATGCCGGCCTGGATGGCCAGGGCCGTCCCCTGCAGGCGCTTCGGGAAGAACAGGCTGGTCGAGGGCATGAAGCTGGAGAAATTGCCGCCGCCCAACCCCGCGAGGAACGCAAAGGTCATCAGCACCCAGTAGGGCGTGGTCGGGTCCTGGATGATGATCACCCAGCCGATCGCCGGCAGCAGCAATGTCAGGCTGGAAATCGTCACGACATGGCGCGTGCCGTAAAGCGGCGTCAGCAGGTTGTGGATGAGGCGGAACGAGCCGCCGGCGAGACCCGGCATCGCCGTCAGCCAGAACAGTTCATCGGTGGTCAGTTGAAAGCCGATGCCTGGCAGCCGCACGACAAGCGCACTCACCAGGAACCAGATGGCGAAGGCCATGATGAGGTTGGCGGTCGTCACCCAGAGCGAGAGCCAGGCGCGACGCTTGCCCTCGTTTTCCCAGAAACCGGCATCCTCCGGCATCCAGCGCGAGAGCCAGGTGCGGCTGTCGAGGGCAGATTTCGTTTCGCTAGCGTCGGCTGGCATCATTCACTCCATCGATATCGATTAATGTGCCGACCGAGCCGACATGGTTCGGGTAATAGACCGGGATGTGCTTGTAGACGGCGGCCTTTCCGATCGCCATGAAGAAGCCGAGCACAAAGGTCAGGATGGTGAAGGGCACGATGTCGATCACCAGGCTGAAGCTGATGTCACCTTCGATGCCATGCACGACATAGTCGGTCGCCGGATAGCTGAGGATGAAGGTGCAGATGACGCTGACGATGAAGGTCCAGTACATCACGCGACGTGCACCGACCTTGTCGGACAACACGCCGCCCACCACCCGGAACAGCGATCCTGGGATGGAATAGGCAGCGCCCAACATGCCGGCCGTGCGGATATCGAGGCCATAGGCGCCGACGTAGTAATGCGGCAGCCACAGGGCCAGCGCCACGAAGGCGCCGAACACGAAGAAGTAATAGAGCGAGAAGCGCCAGACCTGGAGCGACATGAGCGGCTGCAACTGCTCCATGAAGCTCTGCCCCTTGGCACCGCTCTGGCGGCGTGCGCGGAGGCTCGGCTCATCTTCCGAGAGAAAATAGAACAGCACCGCGGTCACCAGGAGGACGCTGGCCCAGATCTGCGCCACGACCATCCAGCCAAAGGCCACCATGACGAAGGGGGCGATGAATTTGGTCACGGCCGAACCGACATTGCCCATGCCGAAGAAGCCGAGCACGGTGCCCTTGCGCTTGGCCGGCGCAAAATCGGCGACATAGGCCACACCCACGGCGAAGGAGCCACCGGCGATCCCCACGCCAAGGGCCGCCACCAGGAAGCCCGCATAGGTCGTCGCATAGGACAGCATCCAGGTAGCCGCCGCCGCCGCTACCATCACCAGCAGCAGCACGCGCCGCCCGCCGAACTGTTCCGTCCAGATGCCCAGCACCAAGCGAATGAGCGAGCCGACCAGGATCGGCAGGCCGACCAGGAAACCGAATTCGGTATCGTTAAGCGAGAGGTCCTGCTT
Organism: Rhodospirillaceae bacterium; assembly: GCA_016712715.1. NCBI lineage: Bacteria > Pseudomonadati > Pseudomonadota > Alphaproteobacteria > Rhodospirillales > Rhodospirillaceae > Rhodospirillaceae bacterium. The sequence continues at coordinate 1,842,387 of JADJQM010000001.1, forward strand.
GATCTGCACACCGATGATCGAAAAGATCGTCCAGACAGCAAAACAGATGGTGAAGCTGAAAGTACTGAGGCCCACAGCCCGCGTGAGTTCCCGGCTCTGCACCTGATCCTGGATTGTATGGTTGGCCACCGCGCGCTCCCTCGAATGTCTGGCGCTACGATTGGGCTTTGCGCTCGCCCATCCTTTGATATGAATCAATCAAGCGGTCGCCGGAACGCAATTTTCATTAGCTAGTTCAATAGCTTGACCACCATCAAGCCACCGCTTGATAAATGTCAATGAAACGCCAGGCATTCGCTGCCTATATTGAACCGCATTGTCGCTGTGTGCTTGGCGGTGCTACCGACAAGAGCAGACAAGTTGAAAGACTCGGGGGCCATGGACCTTTCCAATCTGGATTCGCTGACCGAAATGCCCTGGTTCGCGGCGCTGTCGGCAACGGCACTTGCGGAGGTGAAGGGACAGAGTTTCATTCAGTCGCAGCCGGCGGAGGCGATCCTGTTCGAGCAGGGCCAGACCGCACAGTTCCTGCACGTCATCTTGACCGGACGCGTGGCTCTGGTGGGATCGTCGACGGCGCACAGCGATCCGGATCATGCGGCGGAGCTGGAAGCAACCGATCAATCGCCAGCCATCGACCGGGAAGCGATCATCGAAATTTTCGGTGCGGGTGACGTGGTGACGATCGCCGCGGTGCTGCTCAACCTGCCCTATATGATGTCGGCGCGCGTCATCGCGCCCAGCCGCATTGCCTATATCCCGGCGTCACTCATTCGTCACTGCCTGGATCACGACGCCGGCTTCGCCAGGGAAGTGGCGCTGATGCTGGCCCGGCACTGGCGCCTGCTGTCGCGCCAGCTCAAGGATCAGAAATTGCGCTCGGGCACGCAGCGCCTCGGGGCCTATCTCCTTACCCTGTCCGACGGACGCACCAGCGGCAGGGCCGAGATCGAGATGCCGATGGATCGCCGCACCCTGGCAAGCTGGCTCGGCATGTCGGCCGAAAATCTGTCGCGCGCGCTGGCGCAACTGAAGTCGGTTGGCATCCGCGTCAGCGGGCGCCGCGCGGTGATCGACGACATCGCCCGTATCCGCGCCTTCTGCCTCGAGGATGATCTCAGATAGACGCCCTACGTTGTCCCGCGCGATGCCACGGGACTTGTTGCGTCATAGTCCAGCTTCGTTCAGCAAGTGGGATTTGTAGTCGAGATCATGGCGCACAATGATGTCGACCAAAGTCAGCTCGAGTGAGCCGATCATCCTCCTGTGCTGCGGGTCGCTGCCATCGACCGCTGCCACGGTCGCGGATAGTTCCTGCAGCTTGGCAATGATCCTTTGATGTTGCGCCACATGTTCGTCGCAGCGAGGGAATCCGGCCTGCCGGAGGACCCGTTCTTCGCAGTGAAAGTGCTCGGTGCAATCCTTGACGAAGTCGTCAATGCCTGCCCGCACCTGATCCCATGAACCACCCTCTTCGACCAGTTTCTTCACCCGGTTGCTCTCCGCGAGCAGGCGAATATGCTGGGCATCGAGCTCGGCATTACCCGTCTCGAAGATTGTCGACCAGGGGACATCATGAGGCGCGCGGGGGGCCATGACTGTCCCTCCTCGGTCGAACGACCGGTCAGTTTCCACGTCGTCCAGCATGCATGGGAACCTTGCTATTCGAAGCGGAGACGACCCGATCGCCGGTCCTGGTTGCGCAGGCATTGGCCAGGATGAACGTCACGATCCGGTCGACCGCGTCCGGCGCGAAGCACGGCAAAAGCGAAACCACTGGCTCGTTGGTGACAAGAGCGAGGATTGAGGGATCGTCCGGATAGCTCGGGCGCCGATCCTGACCCGCCAGCACGATCTCACATTTGGGGTATGGGGCGAGGTGAAATCCTTCGATCAACACCAGATCGGTCGGCGACAGCCGTGCCAGCAGCGCATCGATATCAGGCTCCGTCGGCTGGTCGTATTCGGACATGATGGCATAGCGAAAGGCATTCGCGATCATGACCTCGCCCGCGCCGGCCTGCCGATGGGCGTAGCTTTCCTTGCCGGGCCGATCCAGATCAATCTCATCGCCCACCCGCTTCAAGGTAGAGACGCCGACACCCCGTGCCCTGAGCGCTTCGACCAATTGCGGAACCAGCCTGTTCTTGCCCCGGCAATTGCCGATAATTCCGAACGCGCGCATCTTTGTGCCTCTTCTTGTCGATGGCCACTGCATCATCTGGCCAGGATCGATTGTCAGCAGCCGGGCGCCCTCAGGTCTTGACGCAGATCAACCGATCCTTGATGTCTGCCGACTTTCTTTCTTCAATCGTCATTCATCATAACCAGGCATGATTCACCTCATGCGACCGCATGACATTCATCAAGTGGCGATAGCAAGACCTGGGCGACGTTCCGGTCATCTGGATCCGGTATGGATGAAAATCTTCGTCAGGGCATCAACACTGACGGCGCGGAGACCTCGCCATGCGCCTCGGTCGCCGTCAGGTCGGCCCAAACAAACACGGCCCGCGGTTTCCCGCGAGCCATGTCGTTGTCCGACCGGTGGCTGATCGATTAGTTCGACCACAGGTCCTTGTTGGCGGTACGGAAGCTCTCGATCTGCTTCTCGGCATCTTCCTTGGCAACGCCATAGCGCTCCTGGATTTTGCCGACGAGCTGATCCTGGTGGCCTTCGAGCTGGGTGATATCGTCGTCAGTGAGCTTGCCCCACTGTTCCTTCACCTTGCCCTTGAGCTGCTTCCAGTTGCCGGCGATCTGATCCTGATTCATGTTTCTCTCCTTCTCGATTGTTTACACTCTGGATGAACGTTCTCTCCGCAATTTGGTTCCGTTCAACTCATCAGGGCGCGCAGCATCCACACGGCCTTTTCATGGATGTGCAATCGGCTGGTCAGGAGATCGGCCGTTGCCATGTCACCGACCCCGTCCGCCATTTCAATCACCGCGCGGAATGACCGCGACAAGGTTTCATGATCGGCAATGAGCGCGTTGATCATGACTTCGCCGGACTGCGTGCCGTCGGCATCCTGGATCTGTGTCAGCTTGGCGAACTGCCCGAAACCTGCCGGCGCCGGATGGCCCAGCGCTCGAATGCGCTCGGCAATGACGTCGATGGCGGCCGCCAACTCTTCATATTGCGCCTGGGTCAGTTTGTGCAGGCCATAGAAGAGCGGCCCGACCACATTCCAATGAAAGCCCTGCGTCTTGATATAAAGGGCGTAAGTATCGGCGAGCGCCTTGGCGACGCCTTCGGCCACCGCCTTGCGATCGCTGTTCTGGATACCGGTCTTGACGTTTTCGATATGTGTCTTGGCCTGCAGGACTTCTGCGCTCATGTTCTGGCTCCTTGTGGATTTTGGACATTCGTCGCGCGCCATGCGCCGCTGCGGCGATTGCAATCTGCAAATAGGAACAGGACCAGGCGGAGATGGTTCCCGTCTGGTCCTGCGTCGAATTCACGCGCCTTTAGCGGCGACCGAGCAGATAGCCCGCGAGCGCTCCAATTGCGAGGGTCACGCCCAGCGCCGCGAGCGGGCGTTCCGATACGCGCGCACTCACATTCTTCACCGCGGCGCCGGCTTCCGCCTGCACACGTTCGGCACCTTCCTTGACCGCGTCATTGGCCTGGGCAAATTTGTCGCGCATGGTGTTGGCGGCCGTCTTGGCGGCTTCGCCGGCTTCTTCGAGGGTCGGGCGGGCGGCGGTATAGTTGCTCATGTCTCACTCCATCTATGCTCTGGCTTTTGTTCTGGGGCACCGGACGTCCGGCGGTCGTCCTCTTGTCGGGAATGAACCGGGAGCGGCGCCAAAAGTTGCCGCCGGTTCCCGATGTTTGATCGATGTTACAGCCCTCGATCCGGTCGACGAATTTCCCCTCGTTTTTCGCGTGGAATGCCCCGCGCCGCGCGGGCATCGCCCTAATTGATTCGAGATTCGGGACCCTCCTGAAATAATTCGGAGGCGGTCACCTCAAGAAATGACGCCTGCGGTGCGTTTGAAGGCTGGCACCTTGCGGCGCGACCGGGCAAACTGGCGCCTCCTGGATGACCCACCCGGCGCGCCACGCGTCGACCCACTCCCCTAGGGACCTGACATGCAGCGTAACACCCTGATTTCGCAGCCATTCGACATGATCGTTTTCGGCGGCCGCGGCGACCTCGCCCGCCGCAAGCTCATTCCGGCGCTCTACCATCTCGACCGCGAGCGGCGGCTGCCCGATGACGGCCGCATCATCGCCGTCTCCCGCGGCGCCATGGCAAACGACGCGTTCGTCCAGATGATGCATGACGATTGCCAGACCTATTCGACCAATGGCAGCGACGTGCAATTCGACGAAATCTCGTGGGCCCGCTTCGCCCAGCGCCTCACCTATCTCGGCCTCGATGCCACGGACGCGAAGAGCTATGACAGCCTGGCACTGCTGCTGAAGGGCCGCGAGGAGGTCATCCGCGCCTTTTACCTGGCGACGGCGCCCGACATCTTCGGCCCCATCGCCGCCAATCTGAAGGCCCTTAACCTGGTGACCCGGGAATCCCGCCTGGTGCTGGAAAAGCCGCTCGGCCACGATCTCGCCTCGGCCCATGAAATCAACGCCGCCGTCGCCAGGGCCTTTGCCGAGCCGCAGACCTACCGGATCGATCATTATCTCGGTAAGGAGACGGTGCAGAACCTGATGGTGCTGCGCTTCGCCAATGCGCTGTTCGAGCCGCTGTGGAACCGCACCCATATCGAACAGGTGCAGATCTCGGTGGCCGAGACGGTCGGTGTCGGCGGGCGCTGGAAGTACTACAATGAATCCGGCGCGCTGCGCGACATGATCCAGAACCATCTGCTGCAGCTGGTCTGCCTCACGGCCATGGAACCGCCCAGCACCCTTGATGCCGACATGATCCGCGACGAAAAGCTGAAAGTGCTGCGTGCCCTGCAGCCGATCCATGCCGCCGACGTGGCCATGGCGACCGTGCGCGGCCAGTATCGCGCCGGGTCGATCGACGGCAAGACGGTGCCCGGCTATCTTGAGGAATCAGACGCCGATCCCGTCAGCAACACCGAAACCTTCGTCGCCATCAAGATCGGCATCGACAATTGGCGCTGGGCCGGCGTACCGTTTTATGTCCGCACCGGCAAGCGCCTGCCGGCGCGTTCTTCGGAAATCGTCGTTCAGTTCAAAACGCCGCCGCACTCGCCCTATCCCGCTTCCGCCGGCACGATCCATCCCAACAAGCTGGTGATGCGCCTGCAGCCCGACGAGGGCATCCGCCTCGTCATGCTCAACAAGGGCAGGGGACCCGGCGAGTTGAAGCTGCACCAGACCGCCCTCGACCTCTCTTTCGCCGAGACCTTCGGCGGCCGTTCGCCCGACGCCTATGAGCGCCTGTTGCTCGATGTCATCCGCGGCCGCCCGGCCCTCTTCATGCGCCTCGATGAACTGGAAGCAGCCTGGCGCTGGACCGACGGCATCCTGCAGGGCTGGGCCGATACCGCGCTCGCGGCAAAGCCCTATGCGGCCGGCTCCTGGGGACCCACGGCGGCGATCTCGCTCATCGAGCGCGACGGCCGCACCTGGCATGAGGACGACATTTAGTGTCCTTCACGGAGACCCGATATGACAGCCGCGCAGCGCTCGCTGCGGCGGTGGCTGCGCGTATCGCCGACGATCTCGCCGCAGCGATTGAGAAGAATGGTGCTGCCGGCCTGATCGTCCCCGGCGGCACGACACCGGTCGCCGTGTTTGATGCCCTGGCCCGGATGCCCCTTGCCTGGGACAAGGTCACGGTCCTGCCCTGCGACGAACGCTGGGTCCCGCGCTTTCACGCCGACAGCAATGAAGGGCTCATCCACCACCATCTGCAGCAGGGCGAAGCCAAGGCAGTCAATCTGCTGGGCCTCTATCGCCCCCTGCCGACACCTGGCGATGCTATTGCGGAAATCGCCGCGTCGCTCCGGACAATCCCGCGGCCCTTCGCCAGCGTCTTTCTCGGCATGGGCGAAGACGGGCATTTTGCCTCGCTCTTTCCCGGCCACGCCGAAACCGCGCCGGCCCTCGATCTCAATACCGATGCTGCCGTCATGGTCTTGGCGGAGCCCGCCAAGGGCCATCCCCGCATCGGCCTCACCCTGGCCACATTGCTCGACACGCCGCGCATTCTGCTGGCGGTAACGGGTGCGGAAAAACGGATTGTGCTCCAGCGCGCCATCGCCAATATCAATGACGACAGCCTGCCGATCGCGGCCCTGCTCCGGCAGACACGGACCCCGGTCGACATCCTCCTGAGCGAATGAGGACCATCATGCACCCCACCATCCAAGCCGTTACCGAGCGCATCCGCGCCCGCAGCCAGGATAGCCGGGCGAGATATCTTGCCCGCATCGGCGACACCAAGGGCAAAGGTGTCAAGCGCGGGCATCTCTCCTGCGGCAACCTCGCCCATGGCTTTGCCGCCTGTTCAGCGGACGAGAAAGCGGCACTCGCCGGCACCGCGGTGCCCAATCTCGGCATCGTCTCTGCCTATAACGACATGCTCTCGGCCCACCAGCCGTTCAAGGATTATCCGGAAACGATCCGCGACGCGGTGGCCGGTCATGCGACGGCACAATTTGCCGGCGGTGTGCCCGCCATGTGCGATGGCGTCACCCAAGGCCAGACCGGCATGGAATTGTCACTGTTCAGCCGCGACGTCATCGCCATGGCGACTGCCGTCTCGCTCTCCCACGACATGTTCGACGCCGCCTTGATGCTGGGTGTCTGCGACAAGATCGTGCCGGGTCTCCTCATCGGTGCCTTGAGCTTCGGTCATCTGCCGACCGTCTTCGTGCCGGCGGGGCCGATGCCCTCGGGCCTCCCCAATGCCGAGAAATCCCGCATCCGCCAGCTCTATGCCGAAGGCAAAGTCGGCCGCAAGGAGTTGCTGGAAGCCGAGGCCGCGTCCTACCACGCTGCCGGCACCTGCACCTTCTACGGGACCGCCAACAGCAACCAGATGCTGATGGAAGTGATGGGTCTGCACATGCCGGGTGCCGCCTTCGTCAATCCAGGGACACCCTTGCGCGCGGCCCTCACCGCCGCTGCGGCGAAGCGCGTCGCGGGTGCGACCGCCCTTGGCAATGACTATCGCCCGATCGGCGAGATCGTCGACGAGAAGGCCATCGTCAACGCCATCGTCGGGTTGGTGGCAACCGGCGGCTCGACCAACCACACGATCCATCTCATTGCCGTGGCGGCGGCCGCCGGCGTCAAGATCGACTGGGCCGACTTCGCCGAGATCTCCGGCGTCACACCTCTGCTCTGCCGCATCTATCCCAACGGCCAGGCCGATGTGAACTACTTCCAGGCCGCAGGTGGCTTCGGCTTCCTGGTGCGCGAGTTGCTGGATGCGGGGCTCCTCCACCGCGATGTAAAGACCCTGGTCGGTGATGATCTCGGCACCTATGCGCAGGAGCCTTATCTCGAAGGCGACCATCTGAAATGGCGCGATGCGCCGCCACAATCCCTCGACCGCGATGTGCTGCGCCCGGTGAGCGATCCCTTCGCACCCGAAGGCGGCATCCATGTACTGGGCGGCAATCTCGGCCAATCAGTGATCAAGGTTTCGGCCGTGAAGACCGCCCACCGGGTGATCGAGGCGCCCGCAATGGTCTTCACCAGCCAGCAGGCGGTCCAGAAGGCGTTCAAGGACGGCAAGCTCCACCGTGACGTCATCGTCGTGGTGAAGGGCCAGGGCCCCCGGGCCAACGGCATGCCGGAACTGCATCAATTGACGCCGGCCCTGGGCGTACTGCTCGACCTCGGCTACAAGGTGGCGCTGGTGACCGACGGCCGCATGTCGGGGGCGTCGGGCAAGGTGCCGGCCGCCATTCATCTCTCGCCCGAGGCCGTGGCCGGTGGCCCCATCGCCCGCATCCAGGATGGCGACATCATCCGCCTCGACACCGAAACCGATCAGCTCACCTTGAAGGTCGACGCGGCTGCTCTGGCGGCGCGTGACGTCGCGCTGCCCGATATCAGCGGCAATGCGAGCGGTTGCGGGCGCGAACTCTTCGCGGCATTCCGCGCCCAGGCTAGCGGGGCGCATCTGGGGGCGGCGAGCTTCGGATGGGAAGGCATCGTATGAGTGCACGCAGCCTCGCCCTCGTCGCCGATATAGGCGGCACCAATGCGCGCTTTGCCTTGCGTCGTCCCGGCGTCGACGGCCTGGAGAAAATGAAGACGCTGTCGGCCGCCGATTACCCTAACATCGACAATGCCATCACCACCTATCTCGACTGGGCGGAAGCCACACCGACCGAAGCCTGCTTTGCCGTGGCCTGTCCCGCGCGCGAAGACCAGATTGAGTTCACCAATTCGACCTGGCATTTCTCGCGCGCCGAGACCGCAGCCCTTTTCGGCTGGCAGCGATTCGAGACGGTCAACGATTTCGAGGCCCTCGCCTTGGGTGTTCCCCATGTGAAGCCGGAAGGCCTCCATGCCGTGCGCCGCGGCACCATCGAAACCAAGGGCGCCTGCGCCGTGCTCGGTCCCGGCACCGGCTTTGGCGTCTCCGGCCTCATCTGCGACCGCCATGGCGGCTGGGTGGCCCTGGCCGGCGAAGGTGGCCATGTCGGCTTCGCGCCGCAGGACGAGCTGGAGGTCGAGCTGCTGCGCTATCTGCAGGCGCGCTTCGGCCGTGTTTCCTGCGAGCGGCTGCTCTCCGGCGACGGCCTCGTCAACATCTACGAGTTCCTCTGCGTGCAAGCCGGCAAGCCCGCCGAGCGACCGACACCCGCCGAGATCACCGCGCGCGGCCTGGAACAGGGCGAGCGCATCGCTCGCGATGCGCTGCGCCGCTTCTGTGCCATCTTAGGGTCGGCCGCCGGCGATCTGGCGCTCATCCTCGGGTCGACCGGCGGCGTCTATATCGGCGGCGGCATCGTCCCGCGCCTCCTTCCCATCCTGCTCGACAGCAAGTTCGAGGAACGCTTTGCCAATAAGGGCCGTCTGTCCTCGCTCTTGGCGGCGATGCCGATCTTCGTCATTCTCGACAACACCCTGGCGCTGCTCGGTGCCGCCGCCACGCTCAACACACAAGGTGACCAATGACTCCCATCGCCGCGCTCATCCGTCAGACACGCGCCATTCCCGTCATCGTGATCGATGCGATCGAGGATGCGCTCCCCTTGGCCCAGGCGCTCCGCGCCGGCGGCCTCAGCAGCATGGAGATCACCCTGCGCACCGCTGCCGGACTTGAAGCGGTCAAGCGCCTGAAAGGCGCCGTAGAGGGTCTCTCGGTCGGTGTCGGCACCGTTTTGTCATCGGATGATCTGAAGCGCGCCCATGAAGCCGGCGCTGACTTCGCGGTCAGCCCGGGCTTCTCGGAAGATATCGTGAAGCGCGCCCTCGATCTTGGCCTGCCCTATCTGCCGGGTGCTGCGACACCGGGCGAGGTGATGCGCGGCCGAGCACTCGGCCTCGATGCGTTTAAGTTCTTCCCTGCCTCGACCCTGGGAGGCCCGGCCACGTTGAAGGCCTGGGGCGATGTGTTCCCGGACAACCATTTCTGCCCGACCGGCGGTGTCTCCTCCGACAACGCGGCCGACTATCTGGCCCTGGCGCATGTCGCTGCTGTCGGATCGTCGATGCCGGCGCCCCGGAAGATGGTCCAGGAAAGGAAATGGGACGAGATCAAGGCCCTCAGCCACCAGTTTGTGGCATCGACACATATCTGAGGATCGCCTAGCATACCCGCTACTTTTTTGTGGTTTTTGGCAGATGAGGGAAACTTGGGAGAACGCGGCCAGTATCAGCGCATCATCGGGGCTGGTTTCCTGGAGATCTGCTCGCCGCGGATAAAACGGGCTTACGAATATTGGGACAGCAAGCGCCGCGGCCGGCCGATGCCGTCACGCGCCGACATCGACCCCAACGAGATCCGCGACCTGCTGCCCGGGATCATCCTGATCGATGTCGCCCACGATCCGCTGCGCCTCACCTATCGCCTGGTGGGAACGGATGAGGTCGAAGCGCGCGGCTACGATCCGACCGGCAAGGACGTCAAAGAGCATGTCTTTGCCGTGACGCCGGATTTCGGCATGGAGACCTACGTCCTCGCCGCTGAGCGCGGTGTCGTGGTTTACGACCAGGAACCCTGGGCCGCCCCCAATCCCAGATTGGCCGAGGTCGGCTCCGTCGTCATGCCGCTCTCCAGCGACGGGCGGATCGTCAACAAGCTGATGGCCTTTTGCGATTACCGTCGTTCGGATTAAGGATCAGTTCTGCTTCTTCGGGACCTTGAACAGGTCCTGGTCCAGCTCGACACCGAACTGTGCCTCGAACAGGCCGACGCGCACTTCCTCGCTCTTCTGATCGACCACGATCCACTGCCGCAGTTCCAGCGGCCGGTCGCCCAGTTCCAGAATCACCTTGCCTTCATCCGCATCGTCTGTCTGGCGGATGCTGATTTCGAACGCGGCCGGCGACCGCTGGAACGCCGTCACGGTGACGTCGCCGCCCAGTTCAATATCGTCCTTCAGCAGGAACCAGAGCGGTGAGGCCGAGACCGGCACGCGGTTGATCTGGTCAAGTTCGGGATCGTAATAATGCAGCGACACGCTGTCCGAGACGATCAACATCGGTGAGGGCGGTTCGTATTCGATGCGGATGAAGCCCGGCCGCTTCAGATAGATGGTGCCGAAGGCGATGCCACCCTTCTCGGAATATTGCTGGAACTTCGCCTTCATCGTCGTGATGCCGTTGAGGTAATCCTGGATCCGCTTGAGATCCGTCTCATCCTCCGGCGTGAGGTTGGCGGGAACGGCGCGCGCAAATGCCGGTCGCGCCAGCGGTCCCAAGGCGGTCAGCAAGGCAAGGCTGCCGGCCATGGTCATGAGATGGCGGCGGGAAACAGTGTATTCATTCACGATTGGCAGACCTTTCGATTAATCTTAGCAGCCTTAGTCATCCAGCCCACGGGCAAGCACTTCGCGCTTGCCGACATGGTTGGCGGTGCTGACGACGCCTTCCTTTTCCATGCGCTCGATGATGCGCGCGGCCCGGTTGTAACCGATCTGGAGATGCCGCTGCACAAAGCTGACCGATGCCTTCTTCTCGCGCGTGATGATGGCGACCGCCTTGTCATAGAGTTCGTCGCCCGAGCCACCGCCCGGTTCACCGTCAAAGCTCTCAAGCCCGCCGGCCTCTTCATCGTCCTGCGTCACTTCCTCAATGTAAGCCGGCTCGCCCTGTTCCTTCAGGAAGCGCACGATCGATTCCACCTCTCGGTCCGAAACGAACGGGCCGTGAACGCGGGTGATGCGACCGCCATTGGCCATATAGAGCATGTCGCCCTGTCCCAACAGCTGCTCGGCGCCCATCTCACCAAGAATTGTTCGGCTGTCGATCTTGGTGGTGACGTGGAAGCTGATCCGGGTCGGGAAATTGGCCTTGATCGTGCCGGTGATCACATCGACCGACGGCCTTTGTGTTGCCATGATGATGTGAATGCCGGCGGCGCGTGCCATCTGTGCCAGGCGCTGGATCGCCGCCTCGATCTCCTTGCCCGCCACCAGCATGAGATCGGCCATCTCGTCGACCACAACGACGATGAACGGCAAAGCGGTGAGGTCAAACGGCTCTTCCTCATAGACCGGCTGACCGCTTTCGAGATCGAAGCCGGTCTGCACGCGGCGCGTCAGCGTTTCGCCGGCCACCCGTGCCTGTTCCAGGCGCTGGTTAAAGCCGTCGATGTTGCGCACGCCGAGCTTCGACATGGCGCGGTAGCGGTTCTCCATCTCGCGCACGGTCCATTTGAGCGCCACGACCGCCTTCTTGGGTTCGGTCACGACCGGCGACAGGAGATGCGGGATCCCGTCATAGACCGAAAGCTCGATCATCTTGGGATCGACCATGATGAATCGGCAATTCGCCGGAGAATGGCGATAGAGCAGCGACAGGATCATGGTGTTGATGGCGACCGACTTGCCGGAGCCCGTGGTACCGGCGATGAGGAGATGCGGCATGCGCGCGAGATCAACCACGATCGGCGCACCACCGATATCCTTGCCCAGCACGAGGGCGAGGCGGCTCTGCGAATTCTGATAGCTGTCGTCTTCGATGAGTTCGCGGAACGCCACCGTCTCTCGCTCGCGGTTGGGGAGCTCGATGCCGATGACACTTCGGCCCGGCACAACGGCGATGCGCACGGAAACAGCACTCATCGAGCGCGCGACGTCGTCGGCGAGGCCCACGACGCGGCTGGTCTTTGTGCCGGGGGCCGGTTCGAGTTCATAGAGTGTCACCACCGGGCCGGGGCGCACCTTGACGATCTCGCCCTTGACGCCGAAATCGTCGAGTACGGTTTCGAGCAGCCGCGCATTCTTCTCCAGGCTCTCTTCATTGATGCGCTGCACGGCGAGATTGGCGGTCGGCATGGCGAGGATATCGATCGGCGGCAATTCGAAAGCGCTCTCTTCCAGCACCAGCTTGGCCTGGCGTGAGTCCTTCTTCGCGGGTTTCGCCTTGTCCTTGCTCTTGGCCGGGGGAGCCGCAACCAGGCGCTCCGCCTTGTCGCCGCGCACGCGCTCATAGCCATCGCTTTCGGCGATGCGGCTGGGGATCTCGATGGCGACGCGGCTACGCTCGCTCGTCTCGCCGGCAAGGCGCGGTTCACGCCGCATCGCCTCGCGCGCATCGTCACTGCGGCTAAAGCGCGGCAGGCGCAGCTTGAAGCCGGAGCCACCCATGCCGGCGCGGCCGCGATCGATCACCTCACCCATGTTGCGCCCCATGCGCGCGACACCGCGCCCGAAGCGCACATAGCCGCCAAGGCCGATGCCAAGGCTGTGATAGAGCGACCACAGGCCCAGCGCCAGGAACCCCAGGGCGAGCAGCCGGCTGAGGAGACTGATCTCCATGCCGCCCACGAAGGGCGCCACCAGCCCGGTGATCCCGCCGGCGCCATCGGAACCCACCAGGATCATGTGACCAGCGAGACCGCCGAGGCCCGCGATCCACGGCCAGGTGCCGGTGCCAGGCAGCGCTGCGAAGGCCGCGGCGATGAGCAGGCTGGTGACCGGCAGCAGGATGAGTTTCAGCCACATGCGGTGGATCCCGTGATCGCGCAGCAGCGCAACACCCCAGGCCAGCAAGGCCGCCGGCGGCACCAGGGCGGCAAGGCCCAGGCCCTGCAGCAGGAAATCGGCAAAGACCGCGCCGGGTGCGCCCATCACATTGGCGACGGGCTGGTCGGCGGCGCGGTTGAAACTTGGATCGGCGCCATTGGCCGTCAGTAGCGCCAGGAGATAGGCAAGCCCCGCCAGCACCAGCACGATGCCAACGCCTTCCAGCAATCGCCGCAGCACGAAGGAGGAGAATCCACCCGGCCCACCGAACCCAAATCCCGATTGCAGTGCCATGCCGCCGCCTCGTGCCCCGTTGCCAGCCATGCTCATCGACCTCTGCGTGAAATTCCAGACATTGCGCCGGCACCTTCCAACGATCCCAGCACCGACGCCATCCGCCCCAGGGCGCCCGCCAGTTGCGACGGTTCATAGACCAGCGCCACGCGGATGAAGGCGGCACCCGGATTGTGCCCCTTGGCATCGACCCGCGCCATGTAGCCGCCCGGCAGCACCTTGATCGCCGCCTGTCGCCACAACTCCACCGCTGCCTTCTCCCCATCGCCGACATCGAGCCACAGGAAGAAGCCACCGGCCGGCTTCACTTGGCCGAAGATCGGCCCCAACGCCTGTTGCGCAAGATCGAAGCTCGCCTGGTAGCGCGCGCGATTCTCCGCGACATGGGCCTCGTCCGACCACAGCAAGGTCGACGCCGCCAGCACCGGCAGCGGGACCGCAACACCGCCGTAATTGATCAGTTGCACCTGGCGCGAAATATATCGCGCATCGCCCGCGACGAAGCCGGAACGCATGCCGGGCGCACTTGAGCGCTTGGAGAGCGAATGAAACGCCAAGAGATTGTCGCACGACCCCGAGGCCTGCGCCGCTTCGATGGCGCCGGGCGGTGGTGCATCGCTGTAGATCTCGGCATAACATTCATCGGCCGCGATCAGGAAATCATGTTGGCGTGCCAGCACCAGCCAGCGCCGCCAGAAATCCGGTGACCCCACCGAGCCTTGTGGATTGGCGGGCGAGCAGAGATAGACCATCGCGGCCTGCTTCAGCAGGTCCACCGGCACGGCATCTGGATCGGGCAGGAAACCCGTCTCCGGTCCCGCCGGCAGAAAGGCCGGCTCGCCGCCAGCCACCACCGCCGCGCCGGCATAGGTGTGATAGAAGGGATTGGCCATCAGGACCTTCCCCTTGCCCTTGGGTGCTCCCATGGCGACGGCGGAAAGGGCGATGTGGAACAGCCCCTCGCGTGTGCCGGAGACCGGCACGATCATCCTGTCGGCATCGATGAAGGCACTCTCCACCCCATAGCGCCGCATGAGCCAGCCCTTGGCCGCGGCGCGGAATTCCGGATTGCCCGCGGTCGGCGGATACTTGCTCCAGCTCTCTTTTGCGTTAGCGATCGCGTCCGTGGCGAAGGCCGGCGGCTGAAACTGCGGCTCGCCCAGCGATAACAGCAAAGGCGTATTGCCGCCGCCCGGTTGCACGGTTTCCAGCAGCTTGTTGAGCCGGGTGAAGGGGTGGAACTGGGCAAGCGACTCGACGCGATCCTGATTCATTCTCGAAACCCTGGCCCGCAAGGGCAAAAATGCAAGCTACATCAAAGCGCGACTCGGATGCGACTCGGAACCGGTACAAACCAGCACAAGCCGGGAACGACACTAATCTCTGAAGTGTGTGCCATCAAGTGATTGTATTGACGCAGATTCCGATCCACAAGACGGTTCCGTGGTTGCGGTCCCGATAGGTTCCGCCTGCGTTCGACTGTGCACGATTTCGTAAATAGTGCATTAAACGTAATACGCACTACTGTTTTTATCATAATTCTCAGCTTATGTCGCCCCAGCGTGACGGCGCAGGCAGGAGCGGTTGCCGGTCCTCGCAAACTTTGCCACCCGGTGAAGCTATGGTAAGGCTGCCGCACCCGGCCGATCCCCATGACGAGGAATCCCTTGAAGAGCATAGCGTCCATCGGCGAATGCATGGTCGAGTTCGCCCCCGATGGCGGCGGCGCCTGGCGCATGGGCTTTGCCGGCGACACCTTCAACACGCTGTGGACCCTGCGCGGCCTGCTGCCGGCGACAATTCGGACCGACTATGTCTCGGCCTTCGGCGATGATGATTTTTCGCGTCGGCAACTGGCCTTCTTTGCCGAACATGGCATCGGCACCGCCGAGAGCCCCTGCCTGAAGGGCGGCCGCCCCGGCCTCTACGCCATCACACTCGACGGCCATGAGCGCAGCTTCACCTATTGGCGCAGCGATGCCGTGGCGCGCCACCTCGCCGATGATCCGGCGCTGCTGCGCACAAGCCTTGGCAAGCGCGACCTCATCTATTTCTCGGGCATCACGCTGGCCATCCTGGCAACACCCGCGCGGGCCAATTTGATGCAGGCCCTGGCCGAGGCCCGCGCCGCCGGCAGCAGACTTGCCTTCGACCCAAATTACCGCGCCCGCCTCTGGCCCAAATTGACCGAGGCGCGCGCCGCCATCACCGCGGCGCTGCAGCTTGCCGACATCGCCCTCCCCACCCATGACGACGAGAAGCAGTTGTTCGGTGATGCCGACCCCGACGCCACCGTGCGGCGGCTGCGTGGCCTCGGCGTCCCGGAATTCGTGGTGAAGGATGGCGGCAAGCCGGCCTTGCTCGGCACCGCCACCGGCATCGAGGAAATTCCCGCGGCGACGGCCGCGCAACTGGTCGACACGTCCGGCGCCGGCGACGCCTTCAACGGCGCCTATCTCAGCGCCCGCCTGCAGGACCAGGAACCACGCGCCGCCACCCTGCTCGCCCACCGTGTGGCGGCGATCGCCATCGGCGTACGAGGTGCCCTCACCCCCTTCGACAAGCTGGCGACCGCGCGCCAACCCTGACCCGCCCGAAACGACGTCATCATAAGTTCATGGGTTTGCGACGTGACCGCAACGCCTTTGCGCTATCTGGGCTGGATGAGCAGCCTCTCCTTGACCTATGCCAGCGCCTACGACACGCCGCTCGCGCGCCTGTCGATCCGGGCCATCGAAATCCTCAGCGGCCAGCTGCGCCTCAAACGCCTCTACGATATCTACCAGGCGGAGATGACAGGCCAGGCCGAGTTCTGGGACGCGGCCTTGCGCCTCCTCCAATTGCAGATCGATTACGACGCCGCGAAACTGGCGCGCCTGCCGGCCACGGGTCCCCTGGTGATCATCGCCAATCATCCCTTCGGCCTGGTCGACGGCCTGTTGATCGGCCACCTCGCCAACCGGGTGCGCGATGATTTCAAGGTGCTGACCAATGCCAGGCTCTATCCGCCCGATGCCGCCATCCAGCGCTACATCCTGCCGATCGATTTTGATCCCGGCCCCGAGGCACAGGCCACGACGCTGAAGACCCGCGCCATCGCCCGCCGGCATCTTGCCGAGGGCGGCTGCCTCATCGTCTTTCCAGCAGGCGGTGTCGCCACCACGCCGACACCTTTTGCCAAACAAGCCGTCGATCTCGACTGGAAGCCCTTCACCGCGCGCCTCATCCATGCCGCGCGCGCCGATGTGGTGCCGATGTATTTCCACGGCCAGAACAGCCGCCTCTTCCAGATCGCCAGCCATATCAGCATGACGGCGAGGCTTGCCTTGCTGCTCCATGAGGTCGCCAACAAGATCGGGACCCAATTCAAGGTCTCGATCGGCGAGGTCATTCCCTATGGCGCGGTCGAACCCATGCGCGATCCTCACGAACTCAGCCGGCATTTGCGCCAGCGCACGGAATGGCTGGGCGATCCGGCGTCCCGCCCCGGCAGCACGGGCATCATCGCCTAGGCAACCTGGCGCTTGCCTTCCTTGAGATCGTAATAGCGCATCATCCAGGGCACGAACCAGTTATTGCCCTGGTAGAACGGCACCGTCTTGAACGGCTGATCGGCGAAGACCGATTTCACCGATCCCGGCGCCAGGATGCGTTGTGCGAGCAGCCGCCCGAAATGCGAGCCCATCGGCAGGCCGGCAAAGCAATAGCCGACCGCATAGTGAATGCCCTCATGGGTACCGAGATGCGGCAGCAGGTCGAAGGTCGCGGCACAGCGCCCGGTCCAACTATGCGAGACGCCGACATCCTTCAGGTCCGAAAACACCGCGCGAAGCTCGGCGGAGAGTCGCCTGCCCATCGTCACCTGGTCGCTGCGTTCGCCGGTCTTGCCGCAATAGAGGATGCGCGTCCCGTCGGGTGAGCGCCGGATCGCATCGATGTTCATGAAGCAATCGATATAGGTGCGGTCCCTGGGCAGCAATTGGTCGATGAGCCCCGCCGGCAGCTCCTCCGTCGCCATCTGCCAGGCATCGAAGGGGATCAATCGCCGCTGCAGCCAGGGCAGCAACCCATCGGTATAGCCATTGGTCGCCATGATGACGTCGCGCGCCGCAACGCCGCCGCGCGCCGTCTCGACCTTGAAGCCCGAACCATCGCGCACAAACCTGCTCACACGTGTGAAAGGATAAAGCGCAACACCCGCCGCCAAGGCCGCCCGCACCAGCCCCTGGTGATAGAGGCCGGGATGGATCGAGGCCAGATCCGGCAGCACCACGCCGCCGAGATAGCGCGGACTGCCGATCTCGCGCGGCAAGGCCGCCTTGTCCAGCACCTCGAAGGGCGAGCCCAGATGCTTCTGCCGGAGGTCATATTCGCGCTTCAGATCCTCGAATTGTGGCGCCGTCTCGGCCACCACCAATCGCCCATGGACGCGGAAATCGCAGTCGATCGCATAGTCGGCGACCGTGTCGGCGACCGCGCGGAACGCCATCTGCATTTCCTGATAGGTCGCGATGGCATGGGCGAGGCCCTTGGCCTTCACCAGATCGCCGAAGGAATATTTGAGCGTGCGGCCGACAAAGCCCGAATTGCGGCTGGAGGCGCCCGAGCCGATCGCCCCACTGTCGAACACCGCGACCGACCGTCCGGCGGCGCTGAGCTTCAAGGCGGCGATGAGGCCGGTATAGCCGGAGCCGACAATGGCGACATCGATCTTCTGCGGCACATCGCCGGGCATGATCTCGGGGCGGGGGGCCGCCTCCCACCAATAGGGATCGGTCTTCATCATGATCATTTCTTGCTGTCGCGATCGGCCTTCAGCCAGCGGAAGAGTTCGTCCATGCGCCGCGCGCGCAAGGCGCCCACATCGCGCTTCGACCAGTCATAGATGCCCGGCATGCCGCTCTGTGTCATCAGGGCAGCGACCTTGTCGGGTGCCTGCGGTGCGGTCGAGAGATCCGGGATGAGCGAGTTGCCGAAATTCACCATGGTGGCAAGCCCGCCGATATCAGCCGATTCAATCGGCCCGGTGATGCCGATGCGCCGCCCGAACGAGGCGCGCACGACCGCATCGATGGCCTCCGCCGAAGCGATACCCTCCGCCCAGAGCGCCCAGGCCTCGCGCAGCAGCGCAAATTGCAGCCGGTTGCCGATGAAGCCTTTGACTTCCTTCTCGATCACCACCGGTTCCTTGCCCGTGCCGCGGATGAGCGCCACGGTACGTGCCAGCACGTCGGGCGAACAGAACGGCCCGCCGCACACCTCGACCAGGGGGATGAGCTGCGGCGGATACCAGAAATGGGTGGCGATCACGCGGTTGCGGTGCTTGACGTTGGCGACCAAGGCACTCGCCGGCTGGCCGCTCGACGAGGCGAGAATGGTCGTTGGCGGACACATCGCATCCAGCTCGCCGAAGATCTGGAGCTTCAGCGGCAGATCTTCGGTCACCGCCTCGATCACCAGATCGGCGCCCTTGGCATCCGTGAGCTCTGTGCTGAGGGTGATGCGGCCGGGAACGGCCTTGGCTTCCTCGGCCGTGAGCAAACCATGGCGCACGAACTCGGCGAGGCTCTCCTGCATTTTTCCGATGGCGGCATCGAGGCTGGCGCGATTGCGCCCGATCAGCGTCACTTTGTGCCCGGCGCTGGCAAACACCTGCGCCACGCCATGCCCGATGATCCCGTTGCCGATGACGGCAATCTTCTCCGCGCCCATCCCCAACCTCCAGCCCGGTAAATTCAGGGCTGGAGGCTAGGATGGATGACGCATCCTGGTCGAGGGAAATCTTAAGAAGCGCGCACTTCCGCGATGAAGCTCTCGACCTCGCGGTTGAGGGACTTCGCCTGCTCCGCCATCATTTCGGCAGCGCTCAGCACGCCGGCTGCCGTGTCGCGGGCGGACAGCACGGCGGTTTCGACGCCGTTGATGTTCTGCCGCACCGATTGCGTGCCGCCGGAGGCGGCCTGGGCGTTGCTGGAAATCTCGCGCGTCGCCGCCGATTGCTCCTCGACCGCTGCCGCGATCGAGCTCGAGATCTCGTCGATCCGTTCGATCGTGCTGGTGACGGTGGCCATCGCCTTCGCAACACCATCGGTCGAGCTTTGGATCGCCTGGATTTCGACCGAGATGCCTTCGGTGGCCTTGGTTGTCTGGCTGGCCAGCGCCTTCACCTCATTGGCGACGACGGCAAAGCCCTTGCCGGCTTCCCCGGCGCGCGCCGCCTCGATGGTGGCGTTGAGCGCCAGCAGATTGGTCTGTTCGGCGATGGCAGTGATGAGCTTCACCACTTCGCCGATGCGTTCCGAGACCACGACAAGATTCTTCATCGTGTCATTGGCTTTGCCGATCTCGCCCACCGCGGTGCGGGCGACGTCGGAGGAACTGGCGACCTGGCGGCTGATCTCGCTGATCGAGGCGGAGAGCTGTTCGGCCGCCGCCGCCACCGCGTCGACGCTGCCGGACGCATTGTCGGTCGCCCCCGATGCTTCGCCGATCTTCTGTGTCGCCCCTTCCGCCACGTCCGACATGGACTTCGCGTGAGTCTGCAATTGCTGGGCTGATTTGGTGACGCTGTCGACCACGGTCTTCACCGACCGTTCGAAGCCGTTGGCGAGTTGCTGCATGGCTTCGCGCTTTTCCACCTCGGCGCGTTCGGCGGCC
The DNA here is from genome assembly GCA_016712715.1 of Rhodospirillaceae bacterium. Classification (NCBI taxonomy): domain Bacteria; kingdom Pseudomonadati; phylum Pseudomonadota; class Alphaproteobacteria; order Rhodospirillales; family Rhodospirillaceae; species Rhodospirillaceae bacterium. The sequence goes on from JADJQM010000001.1 coordinate 1,862,436, forward strand.
TTCTGCTGCTCGGCTTCCAGGCGCAGTTTGTCCTGCTGGCCATGCTTCAGCACCTCGACCGCGCGGGCGAGTTCGCCGATCTCGTCGCCGCGTTCGACACCCTTCACATCGGCGCTGAAATTGCCCTCCGCCACCTCGCTGGTGACATGGGCCAGGGCCACGATCGGCTTGGCGATGCGGCTGCCGACCCAGGCGAACATGATGGCGCCAAGGAGCAGCGCCACGCCGACGATGGCGATGATCGTGTAGATGAGTTCATTGGCACCCTTGAGCACGGTCGCGACCGGCACCTCGATCATCAGGGTCCACACTTCGCCGGGACCCCGGAAGGTGATCGGCGCGAACACGACGAAATGCTCGCCGCTGGCATCGATCTGCATTACCGGCTCGGTCGATTTGCTGGCGAGGAATGCGTCATACATCGGCTTGAGATCGGCTTCAGGCTCAAACGCCGCATCCTTCTCCATGGCAATCATCTGGCCGATGCGCTTGGCATCGGGATTGGCGGCCCACTGGCGGTCATGGCTGAGCAGCATGACGCGACCGTCGCCCATCGGCTTGATGGCGTTGAGAGTCTCGGCGACCTTGGTCAGCGGCAGATCGATGGTGGCGATGCCGAAGCCCTTGCCGTCGCTCATCATGGGCACGCTGATGGTCGACATCAGCACGTCGACGCCATCGACGGGATATATATAGGGCGCCGTCAGCATCGTGTGGCCGGCCTGGAGCGGATCGAGGTACCAGCTTTTAATGCCGGCCTCGATGGTCATGACCAGCGGAACGATCGCCACACCCTTTTCAGCATTGTTGTAGTAATAGGGTACGAACCGCCCGGTCTCATTCTGCTCCGGTGCAGCACCTGTTTCAGAATCGACGAAGAAGGGGACATAGGCACCTGTTTCGTCTTTTGCCGGCACTTTGCCGGCGAAGGCGGCGTCATCGTCATAGCCGTTCGGCTCGAATGCTACCGTCGTGCCGACGAATTCCGGATGCGCTCTGATGATGGGGACAGCGAGGTCCTTGATGTAGGTGCGCGGCAGCTTGCCGACCTTGGCGCCTTCAATGGTGCGGCCCACTGTTTCGGCAACGTCGATGGCCGATTGAATAAAGCCCGTTACCTCGCGGCCCGTACCGATGGCGATGGCGCTGAGATTGGCAGCCGCATCTTTTTTGGCCTGATCATAGGCCATATAGCCGGCAACGCCGCCAGCCCCCACGATGCCGACCAGCAGCACCGCAATTCCCGACAGCATGACGCGCGCGCGCAGGCCGATACGGCCCGATTTTGACCCAGCAGACATGATCTCTCCCCCAATACAATCCTGGGGATATGTTGGGACAAGATACTTAACTGTCGATTAATATGAGGAATGTCGCCAGGGCAGCCGCCGAAATTTCACATTCAGCGGCTTAGAGATCGAGCTGGTGGCTCTCGCCGGAGAATTCGCACACGCCGCCCGGGACGCCGGATTCATCCGCTGAATTGTGCCACATGCCGGGCAGGAACAGCGGCTTGTTCTTCTGGATGGGCGCGTTGGAGACGAGGCGCTGCTGCTTGCCGTCCTTGGCTTGCGAATAGACGACGCCCACGCCATAGACGAGGGCCGCCTCATCCTCCCAGGCGAGCCGGAGCACGGTTACATCGTGCCCCAATTCGTCCTTGCCCGGCCAAGTGGAGACACTGGGCAGCGACGGCATCTTGCCCATGCCGGTTTCGACCTTGCCGTCGAGCGTGATGCCGATCTGGAAATACGAACGTTCCGGACCCGCCGACGCATCGCCGTCGAACAGCTCGCCCTCGGCCGCGGTCCAGATCTCGACATGGGGCGCCTTGATCCAGGATTTGCCGGCGGCAGCCTTGGCAGCCGTCGCCGCCAGCGGATCGCGGATCTGGATGAGGAGCGACCGCGTGCTCTCGCCGATGACGCGCAGTTCCGCGGCGTCCTCCCCTGTCGCCGGCTTGCCGTGGATGAGGAAGCCCTGGCTGCCGTCGCTCCTGAGGCTGAGGCCGCAGGTGCCCAAGGTCGTGCCTTCGGGCAAGGCGCTGGCCCCGAGATCGAAGGGCACCGGCACGGCATAGGCAGCGACCGTGTCGGAGGAAGGCTGCGGCTCAAGTGGTTTCTGGAAATCGACCGCCGGCATCGGGCAGCCGATCTCCGCGTCGCTCCAATCGTCGCGCGGCGCCGGCGCATAGGCGCGGGCCTCCAGCGTGCGGCGGTCGACCGCCATGAACGCGCCGGTATTCGGGGCGGCATTGTGATAGGAGCAACTATCCTCGGCGATCAGTGCCAGCGGCGAGAGCTGGAACGTCTTGTTCTCGGTCCAGCGCCAGGCGGACCCACCGCCTTGCGTATGGGTCAGCCGGTTGTCGGCAATGGTGATGTCGTCAAAGCCCATCATCGCCGAGCCGTAACCGTCATTGCACAGCGGCAGCAGCTTCACGGGTTGGTCACCCTCCGCCAGCAGCCAGATCTCGCGCCCGCCATCCATCTGGTCCATGGCTTCCAGCGCCGCATCGGTCGAGCGGCAGCCTTCCTCCGGGAAATAATTGGGAATGTCGGCGAGGCCGAATACCAGATCGGCGATGCGCAGCCGCTCGCCCTTCGCACCCGTCCCGGCATCGCTTACCGCGACCACAGCGCAGGTCGGGCGGTCCTGGCACAGGATCTTTTTTTCATCCGGGGTGAGATCAGCGGCCAGGGCCGAGCCGATGGCACCCAGCAGCAGGATGATGGCAAGGAGAGCGGCAAGGGGGAGGCGCTCAAGAAGCGGGCGGCGCTGTGGGTTGATGTGACGGTTGGTCAAGATGAATCCTGCGGAAAGGGCCGTTCAGATCTGCTGGCGGCGCGGCTGCGCCCACAGGCGCTCGGCCACGGCCAGATCCTCCGGCGTGTTGGCGTTGAAGAATGGGTCGACGGCGCCGCCCGGAAAGTTCACGGCACCTTCAAAATTTACCGCGACAGTGCGATGGCGGTCACAGAAGGCCTCGACCTTGCGCAGATGCTCGAGCGCCAGCGCCTTGCGGAGATCCATCCGGAGACTCACCCGCCACAGGCCGATAACCGGGTGCCGGCGCCCATTGCTTTCCGCGATCGCGATCTCGGCGCCCTCCGCCATCGTGGGTAGCAGGCGCGAAACCAGGTCCAGCGGCAGGAACGGACAATCGGTCGAGACCGTGAGCACATAGTCGATTTGCCGCCCACCCGTCTCGAACCCGTGTGCCGGGCGCGCCTGCAGCGCCGCCCAGTCGAGGCCGGCGAGGATGCCCGCGAGCGGTCCCGGCTGGCCGGCGATGTCGTCGGGCACCACCGGCAATCGGTAGCTGTCGAAACGCGCGGCGTGGCCGTTGGCATTGATCACCAGCCCCGTCACCTGCGGCCGGATACGTTCGATGACATGATCGAGGATCGGCCGGCCGGCAAGGCTCCGCAGGCATTTGTCGCCGCCCCCCATGCGCGACGATTTCCCGCCCGCCAGCAGGATGGCGGGGATGGCGGGTTTCAGGGGAGTTGGCTCCGCGGCGCGGGTCTCTTGCATGGGTCTGCTTGGGGGCGCTTGAGGACGTCCTGGAACAGCATCATAGCAAGCAATCGCTGCTCCTGTCCATCCTCGAAACCGCAGCTCCGCTCAAAACTCGCCGGATTCTCATAAGTCCCAAACAGCATGTCCCACCAGGTGATGTCGCCGTAATTGTTCCGGTGGCGGCGATGCTGGTGATGGATGCGGTGCATCTCCGGCCGCTGGAAGAAGAACCCGACCCAGCGCGGCGTCCGGATGCTGGTGTGGTAGAAAAACTCTCCCAGCGCCGTGCACAGCGTATAGATGGCGCCAGCCTCCGGCGACAGGCCCAGCACCGCATAGACCAGGCAGCTGCCGATCAGTGAATTGACGATCATCTCGATTGGGTGCTTGTAGAACGAGGTGATGACCTCGATCCGCTGCGGACTGTGATGGATCTGGTGGAACAGCCGCCACAGCAGCCAGGATTCATGGCGCCAGCGATGCCACCAGTAGAAGATGAAAGTGGCGATGACATAGGCGAGAAGCCCGCCGGCCACGGTACCGATTTCCCGGTCGAGGTCGATGAGCGACCAGCGTGCAAACCAGCTCTCCCAGCTCCACCCCGCCAGCAGGACGACGCCGAGTTGCACGAGATTGAGTGCAACGACCCGCTGCGGCCAGCCGCGCACCCGTGGCAGAGCCCAGCCGGCAAAGACCCGCTCCAGGACAAAACAGGCGGCGAAAACCGCGAAGATGGCGACCAGCATGGCGATCCCCTCAGGCATTGGATCGCCGAAGCCTAGGCAGCGTCCGCACCGCCATCAATCGGCCGAATGCGAGACTCGTTCACATAGCAATCGGCACATCGACCCGGCTACATCCCGCCGATCTGGCCTTCAAAACGACGAAGCGCGCCGGCCCAGGGTGTAACCCGGGACCGGCGCGCTTGCCGGAGAGAGAAGCGGGCCGCCGCACCATCAGCGTGGCGCGGCGGCGATCTCAGTTATGCGTCCTCGTCGACCTTGTCGCCGCCGCTCGAATCCATCATCGCCCCAGCGACGAGACCGGCATTGGCGCGGATCTTCTGTTCGATCTCCTTCGCCATGGCCGGATTGTCGCGCAGGAAGCTCTTCGCGTTCTCGCGCCCCTGGCCGATGCGCTGGGTGCTGTAGGAGAACCAGGCGCCGGATTTCTCGACCACGCCGGCTGCGACCCCCAGATCGATGAGTTCGCCCATCTTGGAGATGCCTTCGCCATACATGATGTCGAATTCGACGACCCGGAAGGGCGGGGCCAGCTTGTTCTTGACCACCTTCACCTTGGTCTGGTTGCCGACCACGGTTTCCTTGTCCTTGATGGCGCCGATACGGCGGATGTCGAGGCGGACCGAAGCGTAGAATTTGAGAGCGTTGCCGCCGGTCGTGGTTTCCGGGTTGCCGAACATGACGCCGATCTTCATGCGGATCTGGTTGATGAAGATGACCATGGTCTTTGAGCGGCTGATCGAGCCGGTGAGCTTGCGCAGCGCCTGGCTCATCAACCGGGCATGAAGGCCGACATGGCTGTCGCCCATCTCGCCCTCGAGTTCGGCCCGCGGCACCAGGGCCGCCACCGAATCCACCACCAGGATGTCGATGGCGCCGGAGCGCACCAGCGTGTCGGTGATTTCCAGGGCCTGCTCGCCGGCATCCGGCTGGGAGATCAGGAGGTCGCCGACATTGACGCCGAGCTTGGTGGCGTATGAAGGGTCGAGGGCGTGTTCCGCATCGATATAGGCGCAGGTACCGCCGGCCTTCTGGGCCTCGGCGCAGACCTGCAGCGCCAATGTGGTCTTGCCCGAGCTTTCCGGTCCGTAGATCTCGACGATGCGCCCGCGCGGCAGGCCACCGATGCCAAGGGCGATATCGAGCCCCAGCGAACCCGTTGAAACAACTTCGGTTTCGACCGCCTGTTCGCTGCTGCCGAGGCGCATGATCGAGCCCTTGCCGAAGGCTCGTTCGATCTGCGCCAGCGCGGCGTCCAATGCCTTGTTCTTGTCCATGTTTTCTTTGCTGTCCCTGTCCGAAATCTTGACCACGTTCTGCGACATAAGTCTCTCTCCCACCTTAGATCACAGCACCGGATCAGTGACAAATCGGCGCCGAATGAGAGCCAATGTACAGGCTTTGTTCCGCTTGTAAAGACTTTAGATCGAAAAGAGAACGATTGCAGATTTTTTGTTCTTTTCCAGCTAGATATAGTATTCGTTCCTTGAGAACGACCACAACGGGCAGCGCGACTCCGGGCGCAGCCGCCGGGGCGCCCCGGCACACGAATCGGCCAGCGCCGATTAATTGCCGCCACCCGCCCCGTGCGCGCGATGCGGGTGCCTCCATTTCCCCCCCCCAGTTGCGGCAAGGGGGGCACTTCCGGCAGGATGCAGCCCTTCGCCCCCAGCCACCCTCATACCGGGATACCCCATGACCCTCTGGATCCTGCTCGGCCTTGCGATCGCCATCGTGATCTGGGGGATCGCTATCTACAACCGGCTGATCGCCCTGCGCACACAGGTCGCCAATGGCTGGAGCCAGATCGATGTCCAGTTGAAGCGTCGCTACGACCTCATCCCCAATCTGGTCGAAAGCGCCAAGGATTACATGGGCTATGAGCAGGAGACGCTGAAGCAGGTCATCGAGGCGCGCAACAGCGCCATCACGGCCAATGCGGGGGGCGGCATGCCCAGCCAGGCCTCGGTGGCGGCGGAATCCGCCCTCACCGCCTCGCTCGGCCGCTTCTTCGCCCTCTCCGAGAACTATCCGAACCTGAAAGCCAACGAGACGGTGCAGAAGCTGATGGAAGAGCTCACCGGGACCGAGAACAAGATCGGTTTTGCGCGGCAGTTCTACAACGACTCCGCGACCGCCTATAACACCGCCGTGCTGAGCTTTCCCAACAACCTGATCGCCGCCGGCTATAAATTCGAGCTGGCCGAATTGTGGCGCGTGGCCGAGGCCGAGCGCGCCGCGATCGAGGCAACACCCAAGGTCGATCTGCGCTGAGCGGGCCCGCGCCGATGTCGGATGCCGGTGCCGCGTCGGCAGTTGCAGAAGCTGCATTGCTCGGCATTCACGGCACCGATTTCATCGCGGCCCAGGCCGCCAACCGACGCAACACCTGGGTCCTCATCCTCCTTCTCATCCTGCTCGGCTTTGCGCTGGGCTACGTCATCGGTTGGGCCATCGAGGCCTGGGGCACAGCGGATGACCGTCCGGTCGACATCCTGGCGGTAAGCGGCGCGGGCTTGCTTGGCGGCGCCGTGCTGTCAGGCATCGGCCTCGTCTCCAGCGCCGCCACCTTGATGGCCGGTGATCGGATCGTGCTTGCCATGACCGGTGCAGGCGAAGTGGATGCCACGGCCGAACCCACCTTGCACAATGTGGTCGAGGAAATGGCGATCGCCGCCGGCCTCCCCAAGCCCAAGGTAGTGGTGATCGAGACCGATGCCTTGAATGCCTTCGCCACCGGCATGAAGACCGATGCGGCTACGATCGGCGTCACTCGCGGCCTCCTCAACACCTTGCCGCGCGAGCAGCTCCAGGCCGTGGTCGCCCATGAGATGGGCCATGTCCTCAACCTCGATACGCGCTACATGGCGGCGGTCGGCATCATGGTCGGGCTCATCGCCCTGGTGTCCGACATGGCCCTGCGCTCCCTGCGCTTTGGCGGCAGGTCGTCCGGTTCCGGCAGCCGGAAGAAGGGCGGCGGCGGCGCCGTCATCGTGCTCATCATCCTCATTCTCTTTGCCATTCTGGCACCGCTCGCGGCGCAGATGGTGCGCTTCGCCGTCTCGCGCCAGCGCGAGTTCCTGGCCGATGCGACCTCCGTGCAGCTCACCCGCAATCCGCAGGGCCTCATCGCCGCCCTGCGCAGCCTCGGCGCCGGCGGCAAGGCACCGGAAATCGGCAATCGCGCCATCCAGCATCTCTTCATCGTCAATCCGCTCAAGGATTTCGCAACCGGCGGGTCGGCCCTCTTTGCCACCCACCCGTCGCTTGAGGAACGGATCACCCGGCTCCAGAACCTGGGCAAGATCTGATCTGCCACGCCCGGTAAATTATCCATTCCTATCAATGCGATGAAAAGCGGGCCGCCGGCGCTGGGCGGGCCACGGCGGACACCAAGCCATCCGCTGGTTTACTAACCCTGGCCCACCTGCTAGAAACCGCCCGCTTTTCCAGACAACAATTCAAGACTGATCAGGTTGACGCCATGAAGATCAACGGCAATGCCATTCGCCCCGGCAACATCATCGAACATCAGGGCCGCCTCTGGCGCGCCGTGAAGACCCAGCATGTGAAGCCGGGCAAGGGCGGCGCCTTCCTGCAGGTCGAGTTGAAGGACATCCGCGACGGGACCAAGCTCAACGAGCGCTTCCGCTCCTCGGACACCGTCGACCGCGTCCGCCTCGACGAAAAGGAATACCAGTTCCTGTTCTCGTCCGGCGAGGACTACACCTTCATGGACAACAACACCTTCGAACAGCTGACCCTCAACGCCGATCTCATCGGCGAGCCGGTGGTCTACCTCACCGAAGGCATGGTGGTGACGGTCGAGAGCTACGAAGACTCCCCTATCTCGGTCACCCTGCCCGAAACCGTGGTCTGCCTCATCACCGAGGCCGATGCCGTGGTGAAGGGCCAGACCGCCTCCTCCTCCTACAAGCCCGCGGTGCTCGAGAACGGCGTCCGCGTCCTGGTGCCGCCCCATGTCGGCGCCGGCACCCGGATCGTGGTCCGCACCGCGGATTCCGAATATATGGAACGCGCGAAGGACTAAACCCGGCCATGGCGATGCGTTCTCCCCTGATCAATGTGATGTGCAAGGCGGCCGACAAGGCTGCCCGCGGCCTGCGTCGTGATTTCGGCGAGGTCGAGCAATTGCAGGTCTCGCAGAAGGGTCCGGCGGACTTCGTCAGCAATGCCGATCACAAGGCCGAAGCCATCATCAAGGAAGAGCTGAAGAAGGCCCGGCCGAATTTCGGCTTCCTGATGGAAGAAAGTGGCGTGGAAGTCGGCCCCGATCCGGATACGCGCTGGATCGTCGATCCGCTCGACGGGACGACCAATTTCCTTCACGGCATTCCGCATTTCTGCATCTCGATCGGCCTCGAAGTGAAGGGCGAGATGACGGCGGGCGTGATCTTCGATCCGATCAAGGACGAGCTCTTCTATGCCGAGAAGGGTGCCGGCGCGTTCCTCAACGACCGCCGCATCCGCGTCTCCGGCCGCAAGAATTTGAACGAGAGCCTGCTCGCGACCGGCATCCCGTTCCGCGGTCACGGCAATATCGAACGTTTCCAGAAGCAGATGGACAAGACGATGCGCGAGACCGCCGGTGTCCGCCGCTTCGGCGCCGCCGCCCTCGACCTCGCTTATGTCGCCTGCGGCCGCTACGAAGGCTTCTGGGAAGAGTTCCTCTCGCCCTGGGATATCGCGGCGGGCATCCTGCTGGTCAGGGAAGCCGGTGGCTATGTCAGCGACTTCAAGGGCAAGCCCGTGAGCCTCGCCAATGGCGAGATTCTGGCGACCAACAACACCCTTCACGCCCCGATTCAGAACCTGATCGGCCACTGATCCGGGCACCGATCCGTCCGAGTCCGCCCTCCCTGCCCGCTAAATACTTATGCTGCCTTGGCAAAGCGCAGGTTGTAGGGACAAATTCGGATCGGTTATAGTCCAGTCCAAATTGCATCCCTTCTTTGAGACTGGCAGGCGGATATGAGCAAGCAGGCGAAATCGGTAAGCGGCGGCAAGACCATCTCCTCGGGACTGAAAATGCTGCTGCTGGCGGGTGCCGCCACGGCCGGTTCCCTGCTCCTGGCAGGCAGTGCCACGGCCCAGCAGGCCTATTACTTCCCGCAAGCAAGCTCTGCCCCGGTCAGTGTCAATTACGGCGCCCTCAGCCCCTACGGCGCCCCGGGTGTCGCCCCGGGCGTACCGACCGGCTTCCAGCCCTATGGCTATGCGGCACCCTATAGCGCCCCCGCCCGCATCACCTCGCAGCCGAAATCAGTCTTCACCCCGGCCTATGCCCCGGCTTACGGCCGGCCGGTCTATGGCTATGCCCCGGCCTATCCGGCGGCGCCGGCCAACGTGCCCTTCGTGGCGCCCTATGCCAATCCGGCCTTTGCACCGGGCTTTGCCGCCAACCGTGCGGGCCTGCCCATCAGCACGCCCACCGCGGCCAGCCCGCAAAGCTATCTCAATGTCCCGGGCGCGCAGCCTTTCGCCCTGACCCCACCAAAGGACGCGGCGCCGGCCAAGAAGAAGAAAAAGAAGAAGGCCTCGGCACCGAAGCCGGCCTCGACCCCGACCGCCATCGAAGAAGGCGCCGCAGCCCAGGTGGCCGCCGCCGAAGCGGCCCTCGAATCGAGCCCGGCGCCGGCCGTTCCGGTGGTGCCGGCAGCCCCCGCGGCTGAACCCGCGCCGGCGGAAGCCGCCGTGGCGCCCGAACCGGTGCCGGCACCGACACCGCCCGCCGAACCTGCCGAGGTCCCGGCCAGCGTGCCGTCTCCCGCCGCCAGCGCCCCGGCCGCTGCCATTGCGCCCGCCGTCGAAGCGCCCGCTGCGGAATCACCTGCTGCCGAAACAGCCGAAGCCCCAGCCGCCGAAGCGCCTGCTGCCGAAGCCTCGGCCGAACAGGTCGCCAGCGCCGAAGCGCCGGCAGAGACCCTGCCCGACACCAGCGGCTCGGCCGTCCTGCCCGCCGGCGGCACCCGCATCGTCTTTGAAGGCGACAGCGATGACCTGCCGCAGGGTGCGAGCGGCGAGCTCGACGCCATTGCCACCAAGATGATGGCCGACGAGACCATCAAGATCCAGGTTCTGGCCTATAGCAGCGGCACCGCCGATGCCGAGAGCCAGGCCCGCCGCAAGGCGCTGGCCCGTGGTCTTGAAGTCCGCAAATATCTGATCGGCAAGGGTGTCCGCTCCAACCGCATCGACGTCCGCGCGCTCGGCACCAAGTCGGAAGGCAGCCCGGCCGACCGCGTCGACATCGTGCCCTCGGCCGGCTGAGGCGGCGTGGCGCTCTCCGCCGGTACTGGCCCTGACCTCGCCGTGACCATGCAAAGGGTGCCTGAATGAGCCGCCCGATCTGGCAATTGCTGTGGATGCTGGTGGCGCTGCTGGCCTCCATCGCCGTCACCGTGCTGCTGTGGGACCCGATCTCGGTCGCCTTCGGGCACAACCCGGTGCTCAACACCGGCATCCTCGTGGTGCTGCTGGCTGGCATCCTCTTCACCATCTGGCAGGTGCTGCGCCTCTACAGCGATATCGCCTGGATCGAGGATTACCGCACCGGCGGCTTTTCGCAGAGCTATACCCAGCCGCGCCTCCTCGCCCCCATGGCGGCGATGCTGAAGGACAAGACCGGCCGGCTTCACCTCAACACCAGTTCCTTGCGCTCGCTCCTCGACGGCATCCAGTCGCGCCTCGATGACAGCCGCGAGATCAGCCGCTATGTGACCTCTCTGCTGATCTTCTTAGGCCTCCTCGGCACCTTCTGGGGCCTGCTCGGCACCGTGAAGGGTGTTTCCGACGCCATCACCAATCTTCAGGTCAGCGGCGGGCAGGATGCCGCGGTGATGTTCGACACGTTGAAGCAGAGCCTCGCCAAGCCCCTGGGTGGCATGGGCATCGCCTTCTCCTCCTCGCTGTTCGGCCTCGCCGGATCGCTCATCATCGGCTTTCTCGAATTGATGGCGAGCCAGGCGCAGAACCGCTTCTTCAACGAGCTTGAGGATTGGCTCTCCGGCCAGACCCGCCTGACCTCCGGCGGCACCGGCGCCTTTGCCGAAGCCGGCGACCAGCCGATCCCGGCCTATATCCAGGCGCTGCTCGAGCAGACCGCCGAAAGCCTCAACGAATTGCAGCGCGTCATGCAGCGCGGCGAGGAAGGGCGTGGTGCCTCCGGCCAAGGCTTCAAGCAGATGTCGGACCAGTTGGCCGTGCTCAACGACCAGCTCAGGAACCAGCAGCAGGTCACGGCGCGCCTTGCCGAATTGGCGGCCTCCGGCGGCTTCGGCATCGACGCCAACAGCCGCAACCATCTGCGCAACCTCGATGCGCATCTCACCCGCCTCTCCGAGGAACTGGCCCAGGGCCGCAACCAATCGGTCCAGGACATCCGGGGCGAAATCAAATTGCTCGCCCGCACCATCGCCGCCGCCGCCAGCAACGAGCGCTAACATGGCTTTGGCTCTGCCACCCGCTCCCTGCACTCCCTCGCCCCGCTTGCGGTGAGGGGGCGGGGTGAGGGGCGTTAGCGACCGATGAACGCCCGCCTCTGGAATCTCCCACCCTCATCCCGACCTTCTCCCGCCCAGGCGGGAGAAGGAGTACTGGTTGAGGCTAAATCATGAGCCGCCGTCGCGCTCGTCCGATGGAAGCCTGGCCGGGCTATGTCGATGTGCTCTCGACCCTGCTCATGGTCATCGTCTTCGTGCTCATGGTCTTCGTCGTGGCGCAGATGTTCCTCAGCCTCGCTTTGTCCGGTCGTGACGATGCGCTCGCCAAATTGAACGCCCAGATCAGCGAGATCGCCAGCATGCTGGCGATGGAGAAGAAGACCGCCGAGGATCTGAAGGCCCAGCTCTCCCAGCTTTCCGGGGAGCTCGCCAGTTCCACCGCCGAGCGCGACGAGATGAAGAACCAGCTCAATGTCGTGATCGGCGAGCGCGATGCCGCCAACCGCCAGGCCGCCATGAATGCCGACCAGGCGAAGAAGCTGGCCGAGGCCTATCAGACCATCGATGCCGACCGCGAACGCATCACCGCCCTCCTCTCCGACATAGCGGCCCTTGAGAGCCTCAAGGACGAGATGCAGCAGAAGATTTTAGGCAGCGACGCCGAAAAGCAGAAGATCACCGACGAAGCCAAATTCCAGGTCGAGCTCCTCAACAAGCAGATGCTGGCACTCCGCGAGGAGCTCTCGCGCATCACCGCGGCCCTCGACGCCTCCGAGCAGAAGGCCAAGGACCAGGAGGTCCAGATCGTCGACCTCGGCAACCGCTTGAACGCGGCGCTGGCCTCCAAGGTCGAAGAGCTGGCGCGCTACCGCTCCGAATTCTTCGGGCGCCTCCGCGAAGTGCTGGGCGACCGCCAGGACATCCGCATCGTCGGCGACCGTTTCGTGTTCCAGTCCGAAATCCTGTTCGACAGCGGCTCGGCCGTCCTGGGGGATGCCGGCAAGTCGCAGCTCGATGATCTGGCGACCACCCTCATCCTTCTCTCCATGGACATCCCCAAGGATCTCGACTGGGTCCTGCGCATCGACGGCCACACCGACAAGCGCCCGATCTTCACGGCGCAGTTCCCCTCGAACTGGGAACTCTCGACCGCGCGCGCCGTGGCGGTCGCCAAATATCTCATTAGTCGCGGCCTGCCGCCGGAGCGCATGGTGACGGCCGGCTACGCCGAGTTCCGCCCGCTCGACCCGGCCGACAATGACGAAGCCTACAACAAGAACCGCAGGATCGAGTTCAAGCTGGATCAGCGGTAGGCGCTGGCTCAACCAACATCGTCATGGTCGGCGAAGGCCGACCACCCACGAGTTTCCAACCGACGACTGAGCGCGTGCCAACAAATTCGTGGATGTTCGGCCTTCGCCGACCATGACGAATAGGGTATGGGGTGGCAGGCAACGCCATGGTATGGCTGCACCCTTGTGTTGCATTTCATCTTGAGACACACTTTTTCTACATCATACCGCGCTCAGAAGGCTGGCTTTCGATGCGGCAATGTCGAGTTCGTCTTGCTTTCCTTACATTGTTCGTCGGCATCGCATTGCTTGATGCCACGCGAAGCAGTGCCTGCACGATACTTCCCTTGACGCCCGAGCAAATAGAATCGGTCGCAAATGATACACTGCGCGATACTGAAATAATTGCTGAAGGGACTGTCTCATCCTCTGCAGATGTTAGTGCGCGCTTAGCCGAATGCCGTGACTTCTGGGCGGAAGGGACGAAACGCTGCGACAAAGGCAACAATGTTGGCAACGATCCGTTCTGCAACGACTTTGTCGACAAATTTCTTGAACAGTGCCAAGTCTCCGGTGCCGTCAACGTTGCATTTACGAATGTGCTCAAAGGCAGAGTCGGCGACAATGCCGTCGTTATGTATGACAGTGAGGGAGTTTGTGGCGGCGGGATTACATTGGCTCCAGGCGATAGCGGCATGCTCTGTGGCCATTACGACGCAGGAGGTGGATTTCAGGCCACATGGTGCGATCCTCGGCTCGCTGACGCATCTGGACGCATCGAGGTGTTCGATCGCTACAGCAAGCAACGTAAGGAAGTAATGTCAGCCGTCGAGGCCAATCCAAAGGACCTGGCAGCCCGAACACGTCTCGCCGGGTTTCTGGAAAATTGGCACGATTTCGAGCCCGGACTGGACGCCTACGCCGCGATACGCGAAATGGCGCCCCAAGACCCAACGGGATTCGCCGGTGCTGGCCGCGTCTTGTTCAAGCAGGAACGCTATGCCGACGCCGTCCCTTATTTGCAGCAGGCTTTCGACCGCGATCCGGCGAACAAGGACAATGCGGCACTCCTGCAGCGCGCCAGGACCTTGGCCCAGCAGTAGCACCTACCCTAAACAGTCACCCCCGGGCTTGACCCGGCCATCAAAACGCCCAGATCATCCGCCACCTTGCTGCCGTGCAATTCATCGGGGACACCATGCGCCATATCCGCAAGCTGCTCATAGCGGCCCTTCTCCTTGCCACGGCGGCGCCGGCTGCGGCCTGCATGGGCGGCAGCGTTCAGGCTGACGATATTCTCGCGGCCGGCGACCTCATCGCCGAAGGGACCGTGACCTCGGTCGAGATCACGCCGGGATCACCCTGTCTCGGCACAGCCAAGGAGATGGTGGCGGCCTGTCCCGATGTCGATGACACGACCTGCCGGGCGCCGTTCAAGGCGCGTTTGAAAGGATGCCCCGAAGCGGTTCCGGATTTCTCCTCCACCGTCACCGAACTGCAGCTTGCCGACGTCTGGAAAGGCCCTGAAACGGCGACGCTGACGCTGCATTATGCTGAAGGCAATGGCATGAATTGCGGCCCCAGGCTGAAAGTGGGCGACCGGATCGCGCTCATCGCCCAGCGCCAGGAAGACGGCACGTGGTCGACCGCCGACTACCTCATCGCCCCCTTCGGCACCTTCAGCACGACGGACCGTGATTTCGGGCGGGTGGCACAGCCGATCCTCGCCGCCTATCGCGCCGAGACCAGGGCGCTTTCCGCCGAGCTTGCCCAGCGGCCGGATGATATCGATCTCAACCTCCGCCTTGGCGCACATCTCGAACAGGGCCATGAACCGGATGCGGCCATCACCCTCTATCGCCGGCTGCTCGAGAGCGATCCGGCCCTCACCGGCGCCCATGCCGGCATCGTGCGCAGCCTGCAGCTGGGCCGGGATTACAGCGCGGCGCTGGCGGCGGCCGAAGCCGGCCTGCAGCTGGTGCCGAACGATCCGGTGCTCGAGATGCTGAGGCGCCGCCAGATCCTGCTCCTCGGCAAGGATATCGACCCGCAGACGGTGGATTTTCGTGGGTTCGAGGGGTGGCACCTGCGTCTCGGCGGACAGGATCTGCGCGGCCTCGATTTCAGCGGCGCCCGCCTCGGCGGTACGTCCTTCGCCAATTCAAAGCTCGACGGCGCGAACTTCACCGGCGCGAAACTGACCAGTGTGGACTTCCGCCGCACCTCGATGAATGAAGTCAATTTGCGCGATGCGGATGTGCGATCGGCAACCTTCTACCATGCCAGCCTGCGCAACGCCGATTTCCGGCAGTCGCAGCCGGGGCGCAGCCTCTGGGTCGCCGAGTTCATCAACAGCGACCTCAGCGGCGCCCGCTTTGCCGGCAATAAGATCATCTTCGACCGGGGACGCGGCGAGGATTCCGGCTTGGGTGCCGTGATGAAGAAAGCCGACCTCACCGGGACGACGCTCTCCTGCGTGCCGCTCACCCTCGATCATTTTGCCGACAGGCATCCGGCGGATAGCGAGCGGGTGTGGCGCAACAGCCTGCGTGAACTCGTCATCATCCATGATATCGCAACCAGGGGAATTGACATCACGCTGGACGACAGTTGCAGCGCCGCGATCGCGCATGACCTGGCCCTGCCGGAATCCTGCCAGCCCTGGAAAGTCCCGCCCGACGCCAAAGGTTGCGCCCTGCTACCCGAGTGACGGTGCGACCGCTTACGCGATCACGGCCTCGACATAGTGATTGAAGGTGTTGCGCTGATCAGAGGCCACGTGCGCCTCGCCATGGCGCCGCTCGCCCGCCCGCCGGTCGCCGGCGCGGCGATCAAGGGCCCGGCGTTCATCGGCGCGGCGTTCGGTGAAGCGCTGGTCCTGGCCGACCATGTCGGAGGCGCGGCGATTCTCCCCGCGCCGATCGAGGGCGCGACGATCCTGGGCGCGGCGGTCGCTGGCCCTCCGATCCTGCGCACGGCGATCGCCACCGCGCGCATCGGCGCCGCGGCGGTCCGTGCTGCGCCGGCTGTCGACCGGCAGGGATACTTCGCCGCCGACCGATTGCATGAACTGCGCGCGCTGCTGCACATGCATCGGCAGTTCCGCCTCGCAGGCGGTCAGCACATGATGGCTTTCGCGGGCGTTGACGGCGCCCGGCAAGGGATCCAGCGATCCGAACACGCCGACGCAGGTCGAGCCCGAGCATTCGATCGGATGATCGCCGAAACGGTCGACGCGGCCGCCGCTCGCTGTCGCAACCCGGTCCCAGAACTGTTCCAGCCCCAGCACCGAATAGCCGATGAAGCGCTTGTAGCCCTTCATGCGCGAAAGGTTGAAGCCGAAGGTCGCCAGCGCATAGGCAACCCCCCGGTCGCCATAGCGGCTCTTGCGGAAGGCGGGCAGCACGGCAAGGCGTTCGGGGATCACGAAATCGGCGAAATACCGGAGGCGCATGGTGCCGGCCGGTTGACCACCGACGCGGGCAATGAGATGCGTGGCGCTGAAATCATTGCCGTCGAATTCCTCGTCATGCCCGCAGCCGAATTCGCCGATGAAGACCGCCGAACGGATCGCCATCGCCTGCATCATGGCGCTCATGTCCTTGATGACAGAGACCTCGATTTGCGACCGACGGTCGATGATCCCCATGATGCCCCCGCAAGCGATCCAGAAAGTTTGCGAACAATACGGATAAAATTTTACAAGAATGAGACTAAAGTAAATCCTAACAGAAAATGGGAAAATGTCTCAGAAAATAGGAATGCGGGTCCAAAGCAACCTATGATAGCGATCACGATCCTATTCTTGCAGAAATAATCCCGCAATAGACGCTGGCGCGAGACTCAGGGATGGGGTGAGGGAAAGCCGTGCCGCTGGCTCAGGGCCGAGAGGATGGCATCCTTGCCGGCAATGAAGCGCACCTGCCCATGACGCCCCGTTTCCAATCCCGGGGGCGCGTCGCCGGCCAGGACCAGCAGCGGCACGGACTGGTTTTCGGCGCCGACCAGCGCCACCAGGGCCTCGCGCGGCCGCGGCCAGGCGATCCGCACCACGTCGAGCAGCCGCGCGCGATCCGGGAAGGAGGCCAGCACCCCTTCCAGCAGCGCACAATGCCAGCAGTAGAAGATCTGACCCGGAAAGGCCGGATCGGCAAAACCCGGCCGCAGCAGGAACAGGCGGTCGCGCTGGGCAGTCACCAGCCCCTCAATCCGCACTTGCCATGCGCCGCATGGTCATGCGTTCGGCGACGAACAGGTCGCGCCAATTGGCGGCGAGCAGCTTTGCCTCGGCCTCGTTCAAATTCGCCATGACGATCTCCGAGACATCGCCGTCGCTGTTCTTGGTGAGCGTCGCCTGGTAATCGCCCCGGGCGATGGCGGCCTCGAAGGGGGCCGCCGCCGGTTTCCAGGCGAGCACGATCTCGTCCGCCGTGGCACTCTCCACCACGAACAGCATCCACGGCCCGTCGGTCTTCTCGCGCACATCGAGGAAACGCTGCTCACCCACGCGGCGCAAGCGCAGTTCCATCTTGTCGCCCTGCCCCGTGCCGTCGGCATCGGCCTCCTCGACCTCGAACTGGCCCGCCGCCGGATCGACATCGGTCACGCGAAAAAAGCCCGGTTCCTCGCCGTCGCGATTGGGCTGTGCCACCCAGACGCCACTCCATTCGCCAGCCTGCGCACCTTCCGCAACGCCGATCGGTGCCGGATGCTGAATGAAACAGGCGCCCAGCATCGTGGCCAGAGCCAGGCTCACCGTCAGACCGATCCACCGCATGGCATACTCCCTTTGCTGATACGCATTCATGCCCTCACCCTAGCGTGCAACAATGCCGCGTTCTATGACGGCGCGCACAGAAGTCACGGCAGGGACGTTGACGGCCTTCGCGAAAATTCCTAAAAGGAATCCCGCACCTGCGGAGTACCGAAAGGTTCGCAGACGGCAACATTTGGCAACAACAGTGGTGAACGGCTCTTAGGTGCAGGCAGAAACTGTCTGGTAATTTTTTCCCTCGGCGCGCGCCTTGACCTCCGGTCCGGCCGGCGCCAGGCACCTAACATCCTCGCGATAAAGGTCGCAGACAGGGCGCTCACGGCAACTCTCAGGCGAGGGGTGACGGCGATGACGACCGCGTATGATTTCGACCCATATCCCATCCATCCGGAGCCGCGGCTCTGGTCGCTCTATCAAGTGTGGCGCAGCAAGGGTGCCACCGGCCTCCCCACCGCGCGCGATCTCGACCGCGTGTCGCTTGCCAGATGGCGCAGCAACCTCATGCTGATCCGCTTCAACGGCGCCGTCACCGAGTACGAGATCGAGTGGGAAGGCCCGGGCCTGCAGCAGTATTACGGCACGCCACGCGCGGGGGGCGGGGTCGAGACGCTGACCGCGAGCCGCGAGCGCGATCTCCTCATCGAGCAATATGGCGCGGTGCTCACGACCAGGCGGCCGGCCTATTTCGACACAGCCTTCACCAACAGCAACGGCGTCTTTGCGCACCAGACCAAGCTCATCCTGCCGCTCTCGGCCGAGCCCGATCTTGTCGACCGGCGGCAGGCACACCGTGGGCAGATCGACGGACGCCAGATCCACCGGGTCCTGGTTGGTCTCTATTTCCGCGGCATGAACAATGTCGTCGACATCGTCGACCGGCTGAACGATCTGTCTGACCAGTTCGCCTGCCCCAAGGATGCCCCGGCACTGATCAAGCGCCGCCAGGCGACCGTCACCGCCAGGCGCGATCTCCTCAGCGCGCAATTGCACGGCGCCGAGAAGCGCAGTTCCGATCTCGGCCAGCCGCACATCGCCGCCAAGCTCAGAACCACGCTCTTCATTGTCTCCGACATGCTGCGGCTCGAAGCCCGCA
The DNA here is from genome assembly GCA_016712715.1 of Rhodospirillaceae bacterium. Classification (NCBI taxonomy): domain Bacteria; kingdom Pseudomonadati; phylum Pseudomonadota; class Alphaproteobacteria; order Rhodospirillales; family Rhodospirillaceae; species Rhodospirillaceae bacterium. Next base: position 1,881,323 of record JADJQM010000001.1, read on the forward strand.
TGATCGAGGCTGGTCCCTCATGGCCCTGGGACGAGACGCGCGACGATTTGGCCTCGCTCTTCGATTTCGGCCTCTGCGACGTGATCCGCGCCGATCTTGGCCAGACCCACGATGCCGCCCTGCTCTCTGAGGTGCTGGCAGCCCTAGAAGCGTACCGGGACGCGCTGCTGGCGCTGGAGAAGTGAGGCGTGGAGCGGGGCCTTACGCCTCAGGGCTTCGGCACGCGCTTCTTAAGTCAACACTGAAGTAAGAACAGGCCGGTCGGGCGGGTCTGCGCGCGTGAAATCAGCAGCCGGGCGGAATGCAGAACCCGTCTCTGTCGCGGGTTTCCTCCGTCTCGCGCGGGAAGAGCTTGACGACGATGCTGCGCAGGTACTGCTTGAAGCGCGGATCCTCCGGCCCGGTGATGCCGTCGACCGAGCCGACCAGATAGGTAAGGGCCGACCCTGTGCCCCGGCAGTAGGCAGCCGTCACCGCGATGTGGCCGCCGCCCTTCCCCGTACGACCGGGGGCCGTGCAGGCATGCTCTACATTCATCGCCGAGATGCCGAAGGCGAAGTGGATGACATAGGGGCTGGCCTCGCTCTGCTGCACGCCCGGCGGTTGGATGGCCTCATTGACGAGGCGATTGAAGTCTTCCTGCGGCATGTCGAACGGATTGCCGCTGACATCGGCTAGCAGCGCCTTGGTATAGGGAACTCTGGCATATTGCAGCGGCGCGTAGCCGGACCCCACATGAACATAATCAACCCGCCCCGGCGTGCAGGCGGCCAGCAAGGCGATGCAGGCCGACGCCGATGCTAGGTTTCGAATGCTGGCTATCGTTGCCATCCGTGTCTTCGTTGGCTCAAGCATCTGCGTAATCAGGGCCAGAGCTTATTTCTTGGACCACAGCCTATTCTACGGGTGACCAAGGACAATCGGCGCGCATTTGTTGCCACGCAGGCTCGCATGCAACGGCCGGCCGCGAAGGAGGAACCGTCCAGATGCACCATGCCCCAGGCAGAGCGCCATCTAGGCGATGGCCAGGTCCGATGAAAAGAAAACCGGTCCAACACAGTCTCTTCGTGACCCTGTTTTTTGGTGAAGGATTGCAGGTAGCGTCGCCAGTTCCCGGGCGACGGTGCTCCCTGCGACCCGCTCACGCCGCAGATTTGGCCAGCAGGCGATCGACCACCGCCAGCAAATCAGCCTTTTCAAATGGCTTCTGGAGGAAGGCGTCGGCGTTTACTTTGGCGGCCAGCAAGGCGGCCTCGGCAGATACGCCGGCACCACCGCCGGACATCGCGATGACGGGCGGACGGTTCGGCATCGCGAGGACTCCGACCAGAACTTCGGTGCCGTCGACGCCAGGCATCAGCATGTCGGTAATGACCAGCTCGAATGTCGCCTGTTTCAACTGGGCGATGCCCTGTTCGCCATTCGCCGCGATGACCACGGTGTGCCCGGCCCGGCGCAGCATGCTGCTGATGGCGAGCTGCACGCCTGCCATGTCCTCGACAACTAGAATATTCGCCATATCGGCCTCCTTGGATGATCTATGGGCGCGCGCTCAGGCCCCCGGTTTAAAATTCAGCCTGGCCAGCACCTGGCCCATATAGGTCAGCTGTTCGTGGCTGAGCGGCAATTGCAACTGCGCAATGCCGTTCGACGCCTCGACGAAGCGGGCGCGCAGCACCCGTTCGATACTTTCGATCCTGAGTTCCAGCAGCGAACCTGGCGATACCGACAGCGATCCGGCGAATGTCGCGAGGCCCGGCGAGAGCTTGACGACCTTGCCGGAGGTAGATTTGCCGTTCTCAGTTACCGACGCCGAAAGATTGACATCGTAGCTTTGCATCTCCTGCCCGTCGGCGAGGTTGCGCAGGGCACTAAGGAAGTCTTTCACCTCACCGCTGAGGGTTTCTGACTCGGATGAAAGTGTCTGCGCGGTACTCTTCACCTGGGCCGCACTCGCACTGTTTTCACTGACGGCACCGCTGACCCGCTCCATGCTGTTGGCCACGCTAGCGGTGCTCGCCGACACCTGATCGACGCTGCGCGCGATTTCCTGAGTCGCCGATCCTTGCTCCACCACGGCCGATGCGATGGAAACGGCAATCTCGTTGACCTGCCGGACCGTGCCGGTGATGCCCTGAATGGCGTCAGCGGTGCTGGCCGTCGCCGATTGGATTGCCGCGATATGCCCGCCGATCTCGTCGGTTGCTGCGGCGGTTTGGGTGGCCAATGTCTTCACTTCGGACGCAACCACGGCAAAGCCCCGGCCCGCCTCGCCGGCCCTGGCCGCTTCGATCGTGGCATTGAGCGCCAACAGATTGGTCTGGCCGGCAATGTTATTGATGAGTTCAACTACCTTCCCGATTTTCTGAGCGGCATCGCGCAGTTCATCGACCTTCTGGACGACATCCTCAGATTGCTGCATCGCCGCGGAGGATATGCGCGACGATTCACTGGCCTGCCTACCGATCTCATCGATCGAGGCCGACAGTTCCTGCGAGGCGGAGGCAACTGTCTGCACGGTCTGGGATGTTTGCCCCACTTCAACCAGCACAAGTTGCGCCTGGGCACTGGTATCCCCGGCCGAGTTCTGCAGCGCGTCGGACGTTCGCGCCATGTCGGCCGACGCCGCTGCCAGCGTATCGAACGTGCCCGATACGCTGCGCCCGAAAAAGCCGACGAGTTGATCGACTTCCTCCTGCCGCCGCGCCTTCAAGGCCCGCTGCTCGACCTCACGTGCTTCCAGGTTGAGCTTGTCGACAGCGTTCTGCCTGAAGATCAGCACGGCTTCCGTCATCGCGCCGATCTCGTCGCGGCGATTGCTGCGCGGTATCTCGACGGCAAGATCGCCCTTGGTGAGGAGTCCCATGATGGAAGTGAGTTGGTCGAGTGGCCCAACCACACCCTTCTGGATGGCCACCAGGATGAAGACAACGGCCACGATGAAGAGCACACCGGCAAACGCAAGATTGATCATGAGCGTAGTTCTAAGCCCCGAAATGCGGACATCCAGCAACCGGATTAGTTCAGCCTGTCCTGCCTCGCCAAGCGTGGTGAGGACGTCCAGTGCCGGCGCGATCTGGCCGCGCGCCTGCGCCGCGGCCGAACGGTCATCGAGCGCTGCCTTACGTAACACCGCCATGATCTCCTGGGTGGTCACTTCCATCTTCTGCTTGTCATCGGCAAGCTCGGTGGCGACCTGTGGATTGGCCGCGAACGCCACCGCCAGCGACCCAGCCAGCCCATCGAGAACGGGCGCGAAGCTGCCCGCCTGGACCAGGAATTCCGACTGCTCCTCCGGCATCAATGTTGCTTTGCCGGCGAAGCTGGCCGTCAGGGCGGCAAGCCCATAGAACCGGTCGAGCGCGTCCGGTACCTTGAAGGCAACTGCATCCATCATGTAGAAGGAATCGAGATCCGGATCCAGCGTGAGGTTGGAGCCATCGGTCACTTTCGAGATGACAGAGCGGAGGGCGCTGCGGACGGCTTGGCGTTCGGGGTCGGGCTCGGCCTTCAGCGCGGCGACAGCGGCCGCCGCGACCCCGCCACTGCTCATGCCTTCGCCAAATTCAAGTTCCGCCGCAGCGATCCGATCGGCCAGTTCGGCATTCGGCAATTTGGCATCTTCGCGCAGGATGGCATCCTGAATTTCCCGCAGCGCAACGATGTATTTGGCGCCGCTCAGTTCCTTCTGTGCGAAATTGATGCTGGCGAAGCTGTTGCTGATCACGACGTAGAACAGGAACAGCAACGGCAGCAGGAACAGCCCGTAAGCGATGAACAGCTTCGATCGTGTGCGTAGATCGCCTAGTTTCATTTTTGGAAGTCCTTTACCGAGGTATCATTCGTCTTGGGCGTGCTGTGCGTACGCACACGAAGATTGGAGATGCTAGGGAACCCACACCCTCAGGCTACGCGCAAAATGTTAACAAGATGTTTGCGCGCGATTGCATCACAGTTGAGGTCCTAGGAATAAAATAGCTCTTCAGGTTCTTCATGCGCTGGTTTTTCCGCGTATAGCCGACCATGTGAGTCTAGATTTTCTGCCCTACGCCTTAACGGGTTCGCAACTCAATCGTGAAACCCTTGCAATGTCGTAAGCATGGGTTCGACCTAGATTGATATTTGGAAATTCCAAAATGTCCCTGTGAGGACAGCCTGTATGTTTAGAGTCTTTAACTGCATAGAAGCGCAGCACGACCTTCGCCTTGTGCTCGCCGCCGCCGTGATCTGCTTCCTGGCGTCGTTCACGGCGTTCAGCCTCATTGCGCGCAGTGCTGAGGCGGCGGTCGGCGTGCGAATCTGGTGGAAAGTAGCTGCTTCATTCGCCGTAGGCAGCGGCATCTGGGCCACGCATTTCATCGCCATGCTGGCCTATTCCACGGACATACCGCATCGCTTTAACGCTCCTCTTACTCTTGCCTCCATCCTTGTGGCCATTCTTCTCGCCGGCCTCGGCATCGAACTTTTTGTCAGGCCGGGCCGGCATATGCAGCGTATCGGCGGGGCCACGATCGGTCTCGGTATCGGTGCGATGCATTATATCGGTATGGCAGCCTGGAAAATTCAGGGGACGATCGCGTACGACACCGACTACGTGATGGCATCCCTCCTGTTCGGCATTGTGGGCGGTGGTCTTGCCACCTGGATCGCGTCGACCAGAACGGGCATCAATAGCCGCCTGACCGCCGCGACGATGTTGACTCTGGCGATTTGCGCGATGCACTTCACGGGCATAACGGCCATGAGCTTTACCTATGATCCCACGATGCCGGTGCCTCCGGCGCTGGTTAGTCCGGACGTCCTGGCTGTCGCAGTCTCAACTGTCATACTTCTGATCCTGTCGCTCTGTCTTGGCGGTGCCATCCTCGACGACCAGCTGGCATCCCGTGCAGCGCGGCAGGCCGCGCGCGAAATGGCCAATTTGAAAGCCGAGATTGAGCAACGGAAGGCCGCCCAGGTAGAACTGCAGCATCACCGCGACAATCTGGAGCGCGATGTGGCACTGCGTACCGCAGCCCTCGCGGCCAGCGAAGCGCGCCTCGCCGATGCCATCGAAACTCTGCCAGAGGCCTTTGTGCTGTTTGACGCCGCGGACCGCCTGGTGGTCTGCAACGCCGCCTATCGGGCACTCTCTGAGACGACCACGCTCTATGCCAAGCCGGGCGTCACCTATGAGGAACTCATAGACTTCGCGGTAAAGCTCGGCGATCACGACCTGGAAGGACAGGATACGGTTCTTTGGATGAAGGCGCGGATCGCACAGCGGCGCGCCGTGGGCAGCGAACCGGTCCGGAGCGAACAAACGCGCCCCGACGGCCGATCGTTCGAAATCCATGAGCGCCGCATGGCGGACGGTGGTCTTGTGACCATTCAGACCGATGTTACCGAAACGCGTCGCCGCATCTCATTGGTCGCAGAACGGGATAAGTTGGCTGCCTTGGGACAGCTGGCGGGTGGCGTGGCTCACGAGATCAATAATCTGCTGCAGCCAGCCCTTACCCTGCCCGAACTCGTGCGCGACAGCGTGCCCGCGGATGATCTGGATGCGCAGGAATTTCTCGATGTCATCGTCGACAGCGTGAAGAAGGCACGCGACATCGTGCGCAAGATCCTGCTCTTTGCCCGGAAGGAGGAAGCCAGCCTGCAGACAGCCGACCTCGTCGCCGAAGTAGTAGCCACCCTCAAATTCATCCGCGACCTTCTACCCCCTGGGATCGAGCTCCGCCCCAGGTTCGGCGCAGATGAACAGATGGCCGTGTTCAACAAGACCGAACTCACCCAGGTGTTGAGCAACCTTATCATCAATGCTGCCCATGCGACTGGCGACAAGGGCACGATCGATATCGAGCTGGGGCAAGCACTGCTTTCAGCTGACCAGATACGGACCCTCGGACTTCGCAGGGACGTTCCCTATGCGACGGTCTCGATCACCGACAAGGGCAGCGGCATGAACAAGGCGACACAGATGCGCATCTTCGAACCCTTCTTCACGACTAAGCCGTTGGGCGTGGGGACGGGTCTTGGCCTGTCGGTCGTCCTCGGCATCCTGCGCAGCTGGAACGGCGCCATCGCCGTCGACAGCATGCTCGGCTACGGCACCACATTCACGCTTTACATCCCGCTTCGCGAGATGCCGGCAGCGGAAAGCACGACAATACCTGAAGTCGCTCAACTAGCGCGCTGAACTGCGCGAAAGAAATCACGACATACCGCCAAATGGAAACGGCGCCAAGGTTATCCTGGCACCGTTCTTTAGATCGTGTCGCGTTTCCGCTGGGGACCTACCCCTTGGTCGGGAACAGCGCCGAGAGATCGCCCCAGCGCGATTGGCTGCCCTGGTCGTCGCCGTGATGCTCGGTGTGCTCCTCATGCACTTCGTGGCCCGGCAGCGGGTCGAGGGTCGCGGGCTTGCCGGCGGCCTTGCGGGCCTTGAGGATCGAGGCGTTGAGGTCGGTCTGGGTGCATAGGCCGAGGAGCACCGGATCGCGCGGGCGGAGATTGGCGGCGTTCCAATGGCTGCGGTCGCGGATGGCGGCGATGGTCTGCTTGGTGGTGCCGATGAGGCGCGAGACCTGCGCGTCCGAGAGTTCCGGGTGATGGCGGATGAGCCAGGCCACGGCGTCGGGCTTGTCCTGGCGCTTCGAGACCGGCGTGTAGCGCGGACCCTTGGTGCGGGTGAGGGGCTGCGGGATGTCGGACTTCGCCATCTTCAGATGGGCGCTGGTATCCGCCTCGCAGCGCTTGATCTCCTCGGGCGTCAACTGGCCGTTGCCGATCGGGTCCTGCCCCACGATGCCGACCGCGACCTCGCCATCGGCGATGCCCCTGCACTTCCAGCGGGTGGAGGTTGGTGAAGGCGCCGATCTGCTCGAAGGACAGCGCGGTGTTGTCGATCAGCCAAACGGCGGTGGCTTTGGGCATCAGGATCTGGGTCATGACTACTCCTCTTCGCCAACGGGGCGGCAACCCCGTCGGGCGGTCAAGCAACGACTTGACCAATGTTGGAAAAACGGCCGGGGCGCCGCAGATCGGCGCCGAACACGGCTCTTCACAGAGGCAAATAGCATCCACCCCCCGGACCTGCCAAGGGCAATCTTTCGGCAAGGTGCCGGGCTTGCAGTTAACCGATTGAAAATACGTGCTAAACCGTGAGAACGATCTTGCCGGTATGAGCGCTCGATTCCATCAGGCGATGGGCTTCCGCGGCTTCGGCCAGCGGGAAGGTTTTGTAGATAAGCGGCTTCACCTTGCCGGCCTCCAGCAGCGGCCAGACCTCCGCCTTCAAGGCCTTGGCGATGCCGGCCTTTTGGGCGACCGAGCGGGGCCGCAGGGTGGAGCCGGTGATGGTCTGCCGCTTCACCATGACCTGCGCAAAATTGACCTCGGCCTTGGCGCCCTGCAGGAAGGCGATCATCACCAGCCGCCCATCCATCCCCAGGCACGCCAGGTTCCGGTTGATGTAATCGCCGCCCACCATGTCGAGGATGAGGTCGACGCCCTTTTTGTCGGTGGCAGCGAGCACCTCGGCCACGAAATCCGCCTTGCGGTAATTGATCGCGATATCGGCGCCGAGCTGCTTGCAGGACGCCGCCTTCTCATCGCTGCCAACCGTCGTGATGACGCGCGCGCCGAACTGGTGCGCCAGCTGGATGGCCGTGGTGCCGATGCCGCTCGACCCGCCATGGACCAGGAAGGTCTCGCCGGCTTTGAGACCGCCGCGCTCGAACACATTGGTCCAGACGGTGAAGAAGGTCTCCGGCAGGGCCGCTGCGTGGATCATGTCGAAGCCCTCAGGCACGGGCAGGCATTGCGGCGCGGGTGCCGCGCAATATTCGGCATAGCCACCGCCCGCCACCAGCGCCGCCACCTGTTGGCCCACATGCCAGCCGCTGACGCCAGCCGCGACCGCGACGATCTCGCCCGCCACTTCCAGACCCGGCAGGTCCGAGGCACCCGGCGGTGGTGCATAGCCACCCGTGCGCTGCAGGATGTCGGGCCGGTTGATGCCGGCCGCCGCCACCTTGATCAGGACCTCGTCCGGCCCCAGCTGCGGCAAGGGCCGTTTGGCGGGGCGCAGCACCTCGGGTCCGCCAAAGCTGCTGATCTCGATCGCGGTCATCTCGGTTGGCAAGGTCATGGCGGATCCTTCGTGCTGGGTCACATCCCCTAGCCGCCCGCCATGGCAATTGGCAAGGCCCGCGTCTAGACTTGGCTCTGAGGAACAGCGAAAGACCCCTGCCATGGATACCGACGATCTCGACCCCAAGACCAAACGGCCCAAATTGCGCAATCTAGACCCGATGGGTGTCGAGGAGTTGCAGGCCTATATCGGGGAGCTGAGGCAAGAGATCGCTCGGATCGAGGCGGATATCGCGAAAAAGAAGCAGCATCTTTCGGCCGCGGCCAGCCTCTTCAAGAGCTGAATGCCTGTTCAGGAAAATATCCCCTGAAAACTTGCAAATATCCCCCGAAAACGTGCAAATAAACGTGATTTTGTTAACCGTTTGTTCACGCGAGGGGCCTATTTTGGCAGTCAGGAAGGACCTCGTCCTTCCTCTCCTGGATCTCTCCGATCCAGTTTCATGCCTCCCTGTCTAACTTGCCGCCGGCCTAATTGGCCGGCGGATTTGTTTCTGCACAAATGAATTTTGTGCCGTCTAATCACGACGCAATCGATCAGGTTTAAGAGTTTGCATCACGAATGCGCGCGCTGTGTTACGGCTGCGCGAATCTGGCTTGACGGGTGAAGCTCCCCCTCCTAACTTTCGGCTGCGACAAGTTAGACAGGTCTGAGGCTTTACAAAATTGAGAGGGCCGCAACCGGGAAACCGGTTAGCGGCCCTCCGCTATTTCAGGCTGATGCGATGGATCAGGCAGCCTGGCTGTCGATCACCTTGGGCTGGCTCTTGGCCGCCGTTATCGCAATCGTGCGCGGCTTCATCGCTTCCGGCACTTCGCGCTTCAGGTCGATATGCAGCAGCCCGTTGGCAAGATCCGCCCCGACAACGCGGATATGATCCGCAAGCTCAAAGCGGCGTTCGAACGCGCGCCCGGCGATGCCGCGATGCAGATAGGTCTTGGCCTGTTCGTCCTTGGCCGGCTTGCCAGAGACAAGCAACTGGTTTTCCTGCGCCGTAATGGTCAGTTCGGCTTCGGTGAAGCCGGCCACTGCCATGGTGATGCGATAGGAATCTTCGCTTGCCTGCTCGATATTGTAAGGGGGGTAGGCCAGTTGGGCTTCGTCGACGCGCGCGGCTGAATCCATCAGGCGCGACAGGCGGTCATAACCAACCGACGAACGGAAAAGGGGGGTGAGATCAAAACTACGCATAGCCATATCCTCCGATGAGCAACATGGAACATTGACTGGGCCATCCTTGGGATCGGCCCGGCGAAAATCGGCACCCGCTTGCCGCGGCGTTCCGACAATCCACTAATTGGGTTGTGCGTTTTTGCCCTTCAAGGCCCAATCATCACTTTTTCTTAACTGGTTGGAATGTCTGTTAACGGGTGAGGCCGTACATGCTCAGATAGAAGAGCTGGTCCGGCATTTACTACTCAGAAGAAAGTCCGGACCAGACCAGCAGGCACGCTTTTGACGGAGTTGGCGATCGATGGCCACGATCGAGTTTTATGACCGCACCATGTCGGAGACGATGGGTCTTCTCGTCGATGCGCGCCGCTATCTCAGCGACCGCGCGGAATCCGACACGCGGGGCCTCAGCATCGACCAGGGTTTGGCGAGTTCAGTTGAAACCATGCGCCTTGTTTCGCGTCTGACCGAGGCGCTGGCCTGGCTGCTCACCCATCGCGCCGTCCTGACCGGGGAATTGACGCTGGATGAAGCCCTGTCGCCAGAACGGCGCCTGGGTGGCCACACACTCTGCGGCCGCGACACAACCGATGACATGCGCACCATGCCGCCCGATTTTCAGAAGCTGATGGCGCGCAGCCTCGAACTGTACCAGCGCATCGCCCATCTTGACGCCCAGGTCAGCAAGCGCGTGACTCAACCCGGCGAAAGCGGTTCCTGGCCACCCGAACGCGGCAGCGGACAAGCCTAGGCGCGCTGGTCAATCTACCGCCAGACAGATCACCGCCTCAAATCCATCCACTTCTCCCATCGCCGGCGAATGCAGTTCCAGCTTGCCGCCGGCCTGCCGCATGATCGTATCGGCAATGGCAAGGCCAAGGCCCGAGCCTTGGGCCATGGTGTCGCCACGGGCAAAGCGATCAGTCAGGCGCGGGATGGCGGGAGCAGGCACCACCGCACCCTCATTGACCACGTGGAGGCAATTCGCGTGATCGAGGAACACCCGCACGGGTTTATCGGCAGCGCCATGATTGAGCGCATTGTCGAGCAGGTTCCGCAGCACGATGGCGAAGGCGTCGATATCGATCTGCGCCATCCAGGTTGCGACGTGGGGCGGATCGAGCCGGATGCGTCCGCCGCAGGCCGCGTTGCGGTCGAACTCATCCAGCAGCAAGCGCAGCACTGGCAACAGGTCGACCCGCTCCCCGGTCATGGCGATGCCGCTTTCCGCGCGTGAGAGCTGCAGCATTTTTTCGACCAGATTGCCGAGCCTGCGCAAGGCGGCGATGATCTGTTCGATGCGCTGCCGATGCGGCGAGGGGCCGAGCTCGGCGTTCAACCGCTGCAATTGGGCAAGGGCCGCGGCCACCGGGGTGCGCAGTTCATGGGCGCTGTTGGCGGCGAAAGCCCGCTCGCCGGCCAAGGCCAGCCCCAGGCGCTCCAGCAGCCGGTTGACGTCCTTGACGATCGGCGCCAGCTCGACCGGCATGCCGTCATCAGAAATCATGTCGAGATTGCTGCCGCTGCGGGCGCGGATGGCCTCGCGCATGGTGCGGATCGGGGCAGTCGTGCTGCGGCGGACGGTCCACAAGATGGTGATGCCGGCGAGCGGCAGCAGAAGCAGCATGGGTGCGGCGAGGAAGAACAGGCTGTCCAGCATGGTCTCGGTCCGGTGTGCCGAGACTTCCGTGATCTGGATGGCATAGCCGCTGTCCCCGGCGATTTCGGTATAGAAGCGGCGATCGTCATGATCCACGAAACCGGGCACCAGCGGAACCGGGAACGGGTTCGCCGGCGCATCGTGGGAGCGCAGCACAACGCGGCCGTCGGCATCCCTGATCTGATAAATCAGATATTCTTCATGGCCTGGCACATCATCGCCGATCGGATGACCGCCCTCTTCCTCATGCTCGGCGAGATCGTAGGTTGCCAGCGGCAGCAGGCGCTGCGCGGTTTCCTGGAGGGCGCTGTCCAGGACCTCGTTGATTTCATGCATGGTGGCGATGGTCGAGAGGGCCGCAGCGCCCAGCCAGAGCAGGCCCAGCCCCGCCGTGAGGACCAGCACCAGGCGGCGCGAAATGCTCCAGCGCGCCGTCACGCCTGCCCCAGCCGATAGCCGACACCGCGCACGGTGGTGACGAAATCGCGACCGAGCTTCTTGCGCAGCCGGCTGACATGCACCTCGATCGTGTTGTTCTCGATCTCGGCGCCGAAGGGATAAAGCGCTTCCTCGATCTGCTCCTTGCTGACGAGGGAGTTGGGACGGCGCAGCAATTGATCGAGAATTGCCCATTCGCGGCCGGTGAGCTCAATTCTCTTGCCGTCACGGCTCAGCTGGCGCGACGCCTGGTCGATCTCGATTGCGCCGAAACGCTGGATCGGACTGGGATTGCCGGTATAGCGACGCGCCACCGCGGCGACGCGCGCCTTCAACTCGTCGAGGTCGAAGGGCTTCACCAGATAGTCGTCGGCACCGGCATTCAAGCCGTCGATACGGTCGCGGATCTGGTCTCGCGCGGTGAGGATGATGACCGGCCTTGTATCGCCGCGCCGTCGCCGCGCCCGCAGGAAATCGAGGCCCGACGCGTCGGGCAGATGCAGGTCGAGCAGGACCAGGCCGTAATCAACGGCACGCAACGCGGCATCCGCGTCATCCAGTCGCAGCACCCGATCGACGGCGTGGCCGCCATCGGTGACATGTTCCTGGACCGCCTGCCCCAGGCTGGGCTCATCTTCGATCAACAGGACACGCATTCGCCTCACTCCATCGGAAGGCCGCATCTTCGAGTGGCGAGCTTACGGCAAGCTTAAGAAATATCTTGTGTGCCTTCAGTCTGGCTTCAGTTTGACGGGTCATGGTGCCGCTCGTCAGCAACTCATCCAACGAGGTTACACATGAACCGCAAGCTTCTCACCAATGTTCTCTTCGCCGGCCTGGTCGCCACGGTCCTTGGCGCCGGCTCGGCCGCCGCGGCCGATCTGTGCAGCGTGCCCGAGGCCGAATGGCAGCCGAAGGAAGCGCTCGAGAAGAAGCTCGAGGCCGAAGGCTGGAAGATCAAGAAAGTGAAGATCGACGAAGGCTGCTACGAAGTCTATGGCACCGATGCCAGCGGCGCGCGGATGGAAAGCTACTTCGATCCGAAGACCCTCACCGTCGTCAAGTCGAAGTAAGGACGCAGATCATGGCGGCGACGGTCAGGGCCACGACGGTCAGGGTTTGGGATCCCATGGTACGGATCTTCCATTGGTGTCTGGTAGCCAGCTTTGCGATTGCCTGGCTCAGCGCCGATGAATGGGACGATCTCCACATATGGGCCGGATACGCGGCAGCAGCGCTGATCGCCTTCCGGCTCGCCTGGGGAGTGATGGGCACGCGTTACGCCCGTTTTGCCCAGTTCGTTCGGTCGCCCGGCACCGTCGCCGCCTATCTGCGCGATATCCTCACCGGACGGGAGCGCCGCTATCTCGGCCACAACCCGGCCGGCGGCCTGATGATCCTGGCGCTCATCGGCTGCATGGCGGCCCTCTGCCTCACGGGCTGGCTCTACACCACCGATGCCTTCTGGGGTGTCGAATGGGTCGAGGAAACCCATGAGGCCCTGGCCAATGCCCTCCTCGGCCTGGTCGGGCTCCACGTGGCCGGCGTCATCATCGCCGGCTTCCGCCACCGGGAAAATCTGGTGCGGGCCATGGTCACGGGTCGCAAGCGCGCTCCTGAGCCGCAGGACGTCGTCGCCTGAGGTCCCATTCACGACAATCCAGCTGAAAAAAAGTGCTGGGGAGGGGTTGCAACGCCACCGGGCGGCTACTACTTCTCCCCAGCGGGCCGGGCCCCTCTGACGATGTCGCTTACGACGTCGTGATGTCGGACCGCATCGGGTGAGCTCGATGCCGGGTCCGGAACGTCCTCCCAGAAGACGTCCAGATGATCGCTGTGCCGCGAGCTGCCCCTCATACTTATTTTGGGGAGCATCATGGATTTTCTGATCGGAACACTTTTCCTCGGCCAGCCGCTCTGGATGTGGCTCGGGTTCATCGGCATCGTGGTCGCCCTGCTGGCCTTCGATCTCGGCGTCCTGCACCGGGACAATCACGAAATCGGCGCGCGCGAGAGCCTCGCTTTGTCGGCCGTCTACATTGCCCTGGGTCTCGGCTTCGGCGGTTTCGTCTGGGCGCAACTGGGACCACAGGCCGGTGTCGAATATCTGACCGGTTTCGTTGTCGAAAAAAGCCTCGCACTCGACAATGTCTTCGTCATCGCCCTCATCTTCACCTACTTCGCTATACCGCGGCAGTATCAACACCGCGTCCTGTTCTGGGGCATCCTCGGCGCCATCATCCTGCGCGCGATCATGATCGGTTTCGGCGCCACTTTGGTCAGTGAGTTCCACTGGGTGCTCTATATCTTCGCCGCCTTCCTCATCGCCACGGGTGTCAAGATGCTGTGGCTGGGCGACAAGGAATCGGATCTGGCCGACAATGCGGTCGTGAAGTTCATGCGCCGGAAGTTCAAGGTGACTGAGCAGCTCCACGGGCAGAACTTCTTCGTGCGGCAGGCCGACCAGAAGACCGGGCGGATTGTTACCTATGTGACACCCCTGTTCATGGCCCTGGTGCTGATCGAGATCGCCGACGTGATCTTCGCGGTGGATTCGGTGCCGGCGATCTTCGCCATCACCACCGATCCCTATCTGGTCTACACCTCGAACATCTTCGCGATCCTGGGTCTGCGGGCGCTCTATTTCGCTCTGGCGGCGATCCTGCATCGCTTCGCCTACCTCAAACAGGCGCTGGCCATTCTACTGGTCTTCATCGGGTCGAAGATCTTCGTGGCCGACCTCCTTGGGTGGGAGAAGTTCCCGGCCTCCTGGTCGCTGGGGGTCACCTTCGCCATCCTGGCGGCCGGTGTGCTCTATTCGCTGTGGCGGACGCGACCCACCAAATCCGGCATCATTTCGTGAGGATCGATATGGACCGACTGATCTCTGGCTATCGCCGTTTCCGCACCGAAACCTGGCCCGCCGAGCGAGACCGTTACCAGGCGCTGGCCAAGCGCGGTCAGCGACCGGAAACGCTGGTCATCGCCTGCTCCGATTCCCGGGTCGATCCGCAGACCGTGTTCGGCACGGGCCCCGGCGAGCTGTTCGTCGTGCGCAACGTGGCGGGGCTGGTACCGCCCTACCTGCCCGATGCCGGCTATCATGGCACCAGCGCCGCCCTTGAGTTCGGTGTCCGCGTCTTGAAGGTGGCGCGCATCGTCGTGCTGGGCCACGCGCGCTGCGGCGGAGTGCAGGCCATCGTCGAGGGGGCACCCGCGGAAGCACAGGATTTTGTCGTCCCCTGGATGGGCATTGCCAAATCCGCCCTCGACGCAGCGGCGCATCGTCATGGCCATGAAGAAGAGGGGCATTCGCGGCTCGACCTGTGCGAGGCCGAAGTGGTGCGCGTGTCGCTGGCCAATCTCCTGACCTTCCCCTGGATCAAATCAGGGGTGGCGGGGGGGCAGCTCGCCCTTCACGGCTTCCGCTTTGACATCCATACCGGGACACTCGCCCGGGTCACAGCGGATGGCTTCGAGCCGGTGGTCTGAGGCCGCCCCTCTGCCCGTCATCCAGGGCTGATGCCATTCCCGAACGCAAACGGCCGCCCCGAGGGGCGGCCGTTTTCGAACCTTGCGGCATGAAATGCCGTCTTAGTCGTTGTTGTTCTTGAGACCGATGCCGGCGAAGCGCTTGTTGAACTTCGCGAGCTGGCCGCCGGAATCCAGGAGGCGATGAACGCCGGTCCAGGCCGGATGCGACTTGGGATCGATATCGAGGTTGAGCGTGTCGCCCTCTTTGCCCCAGGTCGAGCGGGTCTTGAACTTGGTGCCGTCGGTCATGACGACATTGATCTCGTGGTAGTTCGGATGAATGTTGGCCTTCATGGCGAAAACTCCTAGTCGATACCCATGGGAATGAACCCTTGGGGTAGACCCTTGGGCGAATTTGGCCGGTTTATAACCAAGGGGGCCCCATATGGCAAGCAGGGATATGGTCGCTGGGTCGCCCCGGATTATGGTTAACGACACGCTGACAATAGCCATTGCGGCCCCGTCCCGGGGCGGTTATTCCAGGGCCGACCACAGAAAGTATGCCGCATGGACGATTCCGACTTCGACCGCCTGGCCACAAGAACCCTCCAGCGCCTGACCCGGGCCATCGAGGATGCGATGGAGGATGTGCTGGACGATATCGAGCTGCAGGGCCCGGTCCTGACCATCAAGCTCGAAGACGGCGGCACCTATGTCGTCAACAAGCATGGTGCCAATCAGGAAATCTGGCTGTCCAGCCCGAAGAGCGGTGCGGCCCATTTCAAGCCGGACCCGGCCAGCGGCGCCTGGCTGCCGACGCGCGGCGGCGAGCCACTCCACGACCGGCTGGAGACTGAACTGGCCGCTGTCCTGGGGCAGCCCCTGGGCCTCCCCGCCCTCATCAGCGCGGCCTGACACGCCATGGCGCGCGGTGCACCTCTCCCAGACCGGCCGATCTCGCGCGAATATCGGCGCCTCAGCGACCTCTTGCGCTTCGTCGCCCCCTATCGCCTGCGCGTCGTGGGCGGCACCATCGCCCTGCTGGTCTCGGCGAGCACGGTCCTCGCTTTGGGCAGCGGCATGCGCTATCTGGTCGACCGCGGCTTTGGCCTCGGCGATCCGCATATCCTCGATCAAACGGTGCTGGCGCTGTTCGGCGTCACCGTGATCCTGGCGCTTTCCACCTATGCCCGCTTCTATTTCGTGACCTGGGTGGGCGAGCGCGTGGTGGCCGACATCCGCAAGGCGGTTTTCGACCATATCGTGTCCTTGAGCCCCGGCTTCTTCGAAGTGACGCGCACCGGCGAGGTCATCTCGCGCCTCACCACCGACACCACCTTGCTGCAGACCGTGGTCGGCTCCTCTGCCTCGATCGCCTTGCGCAACACGATCATGATGGTGGGCGCCACGGTGATGCTGTTCATCACCAGCCCCAAGCTCACCGGCCTCGTCTTCCTGGTGGTGCCCTTCGTGGTGGCGCCGATCATCATCTATGGCCGCAAGGTACGCGTGCTGTCGCGCCTCTCCCAGGACAAGATCGCCGAGGTCTCGGCCGATGCCAGTGAATCGCTCTATGGCATCCGCACGGTCCAGGCCTTCGCCCATGAGGTCGAAGAGCGCAAGCGCTTCGGTGGCCGGGTGGAGGAGGCGTTCGACGCCGCCACACAGCGGGTCCGTGCCCGTGCCTTCCTCACCGGCCTCGTCATCCTGCTCATCTTCGGCGCCATCAGCATCGTGCTGTGGATCGGTGGCGCCGATGTGCTGGCGGGCGATATCTCCGCGGGCCAGCTCTCAGCCTTCGTCTTCTACGCCATCGTGGTGGCGGGATCGCTCGGCGCGATCACCGAGGTGATCGGCGATCTGCAGCGGGCGGCGGGCGCCATGGAGCGGATCATCGAGCTCCTCAACACGAGGCCGATCATCTCGGCGCCGGCCTTGCCGAAGCACCTCCCGCAGCCCCTCACCCGCCGCGTCAAGTTCGACCATGTGACCTTCTATTATCCGTCGCGGCCGGAGACCAAGGCGCTCGACGATTTCAACCTCGAGATTGCCCCCGGCGAGACGGTCGCCATCGTCGGCCCGTCCGGCGCCGGCAAGACCACCATCATGCAATTGCTGATGCGTTTTTATGATGCCGACGACGGCGCCATCTCAGTCGACGGCATCGACATCCGCGATGTGGTGCCGGAAGCCTTGCGCGCCACCATGGGATTGGTGCCGCAGGACCCGGTGATCTTCTCCTCCTCCGCCGCCGAGAACATCCGCTACGGCAAGCCAGACGCCGATGACGCAGCCATCCGCAAGGCCGCCGATGCGGCCCATGCCAGCGAATTCCTCGATCGGCTGCCACAAGGCTTCGACACGCATCTCGGCGAACGCGGCGTGCGCCTTTCCGGCGGCCAGCGGCAGCGCATCGCCATCGCGCGCGCCGTGCTGCGCAATCCGGTCCTGCTGCTGCTCGACGAGGCGACCTCGGCCCTGGATGCCGAGAGCGAGAAATTGGTGCAGGCAGCGCTCGACAAATTGATGGTCGGCCGCACCACGCTGGTGATCGCCCACCGCCTGGCGACCGTGTTGAAGGCCGACCGCATCGTGGTGCTCGACAAAGGGCCGCATCGACGCCATCGGGACCCATGCCGAGCTCATCCGCCAGGGCGGGCTCTATGCGCGCCTCGCGGAACTGCAATTCGACCAGCCGGCCAGCGCCAAGCCTGTGGCAGCGGCGTGACATCATGAGCATCATCGTCATCGGTGGCGCCAATCTCGACATCAAGAGCGTCATCGCGGGGCGAACCGTGGCCGCCACCTCCAATCCCGGTGCGAGTTCGCTGAGCCTGGGCGGAGTCGGGCGCAACATCGCCGAGAACTTGGCGCGCCTCGGCGCACCCGTCGCCTTGCTGTCGGTGGTGGGCGACGATGATGCCGGCACCCGTCTCATCGAAGGCTCGGCTGCTGCCGGCATCGACATGAGGCTCACCACCCGGGCCAAGGGCAATACCGGCACCTATGCGGTGGTGATCGACCGCCAGGGCGAGATGGTGATCGGCGTTGCCGACATGCGCCTCATCGACGCCATTACGCCGCGCTTCATCGCCCGCCACAGGGCAGAGCTGGCGGCGGCAAGGCTGCTGGTGGCCGATTGCAATCTCAGCGCCGAGGCATTGGCCGAGGTCGCGAAGATTGCCGCGAAGGCGAAGATCCCGCTGATCGTCGAGCCGGTCTCGGTCCCCAAGGCGAAGCGCCTCGCCTCGTTGCTCCGCTCAGGCCTGCCGATCCATGCCGTGACGCCCAACCGTGATGAGCTGGCGGCGCTGGTGGGTTTTCCGGTCAAGAGCGAGGCCGCCCTCAAGCGCGCCATGCGGCTGCTGCACCGCCGCGGTGTGCGCCATGTGCTGGTGGGGCTGGGTGCCGCCGGCTGCTATCTTTCCTCGGCCCATGACGACATCAATTTCACGGTGCATCTGCCGACGGCATCGCGGGCCAGGGTGCGTGACGTGACCGGTGGTGGCGATGCCATGGTGGCGGGCTTCGCCTATGGCCTTGCGCGCGGCAAGAGCGCTGCGCAAGCTGCGCGCATGGGCCAGGAACTTGCCGCCCGCGCGGTGCATTCATTGACCAGTGTCGCCGCCGCGAGCAAATGAACCAAGGAGCGATCATGAACCCCTATCTCGACATCGCCCCGGAAATCGCCGAAGCCCTCAAGGCTGGCCGACCGGTGGTCGCGCTGGAATCGACCATCGTCGCCCATGGCATGCCCTTCCCGCAGAACCTGGTGACGGCGGAAGAAGTCGAGGGACTGGTCCGTGCCGGTGGTGCGCTGCCGGCCACCATCGCCATTCTCGACGGACGGCTCAAGGTAGGCCTGTCGGAAACGGAATTGCAGCGCGTCGCACAATCGCCGGACATGGTGAAGGCCAGCATCCGCGACATACCGGTCCTGGTCGCGACCCGTGGCAACGGCGCCACCACGGTCGCCAGCACCATGCGCATCGCCGCCATGGCCGGCATCCAGGTGTTCGTGACCGGCGGCATCGGCGGCGTGCACCGGGGAGCAGCCAAAAGCTTCGACATCTCGGCCGATCTCGAGGAGATGGCGGAAAGCAATGTGGCGGTGGTCTGCGCCGGGGCGAAATCGATCCTCGATATCGGCCTGACGCTCGAATACCTCGAGACCGCCGGTGTCCCCGTGATCACCATGGGCAGCGACATTTTCCCGGCCTTCTATTCGCGCGACAGCGGCCACAAATCGCCCTTTACCGCCGACAGCGCCGCCGAGATCGCCGCCGTCATGCGCGCCAAATGGGAGTTGGGCCTCAAAGGCGGGCTGGTGATCGCCAACCCGATCCCCGTGGCCGACGAGATCCCCGCCGCCGAGATCGACCGCCAGATCCAGGGCGCCCTGGTCGAAGCCGACACCACCGGCTATCGCGGCAAGACGCTCACACCCTTTCTGCTGAAGCGTGTCGCGGCCCTCACCGAAGGCCGCTCGCTGGTGGCCAACATCGCGCTCGTGCGGAACAACGCACGCTTGGGTGCCGCGATCGCGGTGGCGATGGCGGGCTAAGGCGCGTCCGATATACCTCTATCCCTAGTCGCACGCACCGCCGACGCGTGTCAGACTTTGCCGGCCGCGCAGCAACGGGGAGTCTGACGCTCACTCATCTGATTTTACCTCAATGACTTCGCGCAGCTTTATACCCGGTTGAACATTGCGACCGTAAATAGTCTGCAACCCCAGTTTGTCCAGGATATCGATTGTCCGCGATGAATAATCCAAATTCCTGGCCGATGGGCCATCTGCCGGCCCTCGGAGTCCGATGGCATAGAGCAGGTTCTTGGCGATGCAGTTCTCTTCGGACGATGCTGATTGGCCGGTCGAGACAAATCCAACAGCGCGAGTGATAATGCCACCAGGCGCCACAGTGAATCCCAAGCATTCACTCTCGTCGCTACGAAAAGTTTCTAGCCCCGCGTCAAACTCTTCCCGAGGCTGACCCAGCCACTTGACCAACCGCACTTCGCCTATAGCTGCCAAGCCCTGTGACGCTCGGTCAGCGAAGACAATCACTGTATCAGCTTCGTTCAGGTCGTGAACCCAATCGAACTTCAGCCCCGACGTTTCGTGTACGGACGCGAGTAGAGGCAGTATCTGCACCTTGATCAGCTCCGTAATGTGCTCATACTTAACATCGGCAGCGTTCTGAAAGTAGATTCGCACCGGTGCGACACGCTTTGTCACGACGGCACGATCCAACAACTGGTCCCATGTTGCACCGTCCGGCACATCTGCCGTACTTACGATAGAGCGAACAACGTCATAAGGCATCGGAATTTCTATCGTCACATCTCCGTCGCCATCAGCGCGAAGACCTGACTTCGATGTACAATCGAGAACAACTACGGCGAACAGAATTCCAACAAGGTACAGTGGCACTCTGGCAATGCGCATCAGGGCTCCCCTCGTCAATGACCACGTCACCTGGCTCTCAATTCTATTGCCAAGCACCTTCCCCGTTTCTCCCCCACCTCACCACCCACCTTCGTGAACGGTGAACACACAAATCCGGTCAGCATTCCCGCCCCCGTCTTGTGTCATGGGATTGAGCCAATGAGCTACTTCAATTAATCAGGGAAGATTCTGACGTCAAGGCATCCCGCGACGCATGGACCCTGCAGAGCGTTTTCCCCGGCCCGCTATAGAGCTGGTGCAGATCGGTGCCCACGCGATCTCCGCACCAAATGACACCCCATTCTCCACCCCTCCCACTTAAATCCCGCTTTTTCCCCGGCGCCTTAGGACCGCCCTGCCAAGTCCTTGATTTTCCTCATATTTGATTGAACCATCATTCAATATATGAACTCTATTGATATAAGCAATCGGGGTCAGAGTCCGATTTTCCCTACTTTGGGCAGTATGCATTGCCAGCCACTCGAAAACCCTCGATCAACTGCTTTGTCTTATCTCTAAAATCACTCAGCATCGCTATTTTTTGCTTGGGAACAACGTATTGGACTTCGATTCCGTCAACTACATCGTAGACAGTGCAGCTGAACCGTTTCTCCTGGGCCTGTGTGAACATGGGGGCCGAAGGACATTCAAGATGATGTGGAGCATCATGTTGGCTGTCAGGAATAAGCACTTCAGAAATGCATCCTTCGCATGTGTAGCTTTGCCACCCAGGCAATTTCATTCTCCCTGGGAGTTTAGGTAAGTGGAGAACAAATCCTGTCCTGCTCTTCATTGCTATAGTTAAGAATGTTGTTACTTCTAGCGCTTCCGCACCCTTTTGCTCGGTCAATTTTTCAGGATCAAATCGATCAATAGTGAAGCTCTTACCCATTGGCGCTAAGTCTCTATATCGAAACACGATGCGAAAGATAGAACTCGGTGGAACTGGGATATGACGGAAGTATGCGCTGTCTATTCCGAGTAACACCGACTTCCCTTGAGCTTCGAGACTCAAACACATCTCGTCATTGGCGCTTGCTGGGAGAACTCCGCTCGTTGAAAGGGCGATCGATAGTATGGTCGCCTGCTTCAGGAGCCACGTGCAGGCATGCACAATCTTGACACTTACCTTAGTCATCTCTCCCTCCCGGCCTCTCCCATTCCTCATGACCGGTGAGAGCGCAAACTTCATCGGCATACGCGTCTTTGCCTCCTGTCACGCGAATGAGCCGGAGAGCTGCTTCAATTAATCAGGGAATTTTCAGACGTCAAGGCTTGCGCCAAAGCCTTGACCCTGCAGGGCGATTTCCACGGCACTCGAGAAAACTGGTGCTGATCGATGCCAACGCAATCTCCGCAGTACATATCGGTCCAAACTTTCCCCCACCCACTTAAATCCCGCCTTTTCCCCGGCACCTTAGGACTGCTTGGCCAAGTCCTTGATTTTCTTCATTTTTGATTGAACCATCATTCAATATATGAACGTTATTGATATGAAAACATTGACTTTATTGATTCTATCGTATAGAAATCATCCCATATAAACGCTGATAAATCGGAGCGGGATGATGACGATGATCGATCAAATCAAAAACCAGACGGCGCGGTCGGATGTGCATGGGGGCCTGGCGGTGAGCCTGCCGGCCTGGGCCTATACCAGCGACGAGCTGATCGACATCGAATATGAAAACCTGATCCTGCCCAGCTGGCAGTTCGTCTGCCACATCTCGGAAGTGGCGAAGCCCGGCGACTATGCGACCCTCGATCTGAAGCGCGATTCCATCCTGGTCATGCGCGGCAAGGACAAGGTGCTGCGCGCCTTCATGAATGTCTGCCGCCACCGCGCGGCAAAGCTCCTCGACGGCAGCGGCAATTGCAAGGCGCGCATCACCTGCCCCTATCATGGCTGGAGCTATGACCTCAGCGGCGAATTGAAGGGGGTACCCGCGGAAAAGACCTTCCCCGGCATCGAGAAGGACCAGCTCGGCCTGAAGCCAGTCGAGATGGAGATCCTGGCCGGCATGGTCTTCACCCGGGTGGTGCCGGGCGGCCCGTCCTTGCGCGAGAGCTTCGGCGACATGGCCGATGTCATCGCCGGCTACAATCTCGAGGAAATGGTGCCGGGCGGTCCCGCCTGGATCGAGACCTGGGATTGCAACTGGAAAATCGCGGTCGACAACAACCTCGAGAACTACCATGTGCCGATCGGGCATCCAGGCCTCAACCGGATGCTGGACAGCGATCTGACCGGGGTCATCAACCAGCATGGCGTTGCCTACAGCAAGAGCGTCCTGAAGGGCATCCCCTCGGCCAACCGGGCCGAGCGCATGTACCAGCACCTCGCCAAGGATGCCCTCACCGACCTGCCCGAGGATGTGCGCAAGACCTGGACCTTCTTTTCCATGGCGCCGAATATCGGCCTCGACATCTATCCGGACAGCTTCGACATCTTCCATATCCTGCCGATGGGCGGCGAGACCTCCGTCATGCGCTATCCGATCTATGTGCGCCCCGCCAAGGACCAGGGTGCCAGCCGGGAGCTGAAGGCGATGCAGTATTTGAACGCCCGCATCAACCGCCAGGTCGGGGCCGAGGACCGGGAATTGTGCGAACGGGTCCAGCTCGGCATGGGATCCCACGGCTATGAGCCGGGGCCGCTTTCCAATTACGAGCATGCGGTGGTAGATTTCCACGACCGGATTCGGGCAGCCTGCCCCGTGGTGAACGAGGTGCGGGCGCCGGCGGCCGGGACATTGCGGCGGCGCAATGACGCCTTGCGGGAGACGAGCCGGTCGGCGGCCTGAGCGAAGGCCGGCTGGCATGATCGTCAACCACTGGCCGGTTCTGCCGCCCGAAAGGGAACAAGGCATGAGCCGCGAATTGGCCAAGGAGGCCCGGCGCCGGCAGCTCATCGAGGCGACGATCGACGGGATTGCCCGCAAGGGCTTTACCGAGCTGAAGATCGCCGATGTGGCGCAGGAAGCCGGTCTCTCAGTCGGCATCGTCAATTTCTATTTCAAGAGCAAGGACGCGCTCCTCATCGCGACCTTCAAACATCTGGTCGAGGATTACGAGCAGCACATGCAGGCGATCCTGGCCAAGGCCGGGAAATCGGCGGCGGCTCAGCTCGACGCCATGATCGAGGCGGATTTCGCCCGGACCCATGCCAACCGCAAGCAGGTCACGGTCTGGTATGCCTTCTGGGGCGAGACGCGCTGGCGCCCGGAATTCCTGAAACTCTGCGCCGACCTCTCGACCTCCTTCCAGATCGCCACGACCGAGACCTTCCAGGCGCTCATCGATGAAGGCGGCTATCAGGGCCTCGATGCCGGCCTCATCGCCCGCGGCTTCAATGCCATGATCGACGGGCTGTGGCTGGACATGCTCCTCAATCCCAAGCAGACCGACCGCGATACCGCGAAGGCCAGCGTCCGCGCCTTCCTCGCCGGCCTTTTCCCACGCGAATTCGGCGGCAAGGTGGCAGCCGCCAACGGCAACGCCGCCGCCTGAGCTCCATCCCACCGGAGATTTCCCATGACCATGTCCTTGCCGCCCCGCGCCCGCGAGATCCAGGCGCGTGTGCGCGCCTTTGTCGATGCCGAACTGATCCCCTGGGAAGTGCATGCCGAAATGCATGACGGGCTGGTCCCGGAGGATGTCTGGACACGCATGAAGGAGAAGGCCAGGCAAGCGGGCCTCGACAACATGGACCTGCCGGAGAGCATGGGCGGGCGCGGCTACACGACGCTGGAACAGGCGGTGGCGCAGGAGCAGACCGGCCGCGTCACCAATGCGCTGGGCTGGTGCGCCAACAACCCGCAGAAATGGATGCTGGAAGCCTGTTCGCCCGAGCAGATCGACCGTTGGATCAAGCCGCTGATGACCGGCGCGCGGCATGAATGCTATGCCATCACGGAGGCGGAAGCCGGATCGGATGTCGACGCCATCCAGTCGACCGCCCGGCGAGACGGCGAGGATTACATCCTCAACGGCGAGAAATGGCATGTGACCAGCGCCAATCTTTCCGACTATATGTTTTTCCAGGCCAAGATCGCCGACGGGCCGAACAAGGGTGCCCATGCCCTGTTCTTTGTCGATCACGATACGCCCGGCGTCGAGATCGTCCGCACACCGGCCTACACGCACAATTACCGGGCGCACCACCCGATCTACCGCTTCACCAATGTGCGTGTGCCGGTCGGCCACCGCATCGGCGCGGAAGGTGATGGGATGGGCTTCACCTATGCGTGGTTCCGCCATGAACGCCTGATGATCGCGGCACGCTGCTGCGGGTCGGCCGAACGGCTCATCGAGGAAGCAACCGCCTTTGCCAAGAGCCGTATCATCTTCGGGAAGCCCTTGGCCGAACAACAGGCGGTGCAGTTCATGCTGGCCGATTCCCTCACGGAACTGTTCGCGGCACGCCTCATGACCTATGAGACCGCCCGCGCCATCGATGAGGGGTCCGACCTGAAGACCGCCCATGCGCAATGCGCCATGGCCAAGCTCTATGCCAGCGAGATGGCCGGCCGTGTCGCCGACCGGGCGGTGCAGATCTTCGGCGGGCGCGGCTATATGCGGGAAAACGTGGCCGAGCGCTTCTTCCGCGAACTCCGGGTCGACCGCATCTGGGAGGGGGCCAGCGAAATCCAGCGAATCATCATCGCCAACGGGTTGCTGAAGCGCGGCGTGGCGGTAGTGGAGTAGTAAAAAAAGGGTCGTCATGGTCCGCGAAGGCGGACCATGACGATTGGGGGCGAACCCTTCCCCTAGCCAAACGACCTGTCGACCCTCTAAAGTCCCGCCCGGGGTTTCTGGCGGCTTTTCGGGGGTTTTGATGTTTCAGGCGATCTGGCGCACCACGCAGCCGGTCCTGCCGGTCCTCATCGGCATCACGCTGATCGAGGTGGCGCTGGGCATCCTGATGCCGCTCATCGGTATCCAGCTCGCGCGCTGGGGCGTCTCCGAGATCGTCGTCGGTGTCGCGGCCTCGGCCTATTTCGTGGGATTCCTCGCTGGCACCGTGGTCTGCCAGCGCATCATTCGCCGGGTGGGCCATATCCGCGCCTTCGGCGTATTCGTCGTGCTGGCGGCCGATGCCACCGTGCTGCACCTCGTCATCCAGGATGCCTATTTCTGGATCGCCCTCCGCGCCATCGCCGGCTTCTCGCTGGCCGGCGGCTTCGTGGTGATCGAATCCTGGCTCAATGACAAATCGACCGACGAAACGCGGAGCCGCATCTTTGCGATCTATACCGCGGTGAGCTGGGGGGCTTCCGGCATCTCGCCTTTGCTGCTCAATGTCGACGATCCGACCGGCATCCTGCTCTTTGCCTTTTGCACCCTGTGCCTGGCCAGCGCGATGATCCCGCTAGGCCTCACCAAGATCGGCAACCCGGTCATCAGCGAGCATACCCATCTCAGCCTGCGGCGCCTGTTCGTGATCTCGCCCCTGGGCGTCGTCTGCTGTTTCGGCGCCGGCTTCCTCAACGGCTCGCTCTATGGCCTGCTGCCGGCCTTCGTCGATGCGATGGCGATGGGTGAGCGGGAGCTTTCCTTCCTGCTGCTGATCGGCACCATCGCGGTCCTCATCGCGCAGTTCCCGATCGGCCACGCGGCCGACGTCCATGGCCGGCGGCCGATCATCATCGGCACGGTGACCGCCTCAGCGCTGCTGTGCCTGATGATCTATGCGACGCCGGAGATGCCCTATATTTTCCTGCTGGTGATCTTCTTCCTGCTCTCGGCCTTCCAGTCGCCGCTCTATGCGCTGGGCATCGGCCAGACCAGCGACTATATCGCCCGGAAGGATTTCGTCGCGGCTTCCTCCGGCCTGCTCTTCGCCTGGGGCCTCGGCGCCTCGATCGGCCCGTCCCTGGCCGGCGTTGCCATGCATGAGCTGGGGCCACGCGCCTTGTTCCTGTTCGTCGGCTGCGGCTATGGCCTCATCGTCACCTTCGCGCTCTACCGCGTGTTCCGGCGCAAGGCGAAGACGCCGGAAGAGCAGAACAACTACGTCGCCGTCCCCGCCGTGCAAGGCGCCTATGGCGCCCCCGAACTCGATCCGCGCGGCGAACACATGCCCCATGTGGGCGCCAAGCCGATGCCGGATTGAGAACGAGTCATTCCCCTCACCCCGACCCTCTCCCCGCAAGCGGGGCGAGGGAGTTCCGACCAAGTTCGCCTTAAAGCCCCTCGCCCCACAGCCGACGAATGTCGGCCTTCGCCGACGGCGGAGACGGGTTGGGGTGTGGGGCGTTGCAGGACTTGTTACAACCAGATAGCACACCGTCATCCCCGCACTTGGTGCGGGGATCCACGAGTTTCCTTGACGCCAGCAAAGACGTGGATGCCCGGGTCAAGCCCGGGCATGACGGAGTTTAATTAGGCAAGATCAGCTCGTCGCCATGATCGGCAGCGGGCGGCGGAATTTCACTTCGTTGGTGTCGTTGGTATCCAACTCGCGCGCATAGCGATGGCCGGCATAGACGGCGTAGGCGATGAGGCCGGGGGCGAGGCAATCGCCGATGCGGGTCACCGATTTGATGCCGGCATCCTTCAGCGCCTCCGGGTTGGTCATCAGGGCGTGATAGAGCGCCTCTTCCGGCAGGCGCGCCGTCACCGGCACCACGGCATCGATGGCGATGAAATGCGGCTTCTCGCCATAGGCGGAATCGAGCTGCGCGACGCCCGCCTTCACCTCGACGAGATCATGGGCGGTGATGACGCGGATGCCGAGCGCGCGCAGGCGCTTGTTGATGAAGAGGACTTCGAGCGTGTTCGCTGTCCAGCTCGAGGCCGTGTCGCCGGGCGTCACATAGACGACGTCGAGACCGGCCTTGGCGAGCTTCTCCGCCAGCACGCCGGCGAGGTAGAACATGTCGTCGTCATAGACCAGCACCGTGCCGCTGGGCGGCAGGCGACCTTCCATGATGTCGTCGGGCGAGAAGACAATGGCGCCGTCGAGGCCCGGAATGGCGCGGGCATGGCTGCGGCCCACCCCGTCCTTGCGCCAATGGCTGCCGGTCGCAAGCACCACCCGCTCGAACCCCTGTTCCAGGATGTTGGCAGCCGTCATGCGGCTGTCGAGATAGGTGTCGACATTGCTCATCTTGCCGATCTGCCCCAAGCGATAGTCGCGCACGCGGCCCCAGGCGGAAAGGCCGGGCAGGCGCGATTCCTTGTTCACGCGCCCGCCGAGTTCGGTCGAGCCTTCGGCGAGCGCCACCTCGTACCCGCGCAGGCCCACGGCGCGCGCGGCTTCGAGGCCGGCTGGACCGCCACCGACGATGAGCACGCGATCCTGCGACGCCTTGGCCGGAATGATCTCCGGATGCCAGCCCTTGCGCCATTCCTCGCCCATGGTCGGGTTCTGCGTGCAGCGGAGCGGCGTAATCGTCATGTCGCCGGTGATGCAGATATTGCAGCCTATGCATTCGCGGATATCCTCGATCCGTCCCTCCTCGATCTTTTTCGGGAGGTAGGGATCGGCGATCGACGGGCGGGCCGCGCCGATCATGTCGAGCACACCCTTTTTGATCAGCGAGACCATGCGGTCGGGCGAGGTATAGCGCCCCACCCCCACCACGGGCTTGCTGGTCAGCTTCTTCACGAAGGCGGTGAAGGGTTCCTGATAGCCTTCCTCGGCAAAGCGCGAAGTCTGGGAATCGTATTTCCAGTTGGAGAGGTTGACGTCCCAGAGGTCGGGCAGATCGGCCAGCATGGCGACAATGTCCTTGGCCTCGCCCTCGATCGAGACGCCGTCATCGCCCATCATCTCCTCGACCGCGAAGCGGACGGCGATGCCGCAGGTGTCGCCCACGGCCGATTTTGCTTCCTCGATCAGTTCGCGGAAGAGGCGCACGCGGTTCTCGAGGCTGCCGCCATATTCGTCGGTCCGCTGGTTGCGCCGCTTCTGCAGGAAATGCATCGGCAAGGAGAGATCGTGACCGGCATAGACATAGACGATGTCGAAGCCGGCCTTCTTGGCGCGGACAGCGGCGTCGCGGTGCCAGCGGCGATAGTTGCGGATATCCTCGCGGTCCATGGCGCGGGCCTGGAACGGGTAGTAATTGGTCGGCTGGTGGCTGGGGCCGATCGGCACCTCGCGGCTGTAGAGGTTGGAGGAGCTGGGTCCGTTGTGCACAAGCTCGACCGCCGCGAGCGAGCCGTGACGATGCACTGCTTCCGTCATCATGGAAAGATAGGGAATGTCGTGATCGTCCCAGATGCGCGCCTCGACATAGGGGGTCACGTCACCGGAGGGATGGATCTCGCATTCCTCGGTCGCCACCACCGCCCAGCCGCCCTCGGCCTTCATGCCCCGCATGGCGGCATGGCCCTGGGGATGCTGATGGCCCATGCCGTTGCAATGCGGCACCTGGAAGAAGCGGTTGCGGGCGGTCACCGGCCCGATCTTCACCGGTTCGAACAGAATGTCGTAACGTGGGTCGCGGGCCATCTTTTCCCCCTGCCTGATGTTGGCCGGACTTTAGACGGGGGCGGGAGATGGACGCAAGCCGCCCCATAGGCTAATTTTCGGGCCAGATCGTGGGAATGACTGTCAGATGCCATGAAGAAGAAACCGGTGCGATGAAGAAGAAACTTGCGGTTGCGCGGCTGTGGTACGAGGGCAATTCCTTTTCCCCCATCACCACCGGCCTCGATATCTTCCAGGCGCGCGAATGGGCCGAGGGCGACGCGGCGGTGACGCTCTATCGCGACACCGCGACTGAAATCGGCGCCGTCATCGCCTTTGCCGACGCGCATCCCGATTGGGAGGTGACCTATCTGCGCTGCGCCGCGGCACCGCCCGGCGGGCCGGTGACCGACGATGCCTTTGCCGCCATCCGCGCCGACATTCTCGATGGACTGCAGCAGCAGAAATGGGACGCCGTCTATCTGTCGCTCCATGGTGCCATGGTCACCTGCGGCAATCCGACGCCGGAACTGGAACTTCTTGAGGATGTGCGGGCGATCATCGGCAAGACGCCGCTTGCCGCCAGCTTCGATCTCCACGCCAATATCGGGCCGGCGATGATCGCGCTCCTCGATGTCGCGACCGGCTACAAGACCTATCCGCATATCGACATGGATGCGACGGCGGCGCGAGCCTTGGCGCTGTTGACGTCACTTGCCGAGGGCCGGATCAAACCGGTCGGCGTCATCGCCAAGGTGCCGGCGATCTATACCAGTTTCAACATGCGCACGACCGACGGGCCGATGGCCGAGATGGCGAAGCTCGCCGCCGCGTGGCGCGCCGAGCCCGGCATATTGGAAGCGACCGTGTTCGGTGGCTTTGCCTATGGAGATTCCCCCTTTGCCGGGCCGACCGCCATGGTGTTCGCCGATGGCGACCGCATGCTGGCGCAGCGCGCGGCGCATGCTTTGGCAGCCGAGATGGCAGCAAGGCAGGCGCGCTTTGAAGCGAGGCCTCCCTCACCCGAAGACGCCATCGCGCAGGCGCTGGCCATCCCGGGCGACAGGCCGGCGGCAATCACGGATCCAGCCGACAATCCGCTTTCCGGCGGGATCGGCGACACGCCCACCTTGTTTCGCGCCTTGCTCGAGGCGAAGCCGCCTGTGCCTTGCGTCTTTGCCTTCTTCTGGGATCCCGAGCTGGTGGCCGAGGCGCGCCTTGCTGGCGTCGGCGCTACGCTCGACGTGGCCTTCGGCGGCCGCGTCACCTCGATTTTCGGCGCGCCGGTGCGCATCGGCGCTAGGAGCCTCGCCTTGACCGACGGGAAGTTCCGCAATGTCGGCCCCTATGAGAACAATCTTGCCGTCGATGTCGGCGACACGGCGCTGTTCGAGGTCGAGGGCATCAAGGTGATCGTCACCACCTCCTGCCAGACGCCCAACGATCCAGCCTACTTCACCCTGCACGGCATCGACCTCGCCAAGGTTGGCCTGCTCTGCGTGAAGGCGAAGAATCATTTCCGCGCCGGCTTCACGCCGCTCACCCGCGCCATCATCGAATGCGATGCGCCGGGACCGGCGGGGGTGACGCTCGATCACTACGAGTTCAAATATGCGGCGAAAACGCTGTATCCGCTGAGCTTGCGGTAGGGCCCCTCACCCCACCCCCTCTCGCCGCAAGCGGGGCGAGGGGCTATCAAGCAAGCTCGGCGCGAACTCCCTCGCCCCGCACTAGCGGGGAGAGGGTCGGGGTGAGGGGCTGTTGCTCAGATCGCGCTGACCGCCGGCAAATCCGTCAACCGCGCTTCGATGGCCGCCAGCAGCGGCAGGCTCGGTTGTGCGCCGGGCTTCAGGCAGGCAAGCGCGCCGCCCACCGACGCATAGCGTAGCGCCTCGCTGATCGTGTAGCCGCGATCTGTGGCGGCGGCAAAGCCGCCGACGAAGGAATCGCCGGCACCCACCGTATCGACTGGCCGGATCGGCAGGGCGCCGACGCTGAACCCGCCACCATTGCCCAGATAAGCGGCAGCGCCCGCGGCGCCCAGGGTCACGATGACCGTCGTCCCACTGGCCTTGGCGAGTGCTTGTGCGGCTGCACGGGCGTTTTCGATTTTGAGATCAAGATCCGCCGCGATCTGTTTCGCCTCGTTCTCATTGACGATCAGCCAGTCGAGCAGGCCCAGCACATCGGCTGGAATGGCCGCGGCAGGTGCCGCGTTGAGGAGGATGCGGGCGCCCTTCTCCTTGGCGCGGCGAATGAGCGCCCAGTTTTCGGCGAGCGGCACTTCCATCTGCAGGACGATGAGCGTGCCGGGCCCCAGCAGATTGTCCGGAAACTGTGCGGCCTTCGTCTGACGGTTGGCGCCAGACGCCACCACGACATGATTTTCGCCGAGCTTGTCGACACAGATGGCGGCAAGCCCGGTCGGATCGGCTACCGTCGAGAGGGTTGAGAGATCGACACCGGCCGCACGCAGATCCTTGAGCGCCGTTTCCGATAGCGGATCGCCGCCGATGCAGCCGATCATCTTGACCTCGGCCCCGGCGCGTGCGGCGGCCAATGCCTGGTTGCCGCCCTTGCCGCCCGCGGTCAGCTGGTAGCCTGGCCCCAGCACGGTTTCACCGGGCAGAGGCAGGTGATCGACCGCGATCATCACATCGACATTGAGCGAGCCGAAAACGACGATCATGGCAGGATCTCGATGACGCAAAGCTGGCGCGCGGTCACGGCGGGCAGGTCGATAACCGTCTCATCGCCGATCGGCTTGCCGGCAAGCGTGCCGGCGCCGTAATGGATGCGCCCGACCTTGCCGGGTATGAAGATTCGTCCGCCGGCCAGCGGCGGTTCAAAGGCAATCCGCGTTGCCGTGATCTCGACCTGCCGGAAGCGGCCCGGCACGTCGGTGGTGAAGATGCGTCGGCCGTTCAACAGCAGCGACAGGCGACCGTCATTGATCTCGATGACGGTGCTGCGACCGTTGAAGGCGTTCAACGGGCCGACACGTCGTTCACCCGCCTTGTTCGTCAACTCCCAGCCATGCCAGGGTGTCACGTCGATCACCTCATTCACCGCGATGACCGGCATGAGGGCGCCCCAGCCATAGAAGAGATCCGTATCCGGCTGGTCGTCGCCAAGCCCGGTCTCGGCGGAGAAGTTCTCCGGGCATTGGCGGCGCGCCCAGGCGGATTCGAAAATCTTAGCCGAATCTGTCGCCAGCGCTTGCGCCATGTCATCGAGGCCCGCACGCTTCAGCCCCTGATAGGTGAGATAGTTGAGCGGCGGCCAGACGCGGCCGCGCCAATAGACATTGTCGTGATAGGCGGGATCATCGCGCGTGATCGAGGGTAGCCGCCATTTGCCGCCGAATTTCGTGGGGTCGTTGAGCACGGCGACGACGCCCTGCCGCTGGCGTGGATCGGCAGCCCCGGCCAGCAGCGGATAGAAGCTGGTGGGGGCGATCGGGCGCACGAAATCGCCGGACCAGCGCCGGTTGGCGAAGATCTGGCGGCTTTCGTCCCAGAGTTCCGCACCGATGCGTGCGCGCAAGGCGTTGGCGCGGGTGAGCAACCGGTCGGCGGTCGCCTGATCGCCCAGCGATTTCGCCCAGGCCGCCAGCACCTCGGCATCCACCACCAGGATGGAATTGAGGCCGACATCGGCGGCGTCGAGACAGCCGCTCGCCGGATCAAAGATCGTATCGTCATGTAGCGGCGAATTGTCCATGGTGGATTCGTTCTTGGCACCGAGCTTGGTACCCTTGTAGAGCCCGTCGCCGACACTGGCCGACGTGCCCCAGCCCATCAGCCCCTGCTTTTTGCCATCGCGATGGCTGAACCACCAATCATGGTTGCGGAGCAGCTTCCTGTAGCCAAGCTCGATGAGATCGTCGGCGCCGGTATGCTGCCAGATCTTCCACAGCACCATGGAGCAGACCGGCAATTGCGAGCGGTCGATCCAGCTGTCCCGGCCGGTGAGCAGGCAGGCAAGATTGCCTTCCGGCGTCTCGCGGTCGAGCACGGCCTTGATATTTTCGCGCGCCATCTGCGTATCGAGCAGGCTGCTGGCCAGCGCATGATAGAAGATGTCATCGAGCCACAGGCCAAAGCCGCCGAACTTCTGGGCGACCCAGGTGCGGCTGAGGCTCATATAGGGCCAGTCGTTGATGAAATCATGGACCGAGTTCCAGCCCACGATGTCGCGAACGGCATCAAGCGACTGGCTCTGCGGCAATTCGGCCGGTTCCGGGGCGGCGAGGGCCGCCTTGGCGCGGGAAAGCGCGTCGGACGCCGTGGCGCCGACAGCGACGGCGAAGCGCATGGTCGGCGTCTCGTCGAGATTGTAACGGAGCGCCGGGATACGACCCTCCGTGCCGCGCGAGCCGAGGAAGAAGTAACCTTCCCGCTCGAATTCGGCGGCCAGGGCTGCGCGGCTGTCGTGGAAGCTCGCAATCAACGGAATGGCATCACCGATGACCGCCACATGCTGGCCATCGATGACGCTGCTGAGCACACCTCGCGCGGGGTTAAATTGCCACGAGATGTCGTCGCGGCCGGTGACGGCGAAGACCGGCATGAGCCAGAACCTGAGGCCCCATTCGCCATTCTCCGTGACCACCCATGCCCCACGAATGGCGCCTTCGACCG
The DNA here is from genome assembly GCA_016712715.1 of Rhodospirillaceae bacterium. Lineage (NCBI taxonomy): Bacteria > Pseudomonadati > Pseudomonadota > Alphaproteobacteria > Rhodospirillales > Rhodospirillaceae > Rhodospirillaceae bacterium. The sequence continues at coordinate 1,914,719 of JADJQM010000001.1, forward strand.
GCTGGTCCCAGCGCCAATCGAACACCGTGCCGCCATGGCGCGCAGTGAAGCCGATTTGCTGGCCGGTCACGTCGCGCGGGCCGTACGTGAGCTGGCCCTTATTGGCCGGAAAGTCCGTGAAGCTGTTCTGTGCCGCGGAATAGGCAGCGACAGCGACGGTGAGGCCCAGCGGCAGGTGCATCATCTGCGCCGGATACTCGCTCTGCCAACTGTTCCAGTGCCGCGCGGGCGCCAGATCCGGATAGGATTTGGTCATGGCCATTGCTCCAGCACCGTGGCCACATCCGCCGTGAAGACCTGCGATTTGAGGCGGCGCGGGATGACATCCATGATCTGCTTGTGGCCGTCCAGGTCGCTGCTGGTCAGCGCATCTACCGGCATCACCACGAAATAGCCGCGATCGACCGCTTCCAGCAGGGTGGCCAGCACGCAGACATCGGTTTCGATGCCGGAGAGCACCAGCGTATCGACCCTGCCTTGCTTCAGGCGCGTGACGAATGCCGGATTGTGGAAGGCCGAGTAGGTCGGCTTGTCGAACACCGCATCCGGTCCGGAAACCAATGGCAGCAACGATGGCAGGATATCCATCTGCGCGCCGGCTTCGAGTGTCGCCCCCGGCCACAGGCGATAGAGTGCAGCCCAGGAGCCTTCCGCTTGTTCCGCCGAATGGGCGGAGATGAAGCGGGTCCAGAGGGTCTGCGCCGGTTTGGCGGCAGCGAGCTTCGCAATCGCCGGCACGATGGCGTGGATGCCGGCAAAACCCCATTGCGGGTTGGTCGCGAACACTTCCTGCATGTCGACGACGATGTGCAGGCTGCGGTCGGTCAGCGGTAATTGGGTCAAGGTTTCACCACGACGTTATCGGCCGTCGGCCATTCCAGGATGACGGCACTTTGTTCGGGCAAGGGCGCCCGGCTCTTGTTCTGTTCGAAGACGATGAAGATGCGGTCGCCCACGGCAATGCGATAGGTGAGGCTGGAACCCGAGAAGATCGCCGCCACAACCGTGCCCAGGATCCGGTTGGGCATGGCGGCGGCACCGGCAGGTGCCGGGTCGATGCTGATCTTCTCCGGACGCAAGGCGACGAGGACGGAGTCGTTGGATGCCAGATCCGCGGCGGGTGTCAGGATTTCGCCGCCAGTGCTGAGTGCCACGCGCGCGACACCGCCGGCGATGCCACTCACCCGGCCATCGAGGAAATTCGCTTCACCAAGAAAGCCAGCAGCGAAACGGTCAACCGGACGTTCGTAGACGGCGCGCGGGCTGCCGGCCTGGACGACCTGCCCCTTGTTGAAGATGGCGACCCGGTCGGAGAGGGTGAGCGCCTCCTCCTGGTCATGGGTCACAAAGATGGTGGTGATGCCGATCTGGCGCTGGATGCGGCGGAGCTCCACCTGCATCTCCTGGCGAAGGTGCTTGTCGAGGGCGCTCAGCGGTTCATCGAGGAGCAATACCTGTGGCCGCGTTACCAAGGCTCGCGCGAGCGCCACGCGCTGCTGCTGGCCGCCGGACAATTGCTTGGGCCGGCGCTGCTCAAGGCCGGAGAGGCGCACAAGATCGAGACTCTCGCCGACGCGCTGCTTGATCTCGGCCGCGGGCACGTTGCGGACGTCGAGCCCGAAGGCGATATTCTCGGCCACGTTCATATGCGGAAACAGGGCATAGTTCTGGAACACCATGCCGATATTGCGCTGGTGCACCGGGATGCGCGAGATGTCAGTGCCGTCGATGCGGATCTCGCCGCGGTCGAGTTCGATGAATCCGGCGATGGCGCGCAGCAAGGTGGTCTTGCCCGAACCGGATGGGCCCAGCAGTCCGAAGAATTCGCCATCGGCGAAGGTCAGGTCGACACCATCCAGGGCGGCGATGGGGCCGTAATGTTTGACGGCACCCTTGACGGCAACTTCACTCATTACCCGACCTCTCCCCACCAAAGCGATAGAACCTGGCCACGATCAGCATCAAGCCCATCGACACCAGGATGATGATGGTCGAGATGGCGTTGATCTCCGGCGTGAAGCCCTTGCGGATCGAGGTATAGATCTCGACCGGCAATGTGGTGACGCCGGGTGGGGCCAGGAAATATGAAATTACAAATTGATCGAACGAGACGGCGAAGGCGAAGAGCGATGCCGCCACCACGCCCGGCGCCAGGATCGGCACGGAGACGCGGCGGAACACCTGCCAGGGTGTTGCCCCCAAGGTCGCGGCCGCTTCCTCGAGCGCCTTCGGATAGTCGTTGAGCCGCGCGCCCACCACGAAGATGACATAGGGCAGCGACAAGGCGACATGGCCCAGCAGAATGGCGTGTAGCCCGCGCGCGATGCCCGGATAGCCCATGGCCCGGCCGATCCAGAAGAAGAACACCAGCATCGCCGTGCCGATCACCAGCCATGGAATCGCGATGGGTGGAAAGAGCAGTGCCTGCATCATGGTTTTGCCGCGGAAGGTGTAGCGGCCAAACGCCACCGCCGCCATGGTGCCAAGCGAGGTCGCGATCACCGTGTTGGCGAGCGCTATCAGCACGCTGTTAAGGCCGGCCTTCAGCAGGCGATCGTTTTCCGCCAGCGCCTTGAACCAGACGAGGTCGAATTGGAAGGGCAGCGCATAGAGCGGCGATTTGTTGAAGGCGAGGACCGCCATCACCAGGATCGGGAGATAGAGGAAGACCAGCACCAGGATGAGATAGAAGCGGATGCCGGCATCGGCGAGGTTCCTCATGCGGCACCGCCCTGCTTGCGCAAGAATGGATAGAGCACGCCGAAGATGATGAGCACGATGGCGAGCAGGATGAAGGAAAGCGCCGCCCCCAGCGGCCAGTTGGCGGTCACTGTGAACTGCTCCTCGATGTTCATGCCGAGGGTGGCCCCCTTGGTGCCGCCGAGGATGCGCGGCTCCATGAACGATCCGATCACCGGCACGAAGATGAGGGCTGACCCCGAGATGATACCGGGCAGGCTCAGCGGCAGGACGACGCGGCGGAAGGTGGTGAGCTTGCTGGCCCCCAGCGACCGGCCGGCTTCGATCAGGCTGTCATCGATCGCCTGCAGCGCGATATAGCAGGTGAGAATCATGTAGGGGAGATAGGAATGCACCAGGCCGATGACGACGGCGGGATAGGTGAACAGCAGGTCCACGGTCGGCGCGCCGGGAAAGATCGATTGCACGCCGAGATCGATGATCCCGTTGGAGCGCAGCACCATGGTCCAGGAGAAGATGCGCACCAGCGCATTGGACCAGAACGGCAGCACGATGAGCAGGAAAATCGCTTCGCGCCAGCGGCCCTTGACGCGCTTGGCCAAGGCATAGGCGGCGGGATAGCCGATCAGGAACGAGAACAGGGTGACCCAGAAGCCGAGCTCGATCGACCAGCGCGTCAGCGACCAGTAGAAGGGCTTCCCAAAAAAGGCGCCGTAATTGGCGAGGGTGAAACTGGCGGGCTTGGGGACGAGCGGCGATTTATCGAGAAAGCTCAGCGCCAGCATGGCGGCGATCGGCAAGAAGATCGTGCAGGCCAGCCAGAGGTAAGCGGGTCCGGTCAGGCTGAGAATGGCCCAGCGCGTGCGCGTCGTCGGTGTCATGCAGAATCCTTCGAACGTGGGCGCCGCCCAGTTTTGATCTGGTGCGGCGCCCCCCGTTCATGCGCGAGACGCGTTTTACTTCGCGTACTCGGTCTTCACTTCGGCCCAAAGATCGGAGAAATCCTGCCGTTCCTGGTCGCTGAGCGGGGCCATGAACTGCAGCCGCTTGATGGCCGCTTCGTCCGAGTAGAAGGCCTTCGACGGATCGCTGTCGGGCAATGCCGCCATGGCCTTGGGATTGGCCGAGGCCGGGGCGCCGACCTTGGTTGCCCATTCGACGTAATAGGTCGGTTCGATCATGTAGTTGATGAACTTGTGGGCGCCTTCGGCATTGGGCGCGTCCTTGCCGATCGCAAGACCGTCAAACCAGCCCACCGCACCTTCGTCCGGCACGACATAGCCGACCGGCAGCTTGAAGTTGGTCTTGCTGCGCAGCGCCGAGCCGCTCCAATAGACCGAGAGGTCGAACGCCTTGGCCTGGAACTGCTTGTTCCAATCGTCTTCCGACGTCCACAGCATGGCGAGGTTCGGCTTCAAGGCCAGGAGCTTTTCCTTCACCTTGGCAAGATCCGTGGGGTGGTTCATGTCCTGGCCGGTGGCGATGGCGGCGAAGCTCACCGCTTCGATGGCGTCGTCGCGGACCGAGACGCGCTTGGCGTTCTTGGCATCCCACAGGGCTTCGATCGATGTCGGCACGTCCTTGTAGACGTCGGTCGAATAGGCGACGGCGGTGATGCCCCAGACCCAGGCGACACCATAGGTCTTGCCGTCGACATTGAGCAGCGGCGAATCGCGGAAGGACGGGTTGAGGTCGGCGAAGTTGCTGACCTGGGCCGTGTCGATCGGCTGGATGACACCCTGCTCGGTAGCGCGGCCGTTCCAGGCGGAATTGGTGACGATGACGTCATAGGCGCCGGGATTGGTCTGCAGCTTGGTGATCATCTCCGATTCGGAGTTGTAGTATTCATGCACCACGTCGAGGCCGGTTGCCTTCTTGAACGCCTCAAGCGCCCATTTCTCGTCCGTGCCATAACCTTGCCAGTTGAGGACCTTGACCTCGGTGCTGGCCTGCGCCCGCCGGTTGAGGAAAGGTGTCAGGCCAACGCCCACACCCAGCGCCGATGCGCCGGCCACAAAGTTGCGCCGCGACACTCTGCCGAAACCGCCTTTACCGTCCCGCGTCTTCCCAGTCATTTTCTTCCCTCCTCCACAGGCACACGGAGCGGTGCCTTCTTGGTCGAGCAAAACATGCTTTATGGGATCATTCAAGCGGAGATCGTTTGCATGCAAACAATCAATCCATCACCAGTGAGTGATGCCGGCGCCTGGATTCTTGACCAATAGAACAAAATTCTGCCGTGATCGGCCCGCCCTTGCTTCAAGAGGGCCGCCACGTCACGGTCGCAACTGATAGAGTGGCTGCCCGGGTCACACCGGGGCGTGACGGATGACGAAAATCAAAGGCGCTGGTTCAGGCAAATGTCGAGTTCGGTTCCCATTCTGAAGCGAAATCCCGGCGACGACGCCCTGGTCGGGCGCGAGCTATTTCCGCTGCTCCGCAACAATCCGGGCCTGGTCTATCTCGACAGCGCCTCCAGCGCCCAGAAACCCGGCGTTGTGATCGACCGGCTGACCCGGTTCTACAGCGGCGAATACGCCAATATCCACCGCGGCCTTTACCCCCTGAGCGAGGGGGCGAGCGAGGCCTATGACCAGGCTCGGGGGCGCGTTGCGCGCTTTCTCGGCGCCGAGAAGGACGAGATCATCTTCACCCACAACGCCACCGAGGGCATCAACCTGGTGGCGCATGCCTATGGCGACAGCAATCTGAAGTCGGGGGACCTTGTCCTCACCTCGCTCCTTGAACATCACGCCAATATCGTCCCCTGGCAGTTGCTCAAGGATCGCAAGCGCCTGCGGCTGGCCGCCATTCCCATCGATTCCAGGGGCGATATTGACCTCGAACGCTATGAGATGCTGCTGTCGCGCGAACCCAAGATCGTCTGCATCACCGCCGCCGCCAACACGATCGGCACGGTCACACCGCTCAAGACAATCATTGCGATGGCGCATCGCGCGGGTGCCCTGGTCATGGTGGATGCAGCCCAGGCGGCACCCCATTTCGTCCTCGATGTGAAGGCGCTGGGTTGCGATTTCCTCACCGTCACGGGCCACAAGCTCTACGGACCCGATGGGATCGGCGCACTTTACGTCAAGGCGAAGCTTCTCGACGCACTCCCACCCTTCATGGGGGGCGGGGGCATGATCCGGTCAGTCAGCATCGATCACACTGAGTTCGCCAACGGGCCGCGCCGCTTCGAGGCCGGAACGCCGGCCATCGGCGCCGCCCTTGCGCTGTCAACGGCGCTCGACTTCATCGAAGCGATCGGATTTTCGGCGATTGCCGCCCACGATGCGGCCCTGTTCAGCCATGCCGCGGAACGCCTGCCCGAGATCGCGGGTCTCAAGATCATCGGCGCGCCGGCGTCGCATATCGGTATCATTTCCTTCACCATCGACGGACTGCATCCCCACGACATCGGGACCTTGTTGGGTGAGAGCGGCGTCTGCCTCCGCGCCGGGCATCATTGCGCACAGCCATTGATGGAGCATCTGGGTCTTGCCGGCACGGCCCGCATCTCCTTCGGCGTCCACAATACGCGCGACGATGTCGACCATCTGGTTGACAGCCTCGCCCGCGTGCGGCAGATGCTGCGCTAGAGACCCGGAAATGGTGGGAACAGCCGCATGATCGTGATCATCCCCGATGTCCTCAGCGTCGAAGAACAGCAGAAGCTGAAGGACCTGGCCGCGCAGACGAACTTTGTCGACGGCAAGGAAACCGCCGGATTCCGCGCCAAGCTGGTCAAGAACAACGAGCAGGTGGCCAAGGACGCCACCAACAAGAAGCAGTTGCAGGAAATCGTCATCGGCGCGCTCAACCGCTCGAAGGAATTCCGCCGTGGCGCCGTGCCGCACCGCATCCGCCCGCCGCTCATCAGCCGCTATCGCCCGGGCATGACCTATGGCGCCCATGTCGACGATGCGCTGATGGGCGCCTCCGCCAATCGCGAACGCACCGACGTGTCGGTCACCGTCTTCATCAACGATGCTACGGAATATGAGGGGGGCGAATTGGTGATCCATTCGCCCTATGGACCGCAGGAAGTGAAGCTGCCCGCCCGCTTTGCCGTGGTCTATCCCTCCGGCACGCTGCATGAGGTCCTGGAAGTCACCAAGGGCGAGCGGCTGGTGGCCGTTACCTGGGTGCAATCCTATGTGCGCGACGAGCGCCAGCGCCAGTTCCTGTCGGATGCGCTGGAGATTCGCGACAAGCTGCACGTGCTCGATCCCAAGGCGCCGGAGACGGACATGGCGTTCCGCCTCTACACCAACCTGCTGCGCATGTGGGCCGAGACCTGAACGCTACCTGCTGAAGGCAGCGGCAAAGAAATCGGCCGTCTCGGCCAACCAGCGGGCGCGGTTGCCGGCCTTGTAGATGCCATGGCCTTCATCGGGGAAGGTCAGCAGCCGGTAGGGTATGTTGCGGGTATCCAGATCCTTGACCGCGGCCTCGGTATTGGTGGGCGAAACATTGCTGTCGGCAAGACCATGCACGATCAGCAGCTTCCCCTTGATCCGGTCCACGAAATTGCGTGGCGAGGCGTTGAAATAGCGGTCCGGAAACTGTTCCGGCGTCCCGCCCATCATCTCCTCGCTATAGGCGCGGCCATGGGGCATTTCGGTGTTGTGGTAATCGATGCCGAGTTCATACATGCCGCAGATGGGCGAGGCCGCATCGACCAGATCGGCAAACCGCGTGATCGCCACCCAGGATGAATAGCCGCCATAAGAAAGGCCGGCGACGCCGATGCTGCCCCGCCGCGCCTTGCCAGCAGCGATGAGCGCCTCGATTCCGGCGCGGATATCGTCTTGTTCACGGCCGCCCCAGCCATCCTCCTTGATCAACTCCCGAAAGCGCCGGCCGAAACCGGTCGAGCCGCGATAGTTGGGGTCGAGCACGGTGAATCCCGCCTGGACCAGGAACTGCAGCACCGGATGCGCCCAATCCTCGCTGTGCCAGGTGGGGCCGCCATGGACCCAGACGATGAGGCCGCGGCTCTCACCGACGGGTTCGTAGAGCCAGCCCTGCACTTTCTCGCCATCGCCGGAGACCCAGCGGAAATCCTGGGCGGTGACATAGCTGCGCTGTTCCAGTTGAGACGCCAGCAGCACGGCACTGCCGGTCGCGGGATCAAGGCGCAGGAACGCGTGCGGTCCGCTGGAGGTGTAGGTTTCGACAATCCAACTGCCGTCCGGGCATTGCTGGAGCGGGAGGATGCTCCGGCCCGCAAGCTCGACCCTGCGCGCCTGATAGGTTTCGAGGTCGAGCAGCCAGGGCGTCAAGCAACCCTCGACAAACTCCACCAGCATGACCTCGCGTCCGTCATGACCGACCACGATATTTTCGATGCCGCGCTCCGGGTCGTCGATAATCCACTCGATCGCGTCGCCGTCGATATCGAGGATGCCGAGCCGCATATGCGTCTCGGTATCCGCCAGCAGCAGGATGCGGCCCTCGTCCAGCCAATACCCATAGGCGCGCAGGCGGTCGCCGGCGCTGTAGATTTCCCGGTCGCCCGCGCCGTCCCAGTTCACCAGCCAGACCTGTGTGCCCGCCGGGTGAATGTCGCCGCGATGATAGAGCACGCGCGTGCCGTCGGGACTGATCTCCGGGCTGCGGTCGACGATGGAATGGGCTCGGACCAGCACGCGGCGCGCGCCTGTGGCGAGGTCCTGGACATAGAGCCAGGACCCATCGGTGACCACCCGCTTCTCATAATCATAGTCGGCCGTGTAGAGGAGCGAGTGCCCATCGGGATGCAGCGCGCCGCCAAAGACGTAGTGGTCATCCTGAGCCGGCGTCAGCGGCTCAGGATGACCACACGAAGCGAGGTCGAGGCGGAACAGGCGGTCATGTTCATTGCCGCCCTTGCCCTGCGCCAGGATGAGCGTGCCGCCATCGGCGCTGATGCCGTTGACGAAGAAATGGTCGCTGCCCTCGGTGACGCGACGCGGCGGTGCCGAGCCATCGGTCGGCGCCACCCAGACATTGGCACTGTCCGTGGGGCCGCTCCAGGACCAGGCCAGCATCCGACCGTCCTTGGAGACATGGGGTGTCCAGCTCACGCCATAGCGCGACCAGCTTGCGGCAAGATCGGTGAATTGCTGGATCATGATGCGGCGAAGGCCCGCGCGAAGAAATCGGCGATGCGGCGATAGAGGATGCGCTGATTCGCCGGCCGGCCGATGCCATGGCCCTCATCGTCGAAGGTCAGCAGCTCATAATCGATGCCGGCGGCCTTCAGCCGCGAAATCACGTCGGTCACGTTCTGCGGCGTCACGTTGGGATCGTTGTCGCCCTGGATGATCAGCAGCTTGCCCTTGATGTTGCCGACGAAATGGATGGGCGAGCGTTCCCGGTAACGCGCCGGCGCCTGTTGCGGCGAGCCACCCATCATCTCCTCGGAATAAGGCCGGAGATCCGGGCGCGTGGTTTCGTAGTCGACCACGAGATCGGTCATGCCGCAGATGGGTGCCGCGGCGGCGATGATGTCGGTCGGGAAATGCGTGATCGCCCACCAGGAGGAATAGCCGCCATAGGATGTGCCGGTGATGCCGATCCGGCCGCGCGTCGCGATGCCGTCGCGGATCAGTTCCTCGGCGCCGGCGCGGATATCCGCCTGTTCCAGCCCGCCCCAGCCCTGTTGCTTGATCGCCTCCTCATAGGCAAGGCCGAAACCGGTGGAGCCGCGATAGTTCGGCGTCAGCACATGGAAGCCGCAGGCGACGTAATACTGGATCTCGACATCGAACTCGTCTTCGTCGTGATGGGTGGGGCCACCATGGACCAGCAGGATCGTGCCGCGCGGTTGTCTTGCGCGGTAGAGCCAACCCTGGATGTCGAGCCCGTCCACTGATTTCCAACGATAATCCTCGGCTGCCGCCAGGTCCGACGCGGCGATACCGGGCCGGGTCGGATGCTCGGCCAAGACACCCGCCACGGCATAGGGTGCCGTTTTCTCCAGCCGCACCAGCCGGGTCGGAAACTGTGCTGCATAATGCCAGGCGATCCAGTGACCGTCGGCGGTCATGCCGATGGGATCGAAGGTGCCGGCACCGGGCCTGAAGGGCTGCTCCACGCGCGACGCCGGATCGAGCAGCGAGATGATGGCCCGGGCGTCGCGTACTTCCTCGATGATGAGGTGGTCGGTGCGGCGCAGCCAGACGGCGTCCTCGATATTGCGGGTCGGATCGTCGAGCAGCCAGTCGATGCGGCCATCCTCCAGGTGATAGAGGCCGATGCGGCGATGCGTTGTGCCCTCCGCCGCCAGCACGATGCGCTTTCCGTCCGGCGTCCAGGCGCCGTCGACCTTGGCCTTGTCGCCGACATTGACGATCTCGCGATCGCCGCTGCCATCCACCGAGGCGAGCCAGAGCTGGCAGCCGGAGGGATCGCGATCCTTGCGTTCGTAAAGCACATGCTTGTCATCAGGCGAGACGGCAGGCCACATGAAGGCAGCCTTCTCGGGCCGCGCCAGCACGCGCTTCGTGCCGGTCTCGATATCGTGGCGATAGACCAAAGCCGGCTCGATCTCCTCGCAGGTCTCGGGATCGACATTGGCGGCATAGACCAGATGCCGATTGTCGGCCAGCAACTGGCCACCATGGATGTAATAGTCGGGCTCCTCCGGCGTCAGGCGCCGGGCGGGCCTCCCGTCGAGAAAGACCTGCAGCAAACTGGTGCGCTCATCGCCGCCGCTCGACTGGCCGACGATGACCGAGCGGCTGTCCCGCGCCCAGATGAGATCGTCGCAATCGCGGCCGTCATCGACGAGGCAACGCGGCGCAAGGCTGCCATCGGCCGGCTGCCACCAGAGCTGCGTCGTGGGGCCGAGCTTCGACCAGATCCAGGCAAGCTGGGTCCCGTCCGGCGAGAGGCCAGCGGTGTAGATGGTCGGCAGATCCAGCAGCCGGTCCAGGAACGGATCGAAAGCGGCGAGGTCGAAAGGTTTGCTCATGGTCAATCTTGCAATTTGATGTGATGGCAGGCGGCGAGATGGTTCTTACCATAGCTCACCAGCGGTGGCTCGACCTGCCCGCAGATCTCGGTCGCCCTCGGGCAGCGCGACTTAAAGCGGCAGCCGGGCGGCGGGTTGATCGGCGACGGCAGATCGCCTTCCAGCAGCAGGCGCTCCCTGCCCCGCTCCGTGCGCGGGTCGGCGATCGGCACGGCGGAAATGAGCGCCTCGGTATAGGGATGAAGAGGTCTTGCGTAAAGATCGTCCCGGTCGGCGATTTCCATCACCTTGCCGAGATAGAGCACCATCACGCGGTGGCTGATATGGCGCACGACCGCGAGATTGTGCGAGATGAACAGGAGCGATAGACCGAGATCGCGCTGGATCTGCATCAGCAGATTGATGATCTGCGCCTGGATCGAGACGTCGAGGGCCGAGACCGGCTCGTCGCAGACGATGAGCTTGGGCTTCAAAATGATGGCGCGGGCGATGCCGATGCGCTGGCACTGGCCGCCGGAAAATTCATGCGGGAAACGATTGGCCATGGCGGGAGCGAGGCCCACCTGCAGCATGGTTTCCAGCACACGTTCGCGTACCTGCTTGCGGCTCAGCTCCGGATGGAAGATGCCCAGGGGCTTGCCGATGATGGTCTCGACCGACATGCGCGGGTCGAGCGAGGCCAGCGGATCCTGGAAGATGATCTGCATGTGGCGCCGCGCCTCGCGCAAGGGTCCGGCGCCAAGCCCCAGCAGATCCTGCCCCATCCACAGCACATGGCCGTCCGTGGGCTCGATGAGGCGCAGGATGGCGCGGCCGAGCGTGGTCTTGCCGCAACCGGATTCACCGACGATGCCCAGCGTCTCGCCGGCCCTGAGGTCGAGGGAGACACCGTCGACCGCGCGCACCGGCGCACCTTGCCCGCCGAAGAGATGCGCCGCGCGCATCGGAAAATGGACCTTGAGGTCGTCAACCTTGAGCAGGGTCTCGCTCATGACCGCACCGCGCGCATATGGCAGGCGAGGCGGTGGCCGCTGGGTCCGGTCACGAGGGGCGGCATCTCCACCGCACAGATGTCAGCCTTCAAGGCGCAGCGCGGCGCAAACGGGCAGCCGGGCAAATCCCCCATCGCCGCGCGCGGCTGGCCGGGGATGGTGACCAACTCGCCATGGGTCGCCGCATCCAGCCTAGGTGTCGCCGCGAGCAGCCCTCCGGTATAGGGATGGCGCGCGTCATGGAATATGTCATCGACCGCCCCCTCTTCCATGATGCGGCCGCCATAGAGCACGATCACCCGATCGCAGAGGCGCGCGATGACGCCGAGATCATGCGTCACGATGGCGACCGAGGTGCCGAGATCGCGCCCAAGCTCGGCGATGAGTTCCAGTATCTGTGCCTGCACCGTGACGTCGAGCGCCGTGGTGGGTTCGTCAGCCAGCAGCAAAGCCGGCCGGCACAGCAGCGCCATGGCGATCATCACCCGCTGGCGCATGCCGCCGGAGAATTCATGGGGATAGAGGCCGATGCGGCGCCGCGCATCCGGAATGCGCACGCGGTCCAGCATCGCAATGGCAGTGTTCAACGCCTGCGCTTCCGACATCCCCTGATGAGTGGTCAGCACCTCGGTCAATTGCTGGCTCACCCGCATATAGGGGTTGAGCGAGGTCATCGGGTCCTGGAAGATCATCGACAGGGCGGAACCGCGGATGTCGTCCAACTCATCCGCCGGCCGGTTGAGAAGCTCCGTGCCGCGGAAGCGTACGCTGCCAGTCGAGCGGCCGTTGCCGGCGAGCAGGCCCATGATCGAGAGCAGGATCTGGCTCTTACCAGAACCGGATTCGCCGACGATGCCGACAATCTCGCCCGGCTTGATGCTGAATGCCACCTTATCGACCGCCGTCACCCAGCCTTGCGGCAGCTTAAAGCGCACGGTGAGACCGTCCACCGCAAGCAGCGGCGTGGCCTTCCCGGCGTTCATCGCCTCAACGCTCATTGGGATCGAAGGCATCGCGCAATCCGTCGGTGATGTAATTGAGGCAGAACAAGGTGAGCGCCAGGAACCCACCCGGCAGCAGCAATAAGCGGGCGTCGGTTTCCAGCTCCCGGGCACCGTCGGAAATCAATGTGCCCCAGCTTGCCGCCGGCGCCTGGACGCCAATACCGAGGAAGGAGAGGAAGCTTTCTGTGAGGATCGCCTCCAGCACCAGCAGGCTGGAATAGACGATCACCACGTTGACGGAATTCGGCGCCACATGCTGCAAGATGATTTGCCAGCTGGTCATGCCACCGGCCCGCGCCGCCTCGACGAATTCGCGGTTCCTGAGGCTCACCGCCTGGCCCCGCGCTATGACGGCCGGCGTCAGCCACAGGGTGATGACAACGGCGATGAAAAGAGAGAGGTTCTTTGCGGTAAGCCACCCGCCTAGCCAGGCGTCGAGCCACCCACCCAGCCAATCGCTCAGGCTGACATTGATCATGATCACCAGGAACATGAACGGGACGCTGAGGAGAATATCGACGAAACGCATCATGAGATCGTCGATCCGGCCGCCGAGATAGCCGGCGGTGGCACCGTAGACCACGCTGATGAGGACCGAAATGAGGGCGCCGAAGAAGCCCAGTGCCAGCGACACCTGGCCGCCCTCCAGCACGCGCAGCAGCAGATCGCGGCCGAGATCGTCGGTGCCAAAGGGATGGAGCGAGAACAGATTGACCGGCGCCGAGAGATTCTCGAAATCGGCATCCTCGGCCGTGAAGGGCATGAGATGCGGCACGACGAAACAGGCAAATATGACCAAGGCGAGGATAAAGAAACTCACCACTGCGAGGCGATTCTGGCTGAAGCGATGCAGCGAGGCGCGGAAGGGCGAGAGGCCCTGGACCGGGGTTGGCGCCGTGGCGATGTCCGCTACGTCACTCATAGCTCACCTTGGGGTCGAGCCAGCTGCGCACCAGATCGGTCAGCAGATTGGCGCCGATCACGATGGCGCCGTAGAATATGGTGACGCCCATGACCAGCGGATAGTCGCGGCCCGTGGCGCCTTCGACGAAATAGCGGCCGATGCCGGGGATCTGGAAGATCTGCTCGATGACGATCGAGCCGGTGATGGTGATGGCGGTCGCCGGGCCGAGATAGGCCACCACCGGCATGATGGCACCGCGCAGCGCGTGGCGGATGATGGTGCGGCGGGCGCCGATGCCCTTGGCGCGTGCCGTGCGCACATAATTGCTGCGCATCGTCTCGATCATGCTGGCCCGCATCAGGCGCGAGACATAGGCGATGCCCGGCAGCGACAGCGTGATGATGGGCAGGATCTTGAACGGCCAGCTCCCGTCCCAGCCGGCGATCGGCAGCCAGCGCAATTCCAGGCCCAGGGTCAATTGCAGGACCGGGCCGATGACGAAGATCGGAATGGCAAGCCCGACCATGGCAAGGGCGCCGGCCGCGTAATCGATTGACGTGTTGCGGCGGAGTGCCCCGGCGATGCCGAGAGCAAGGCCGATGAGAGTCGAGACGATCATCGCCCAGATACCGACTTCGAGCGATGTAGGCAGGCCGATCGCAATCAGTTCGGAGACATTGTAGTCGCGGTATTTCATCGAGGGGCCGAAATCGAAATGCAGCACACCCCAGACCCAGCGGCCGAACTGCATCCAGAGCGGTTCATCGAGATGGAAGGCACGCTCGACATTGGCGCGGATTTCGTCGGGCACGCGGCGATTGCCGGAGAAAGGTCCGCCCGGCGCCACGCGCATCATGAAGAAGCTGATCACCGCAAGGGCGATCAGCGTCGGCAATGCCCCGAGGATGCGGCGGATGGCATAAGCGAACATCAGTCTGGCTTCTGGCTGGCTGAGCGGTGCTGAGACAAAGGGGCGGCGCCGCGAAGCACCGCCCCTTCAAGCCTTACGGTGCCACGGACATGAAGCGTGTCGGGTGCACGTCCGCCGGATTGTCGACCCAGCCCTGCAGCTTCTTGGCAATGAGATGCCGGTTGGGGCTGGAAGCGATGGGTGCCGTCAGATAATAGTCGAGCAGCGCCTTCTCCGCCTCGGCCAGCACCTTCCAGCGTTCGGCCTGGTCGGTGATTGGCATGGCCTTGTCGAAGGCCGCCTCGAATTCCGGGCTCTTCCAGCCATAGCCGACATCGGCGCGCGGATCCATGTAGGCCAGATAGGTTTCCGGCCCCGGGAAGTCGCCGATGAGATTGTCGTTGAAGACATCCCAACCGCCGCTGTTGAAGGCGGCAAGCCAGCCGTCGCGATCCTGGGCATTGACCTTGGCATCGACGCCCAGCACCTGCTTCCACATCACGGCAATGGTTTCCGCCTGCTTCTTGTAGGCGTCATTATTGCTGGATTCGATGGTGAGCGAGACCGGCTTGTCGGGACCGAATCCGGCTTCGGCATAAAGCGCCTTGGCCTTGGCGATGCGGTCTTCCTTGCTCATCGTCGCCTCGGCAACCTGCGGCGCCGGATAGCCGGGGATCGGCACGACATAGCCGTAATTGACGACATAGCCGCCCTTCACCACCTTGTTGACCAGCGTGTCGCGGTCGATCGCCATGCTGAGCGCCTGGCGCAGCTTGATATTGTCGAAGGGCGGTTTCGAGATGTTGAAGCTCATGTAATTGGTCTCGGTCGAGGCCGAGATATGCACCTGATCGCCGAATTCTTCCTTCAACGGGTCGATCTGGGCGGTGGGGATGTCGGCCGTGGTATCAAGCTCGCCGGCACGCCACAGTTTCACGGCCGTGCTGTCATCCTCGGTCACCCGGTAGACGACCTTGTCGATCTTCACATTGGCGGCGTCCCAGTAGGCCGGATTCTTGCCCAGGGTGACCTGACTCTGCGGGACGTTCTCCGTGAGCGTATAGGCGCCGTTGCTGACGATGTTGCCCGGCTTGATGAAATCCTTGCCGAACTTCTCGAGGCTCGGCTTATGCAGCGGCGGCGCATAGAACGAGCCCAGCACGAAGAGCGTGTGCGGCGCGGGGGCATCGAGCTTCAGGACCACTGTGCGTTCATCGGGCGCCGAGATGCCGACGCTGGCCGGGTCCTTGCTCTTGCCATCGACCAGACCCTGGGCACCGGCCACGCGAATGGTCGAGGTGAAGATATAGGCCTTGTCCGAGGCGGTCTCCGGCGAGATGGTGCGGATGATGCCGTCGACGAAATCCTGGGCCGTCAGCTTGTCGCCGTTCGACCACGTCAATCCGTCGCGCAGATGGAAGGTATAGGTGAGCCCGTCATCGCTGATGTCCCATTTTTCGGCAGCACCCGGAATGACCGCGCCGCCCGCGTCATTGGCGACGAGACCCTCATAGAGATCGTCGAGTACCCAGCCTTCCCAGGCCAGGAAATTGATATGCGGGTCAAGCGTGCCGATAGTTGCGCCGATGCCACGATTGAGCACGGTACCCTCTGAGACCTTCGATGTGGTAGCCGGAACGGCAGAGGCTGTCTGGGTCTCATTGGTGGTCGACGGCGCGGTTTCAGCCACGTTGCTTGCGGTTGGAGCAGCCTGCTCCGCCGCCGCTTGCTCGTTCTTCTTCTCTTCGCCGCAAGCGCCAAGCAATAGAAGGACGGTGGTACTCGCAACGAAGGCGAACTTCCGTAACAACATGACCTGCATCTCCCACTTGTTTCATTTCCCTGCCGTCAATCACCGGCCGGTTGTTCCGGCCTGGTCGGTCGCGAGGATAGCCCCGCTCGCCCCTTGCGCACAAATGCGATAGAACGAGTCGCGCAGCATTCATGTTGCGACGCGACATCCTTTCATCCATAGCTGTATACAGCTATGGATTTCACTCTAATCGACGCACTGGGGGTGCTGTCAAGCAGCGCCGCCGCAAACCGAGGCCGATCATGAACGTTTCCCTGGATGCCGCCCTTTCCGAAGCGACAAGCCGCTTCGTTGCCGCCAACCCGTTGAGCCTTGCCCGTCACGAATCGGCGCGAGGCCCCATGCCGGGCGGCAACACCCGGACCGTCTTGCATTATTCGCCCTTTCCGCTGGCCTGGGCGAAGGGTGAAGGGGCGATGCTGACCGATCTCGACGGCAATACCTATACCGATTTCCTGGGCGAATATTCGGCCGGCCTCTATGGCCATTCCAATCCGAAGATCCAGGCCGCCATGCACAAGGCGATCGATGACGGCACCGTGCTGGGCGGGCCCAATGTCTATGAGGCGGAACTCGCCGGGCTGCTGAAGAACCGCTTTCCCTCGCTGCAGCAATTGCGCTTCTGCAATTCCGGGACCGAGGCCAACGTCTTTGCGCTGATGACGGCACTTGCCGTCACCGGCCGCAAGAAAATCATGGTGTTCGACGGCGGCTATCATGGCGGCGTCCTTTACTTCGGCCATGGCGGCATCCCCATCAACCTGCCGCTCGACTGGGTGCTGGCGCCCTATAACGATGTCGAGGGCACCCTCGACCTCATCCGCCAACATGGTCAGGACCTGGCCGCCATCCTGGTCGAGCCGATGCTGGGGAGCGGCGGCTGCCTGCCGGGCCGGCGCGATTTCCTGGGCGCCCTGCGCCAGGCGGCGAGCGAACTTGGCATCATCCTCATCTTCGACGAAGTGATGACCTCGCGCCTCTCCTCGGGCGGCCTGCAGGCGGCACTTGGCGTGACACCTGACATGACGACGCTCGGCAAGTATCTCGGCGGCGGCGCCTCGTTCGGCGCCTTTGGCGGTCGTGCCGACATCATGGCGCATTATGATCCGGAGAAACCCGGCTATTGGCCCCATGCCGGCACCTTCAACAACAATGTGCTGAGCATGGCGGCCGGCCTCACCGGATTGCGGGACATTTACACGCCGGCGGCCGCCATGGACCTCAATGCCAAGGGCGACCGGCTGCGCGACGGGCTCAACGCGCTGGCGCAGAAACATGAGGTGGGCATGGGCGCCACCGGTTGCGGCTCGTTCATCGGCCTGCATTTTACCAAGGATATCGTCGACCGGCCGATGCACCATGCGGATGAGGAGGAAGCGCGCCGCGGCAAGCTTCACAAGCTGATGCATCTCGACTTCATCGCGGCGGGGCTGTTCTTCGCCCGGCGCGGCTACATGGCGCTGAGCCTCGCCCTCACCGATGGCGATATCGATCGTTTCCTGGGACAGACCGAGGAGTTCATCCTCTCGCGCCGCGCTCTCATTGGCTGAGCGCGAAAAGTCCCCTCACCCCAACCCCTCTCCCCAGAGGGGCGAAGGGCTTTGGAGCAGGCTCGCTCGAAACTCCCTCGCCCCGCTTGCGGGGAGAGGGTCGGGGTGAGGGGTGACCGACGAATTGGGCTTAGGTACCCAGATAGTCGCGGATGGCAGCGTGCGTTGAAGCCAGCACCGCCGCCGTCTCACCACTTAGCACGACCTTGCCATCGGCGATGAAGCTGGTGTGGTCGGCGGCAAAAGCGGCATCGGCCGGGTCATGGGTCACCATCAGCACGGTGAGGCCGTTCCGCTCCTTCAACCCCAGCACCAGTTGCAGCATTTCGCGCCGCAGTGCCGGACCCAATGCTGCGAAAGCTTCATCGAGCATCAGCACCGGGCGCTTGCGCAAGATGCAGCGCGCGATCGCCACACGCTGGCGCTCGCCCCCGGACAATTGGCCGGGCAGCCGGTCCTCGAAGCCGGTAAGGCCCACCTGTTCCAGCCCCCAGGCGACGGCGATGCGGTCCTCGGCGCTGAGGCGCAGACCCGGATGGAGGCCCAAGCCCACATTCTGCGCCACGCTGAGATGGGCGAAGAGGTTGTGATCCTGGAAGAGGGTCGTGACCGGCCGCGCATCGGGCGCCAGATCCCTGATGTCTTCGCCGTCAATGACGATACTGCCGGCCTGTGCTGTTTCAAAGCCACCAATGAGGGCCAAGAGCGTGCTCTTGCCGGCGCCGCTGGGTCCGATGATGGCCATGACCTCGCCTTGTTCGACGGCGAGGTCGAAACGCATCACCAGATCCTCATAGGTGAATTGCAGGCCGGCAATCTCAATGTAGCTCACGACCACCCACCACGCGTTCGATTGTCCAATAGAAAACCAGCGCCAGCGCCAGCAGGATGAGTGCCGTGCTAGCTGCCCCGTCGAGCCGATAGGCGCCGAGCTGGCTATAGAGCAGCAAGGTCAGATTGACCATGTCCTGATTGCCGAAGAGGGCGATGGCGCCGAGATCGCCCATGGCGATGACGCTGGAGAGGGCGAGCGCGGTCGCGATCGGCCGGCGCAAGGTCGGCCAGTCGGTATGGCAGAAACGGTTCCAGCCGGTGAGGCCAAGCGCTGCGCAGAGACGGTCGTGGCGCTCCGCAGCCACTTCAAGCGCCGGCTCCAGCACACCCAGCACGAAGGGCAAGGCCATCACCGCGCTGAGCAGGATGACGCCTGCCGCCGCCAGGCGGTAGAGGTCGATATGGCCGCTGGCTGCGAGGAAGATGCCGGTGCCGATCACCATCGGCGAGACGAAGAGGCCGAGGCGGCCGGCAAGGCCCAGCAGCATGGCGCCCCGCTTGCGCCCCAATGAGACGGCACGTTGCCGCGCCTGGGCGATGAGATAGCCGATGAGGGTCGCCGTCATGCCGCCGGCGAGTCCAAGGCCGAGGCTGATCAGGCCAGCGTGCAGCAGGCTTTCGACCGAAGCAGCAGCGGTGATGCCGATGAGGCCTTTCTGCACCAGCGCCAGGATCGGCAGCACCAGGAAGATGGCACCAAGGACGATCACGCCGAAATCGGCAAGGCGCGCGCCACGCGTGCGGCCGTCATAGCGATAGGCGACGAGGCGCGCGCTGGTGCCCAGCACCATCTGGCGCCCGGTGCGCCACACCGCCCAGGCGCCGCCCGCACAAAACAGGATTTGCAGGATCGCCAGCATGGCACCAAGGCGGAGATCAAAATCGAACCGCAGTGCCTGGTAGATGGCGACTTCCAGCGTCGTGGCTCCTGGCCCGCCGCCCAAGGTCAGCGCCACGGCGAATGTCGTGAAACACAGCATGAAGATGATGATACCGATCCCCGGCAATTGCTGGCGCAGCAGTGGAATCTCGATGATGCGGAAAATGTCGCGGCTGCCCATGCCAAGCTGGGCCGCGAGACGCCAGCTTTCCGCCGGCACCGAGGCGAAGGCCGGCAGCAGCAGTCGAATGGCCAGCGGCAGGTTGAAGAACACATGGGCGATGAGGATGCCGCCCAAGCCGTAGAGGCGCGGCTTCCAGTCGAGACCGACCGCCTGCGCCGCCAGCGCCAGATAGCCGCTGCCGCCATAGACCGCGACCACGCCGAAAATGCCGACGATGGTCGGCATCACCATGGGCAGTGCACAGAGTCGCACCAGCAGCATTCGGCCGGGAAACTGTGCCTGCCGCGCCAGCGCGCGTCATCGGGATGGCGGCCAGCAGCGAGAGTGCCGTCGACAGCAGGGCCTGCCACAGAGTGAAACCCAGCACGCGGCCGATATAGGCATAAGGCGGCACCACGGCCGCATCATCGCCCGCAGCCAGCAGCAGCGCAAAGATCGCAATCGCCGACGTCCCCAGGGTCGCGGCCAACCCGTAACCGATGAGCACGGTTGCGGAAAGGCGCGCAGCCCTGGGGGCGGCTATCTGTGCAGATGTACGCATCGGCGATGGCCCGCCTACTGGCTGACGCTCTCGATCCATTCCTTGATCCAGGCATCACGGTTGGCGGCGGCGTCTTCCGACGACAGCAGCAGCGACTTGGTGGGCTTGGGCAAAGCGGTGAATTGCGCCGGCAGATCGTCACCGATATCACGCACCGGATACATGTAGTTGGTAGTCGGAATGACTTTCTGCGCTTCCGTAGAGATCAGGAATTGCAGGAAGGATTTCGCCAGATCGGGCTGCGCCGAGCCCTCGATCCGGGCCGCCACCTCGATCTGCATGTAATTCCCTTCCGGGAACACCAGCGCCTTGTAGCGCTCGCTGTTCTCGACGATCTGGTGATAGGCGGGGGAAGTGGTGTAGGAGAGCACCATCGGTGCTTCGCCCTGGGTGAAGAGACCGTAAGCCTCGCTCCAGCCCTTGGTGACGGTGAGGATCTTGGGCTTCAACCCCGCCCAGGCATCCTTGGCCTTGTCGCCATAAACCGCGCGCAGCCACATGACGAGGCCAAGGCCCGGCGTGCTGGTGCGCGGATCCTGGATGAGGATCTTGGGCGCATCCTTGCCGTCGATCAGCTCCGCCAGGCTCTGCGGCGGATTGGGGAGCTTCTCGCTGTCATAGACGAAGGCGAAATAGCCCCAATCATAGGGCACGAAATCGGCATCATTCCACGCGACCGGCAAGGCCAGCGCGGAGAGATCAGCACCGTGTGGCGCAATCAATCCAGTCGCCTTGGTCTCGGTCGTGAGGTTGGTGTCGAGGCCCAGCACCACATCCGCCTTGGTGTTCTTGCCCTCAAGCTTGAGGCGCGACAGCAGCGCAGCACCATCTTCCAGCGCCACCCAGTTGAGATCGCAGGCGCAATTTGCCTCGAACGCCTTTTCCAGCATGGGGCCAGGACCCCATTCGCTGGTGAAGGAATTGTAGGTGTAGACGGTGAGGACCGGCTTGCCCTCCGCGAAGGCAGTCGTGGCTGCCATGGCGCAGGCGGATGCCAGGATGGTAGATGTCAGGAAGTTCTTCAGGCGCATGATATCAACTCCTCCGCGTAAGGGCGCTGGCGGAAGGCTGATATCGGGATTGGGACCGCTGGATCTTCAATCGCTGACTCATATCCCTCCGCCGGCATGACCCGGATCAGGTTCCGCGGGTTGAAGCGCTCTTTCGCTTCTCTCAGCCCCTGAACTGGGGCACCCCGTTGAGTGGCCGCCACTTTCGTCAGGACAGGCCAGATTGTCAAGCTTGCTGCAGCCAGATCACATGATGGGGATCGGCGAGACGTTGTTCGAGACGCAAGATGCGCTGATCGCGCAGGGCAACAAGTTCGGGTGAATCATTGCCGGCCACGATCTCCGCCTCGCACCAGCTTGCGGCGACCAGGTTGAGGCTGGTCTTGTAGAGCTCGAAGCGCGGCATCTGGGCAGCGCCGATCACAGCGGAGATGAGATCCTCATGCGCGGCCTTTTCCGCATCCATCGTGATGGCGGCAAGGTCCCAGAGCGGCTCCTCCATCGCCGCGAATTCCCAATCGATCAATTGCAGGCGGCCATCGGCGCAGCGCAGGAAATTGGCTGGGTTGGGATCGATATGGCAGGGCGACAGCGGCAGCGGATGACGGGCGAGCGACGACCTCACCGGGTCCAGGCGCTGCCGCAGATCGAGCATGCGCGGCGTCGGCGCCAGATCGAGATAAAGATCGATCGCCTGGAAGAGGCCCTGCTGGAATGGAAAGCGGATGGCCGCGCGATGCAGGCGGGTGAGCAGGCCGATCGCTTCGGCGAGGATCTCCCGCTGCGCGAAATCCGCGCTGCCGAGGGGCCGCGCGCCGGTTTCATAGGCAGTGATGTACCAGCCTTGCGCGGGCTCGGCCGCCAGCACGCGCGGCGCAAGGCCGAGATCGGCGACCGCGCGCGCATTGGCGGGTTCCGCGCTGCGGTCGAGATAGCGCGAGGCGCTGGCGCCCGGCCAACGCAGCACCAGGTCAAGGCCGGTGCTTTGCAGCCGATAGCTGCGATTGGTGATGCCACCCAGATGCGTCACCCGCCATTGACCGCGCGGCACGGCGGCCAGCAGCGGCACGGTGCGGAACAGGTTTTCGATCTCATCATGCAGAATCATACCGGCCGGATAGCCGAGAGCGGCCTGCCTGGCAAGTTGCGCTTCCGCCCTTGTCTTGTCTGGGCGCCCCCTTGTCTTGTTCCGGCACCTCTGTCACCGTCTGCGCAGCAACGACCTGCCGCAAGCGAGTACCAGCCCATGACCGATTCAGCGCAACCTCCGGAAACCGCCGGCTTTTCCGCCATCACCCTGGTGGCGTTGACGGGTGACACAGCGCTTGCCACGACGCTGCAGGCGCAAGTTGGGGAACGGCCGCAGGAACCGATCGAGCTGGTTATCACCAGCAATCCCGACGCGACCTCCAAGGCACTGTCCAGCGCCGGCGACCGGGGTGCTGCCCTCTATGATCTGCGCGGCGGCGGCAGCACTCATCACAATCTTCTCTCCGCCATTCCCATCATCTCCCGGGCCGGGCCAGTCATCGTCCTCGTCGACAATGAAGCGTCGCAGATCGCGCAAGCAGCGCTTGCCGCCGGTGCCATCGACGTCATTGCCGTGGGCGACCTTTCAGCCGTGCTGCTGCGCCGCGCCCTGCGCTATGCGCTGGCGCGGCGGGATTCCGAACGCAAACTCACGCGCCTCCGGCTGTTCGACCCGGTCACCAGCCTCCCCAGCCAGATCCTGTTCTGGGAAATCCTCTCGCTGGCCGTGCGGCGCGCCAAGCGCAACCGCGATTTCTTTGCCATCCTGCTCGTCGATATCGAGAACCTGCCGGATGGCCAGAGCGAAGATGGCCCCTATCAGGACCTCGCCCTGCGGGAACTCTCCGAACGCATCACGCCGATCCTGCGCGGCAGCGACACCATCGCCCGGTTCGAGCAGCAGCAACTGGCGATCCTTGCCGAATCGATGCCGCGGGTCGAGGACATCCAGATCGTCGCCGAGAAGATCATCGAGGAAGTGAGCCGCCCGCTCTCGCTCGCCGTGGGGCCGGTCGCCCTCAATGTCGCCATCGGCATTGCGCTTTATCCGACGAGTGCCACCGGCGCCGAGGGGCTGCTCTCCCGCGCCACCGACGCCATGCTGCTGGCCCGCGAGCGCGGCACCAATCAATTCGTCTTTGCCTGACCTTCCCGAACGACGGCACGGGCTTTGCATCGATCTCCCCGCGCAATGAACCAAGGGGAAGAATCTGCCCATGTTGTCCATGTTCTCGAAGAAGGCGGAAGCTGAAAAACCTATTGATTCCAGCCGCCTGGGGTCTTCCGCCCGGAAACCGACGGGATCCGGCAACGTGACGCCGCTGAAGCTGTCGCAGGCGCATCTTGCCGCCAATGTGGAAAATGCGCGGCCGGCCGTGCCCCTCGCCCCGCCGCCGCAACGCGCCAAGGTGTTCGAAAACGTGCCCAGCGTCGGGCAGTATCTCTATCACCTGACCAGCGATATCCGCGCCTTCACGAGGGCCGAGACCGAGCATGCCGTGCAGGCCTGCACCCCGGTCGAAGTGCAGCGCGTGGCGCGTCTGCTGGCCAAGCTCAAGGGGCGTTATCTGGCACAGATCGTCGATCTCGCCAGCAACAAGCGCGGCCCCATCGGCGAAATGGATATTGCCGAAATCCGTCGCTCGCGCGAAATGGCCGAAGAGCTTGAACTGGGCTTGAAGGCCCTGCGCAGCGCCATCGAAATAGGCGACCTGCCCCTGGCCGGCGTGAAAAACGACTAGGGCTGCTCCCGTTTCCATGGAATCGCGTACTTCCTCTCACCCCAACCCCTCTCCGCCGTCGGCGAAGGCCGACATTCGTCGGGTGTGGGGCGAGGGGCTTGTCGCAAAGGCTCGGTAGAAACTCCCTCGCCCCACGAAGTGGGGAGAGGGTCGGGGTGAGGGGTGCTTCTGGCAAACGCTGAACCGCTCCGGCTCCGGGGTCACTTGCTCAAGCAACTGGGATCGCCTAATCCTGACGGCTCTGTTTCATCCATTGAGTCCCCAGGACGGATCCAGCATGCGCACGCTCTACCCGGCGATCGAACCCTATCGCACCGGCCACCTCGACACGGGTGACGGCCACCAGGTCTATTGGGAAATGTCCGGCAATCCGGAAGGGAAGCCGGCCGTCTTCCTGCATGGCGGCCCTGGCGCCGGCTGCAGCCCGGCGCATCGGCGCCTGTTTAACCCTGAGAAATACCGCGTGCTGCTGTTTGACCAGCGCGGCTGCGGCCGCTCGAAACCCCATGCCAGCCTGGAGAACAACACCACCTGGGATCTGGTCAAGGATATCGAGAAGCTGCGCGGCATCATGGGTGTCGAGCAATGGCTGGTGTTCGGCGGCTCCTGGGGTTCAACGCTGGCGCTGGCCTATGCCGAGACTCACCCCGAGCATGTCAGCGAGCTCGTGGTGCGCGGCATCTTCACGCTGCAGAAGCGCGAGATCGCCTGGTATTACCAGGACGGCGCCTCGAACCTGTTCCCGGATCTGTGGGAAAAGTTCCTGGCCCCCATCCCGGTAGGCGAGCGCGGCGATCTGGTCGGCGCCTACGCGAAGCGTCTCACCGGGACGGATCCCAAGGCGCAGCTTGAGGCGGCGCGCGCCTGGAGCATCTGGGAAGGCAGCACCATCAAGTTGCTGCCCAGCAAGCAGAACAGCACCAGCTACGGCCAGGACCAGTTCGCCCTCGCCTTCGCGCGGATCGAAAACCATTATTTCGTCAATGGCGGCTGGATGGAGCAGGGCCAGCTTATTCGCGATGCCCACAAGCTGAAGAACATTCCCGGGATCATCATCCAGGGCCGCTACGACATCTGCACCCCGGCCGTCACCGCCTGGGAATTGCACAAGGCCTGGCCGGAAGCGGAGTTCGTCATCGTCGACGATGCGGGCCATGCCTTCGACGAACCGGGCATCATGAACCAGCTCATTGAGGCCACGGACCGGTTTGCAAGGTAGCGCGGGGTTCGCCCGTGAACCGCACCGCCTATACGCTGCTGGCACCGGCCCTCCTGGTCATGACGGCCTGCGGCCTGGTGCCCATGGGGTTCGTGTTCTTCTATGCGCTGCACGATACCTTCATGGGCAACAGCTTCGTCTGGGTCGGGCTCGACTGGTTCGTTGAAGTCCTGGCTTCGCCCGACTTTCACGGCGCCGCCGCGCGCAGCCTGGGCTTTGCAACGCTGTTGTTGCTGATCGAGGTGCCGCTGGGCCTGTTCATCGCCCTGCGCATGCCGACCCGTGGTTTCCTCTCCGCGCTCTACATCGTACTGCTGGCCATCCCGCTGCTGACGCCCAGCATCGTGGTCGGCTATCTGTGGAAGATCCTGGTGGCGCACAAGGCGGGTTTGCTCTTTGAAACGGCGGCAGCACTCGGTGTTCATTACGATATGAACAATCCAATCGTCGTCTGGTTGACCTTGGCCGCGATGGATGCCTGGCATTGGACCAGCCTCATCGTGCTGCTGTGCTTTGCGGGTTTACGCGCGATCCCGGAGGATTATTACCGGGCGGCGCGCATCGACGGGGCCAGCCGCTGGGCCGTGTTCCGCTATATCCAATTGCCAAAGCTGCGCATGGTGCTGCTGATCGGCATCCTGCTCCGCTTCATGGACGGCTTCATGATCTATAGCGAAGCCTATGTCGTGACGCGCGGCGGGCCGGGTGTCGCCACCACTTTCCTGTCCCATGAACTGGTGCAGACCGCCCTCATCCAGTTCGACCTCGGTCAGGGTGGGGCGCTGGCGGTGATCTATTTCGCCATCATCGCCACCTTCGCGCTCATCCTCTTCCGCCTCATCATGCCCAAGGTCGGCAGCGGGGCAGCCGCATGAGGGAACGCATCCCCATTGCCGCGACACTCTATGTGGCACTCCTGATGATGCCGCTCTATTGGCTGGTGCTGATGAGCGTCAAGACCAATAAGGAGATCCTGAGCGGCCTCTCGTTCTGGCCGAAGGAACCGACGCTCGCCAATTTCCAGCTCATCCTCAGCGATCCCAGCTGGTATCTCGGCTATCTCAATGCGCTCGCTTATGTCGCAATCAACGTCGCCATCTCCGTCTCGGTCGCCATTCCGGCGGCCTACGCCTTTTCGCGCCTGCGCTTTGCCGGCAGCAGGGCCCTGTTCTTCGGCTTCCTCATGTTCCGCATGATGGCGCCGGCCATCCTGCTGGTGCCCTTCGTGCAGATCTTTTCCGACCTCAACCTCATCGACACGCATATCGCTGTGGCGATCGCGCATTGCTTCTTCAACGTGCCGCTGGCGATCTGGATTCTCGAAGGCTTCATTTCCGCCATCCCGCGCGAAATGGATGCCCTTGCCAAGCTCGATGGCTACGGCCCGGTGCGTTTCAGCCTCCATATCCTGCTGCCGCAGATAGCACCCGGCATCGCCGTTACCGCCTTCTTCTGCTTCATGTTCTCCTGGGTCGAGTTCCTGATCTCGAACGGCCTCACCACCACCGACGCCAAACCGATCGGCGGCATCATCACGCGCGCGGGCGGCGTGCTCGCCGCCAATGTCTCGCTTCTCTCGGCCGCCAGCGTGCTGGGACTCATCCCCGGCATCGTGCTGATCATCTTCATGCGAAAGCACCTCGTGCGCGGGTTTTCGATGGGGCGGGTCATTTAGAGCTAGGACGAGACACAGGATTCCCAGTGCTGTCTTCGAAATACCCATCCTTTGCCTCAAAAATGGCACACCGCGCATCGAAGCTGCGAGCTGGGCAGATAGCCATCCGGGGATAAGATATTGACCAAGGGGCGAATAGTACTTTCCATCGCAGCACTTTTAATGCTGCTGATTTGCGCGGAGCTTGGGCGGGAGATCTGGAATTCTGTCGAACTGGACAGCAGGTCGGACGCATTCGAGCATCACGTCGACGCCAGCCTGACGCGTTCACCAGCGCTGGCTGGCGAGCTGTTCCCGCTTATTGACGATATGATCAACCGTCCTGCCGCATTTGTTTGCGTGGCCCCTCCTTATGCCGACGACGTCCGGGTAGGCCAACTCGCTTCAGTGGATCTCGGCGAGGACGAATCCTGGTTGGGCGGCCCGACAGAGCAATGATTGGGATTGGTGATCCTCGATCATGAGAGCAAGGTCATCCAAGTACTGCGCCTGAATTTCGCGCGTTTCAGACTTGTCGGCGGCAGGGAAGAAGTTCCCTGCTACGCCCGCGCCGATCGGCCCAAGATCCTGGGTGAAACGACCGATCACTGCGGCGACAAGCACAACGCCGTCTGTCTACGCAAAATAATCGTGGCTAGGCGATAGATCGCGGCAAGGTTGTGCCTTCGACGTCCTAGCTCAGTCTGGGCAGCAGCGGCCCGGCGACGGTCGGTCGACCAATGAGCTGTGGCAGATATCTCTCCAACAGATAGACCAAAGACAAAATGGCGGCAATCAAGAGAATGCTCAAGATCGTGGCGGCTGCCGTCAGGCTGGCGACACCCGGTTGGCCATCGGCACTGAGCCAGGCGGCGAACGGTCCGTTGACATGGTGATAGACCACACCGTTGAGACAAAAGATGACCATCACGTTCCGGCCCAGATAGCGCATCCAGTTCCATGACTGGACGAGGCGTCCCGCCGCCAGCAAGGCGATCGACCCCAGCAGCGCCGTTGCAGGAAACAGCAGCCAGTGGCCATGCGCCGCGGCGACAATCACGACGGCATCATAGCCGAGGCGGAATGGCCCCTGATTGAGATCATAGGTCAGCCATACAAGGGCAAAACCGAGCACCGCCACTGCCAGCGCCATTTGCCGGGCCCCCAGCCAGCGCGCGATTTCCATGCGCACCAGGATGATGCCGCCGAGATAGAAGGCATACATCGTGATCGCTTCGTTCCAGAGCCAGATGTTCCAATTGGGGAAGAAGGCATATGCGTCATTGAGTACGTAGCCGACGGCATAGAACAGCAACGCAGCCACGACGATGCGGGGCGTCGAGCCGCGCAGGAACCTGAACACGGCGTAATGCAGGATCTCGACGCTCACCAAGGCCATCAGGAACCAGGTCGGCACGTTGAAGAAGGATAGCCAGGTGAGAGTCGCGATCCAGGCGTTGAGATAGTCGCCCGGCGTGCTGAGCGGGAATGGTGGGAAATCAGGCTTGTGCAGCAGGCTCAGGCCGCAGAGCAGCAGATTGAAGAAAAGGAAGGGGACGAGGCGCGAGGTCACGCGCGACCAGAGGAAGGCACGTGGCCCGGTCCCCATCGACCAATCCTTGGCGATCATGCCGGCGATCAGGAAGAAGAACGGCATATGAAAGGAATAGATGAACTTGTACTGCAGGGCGGCGTCGGCGTTCCCCAATTGCATGACGCGTTCGACCACATGGCCGTAATAGACCAGGAAGATGCCCAGGAAGCGCGCCGCGTCGACGAAGTCGATGCGCGCCTTGCCGTCATTCTCCGCCATGCGACCCACCTCCGATAGATCCCCGTTCTGGGGATACTATCGGAGGGGCGGTCGGGCTGAAAGCCGGCTTTAACCAGAAATCAGGCGGTCAGGCGGCCGTGGCAATGCTTGTATTTCTTCCCCGAACCGCAGGGGCAATCGGCATTGCGGTTGAGGTTGCTCCAGGTCGCCGGATTGTTGGGATCGATGCCGTTCTCGATCACGGGCGGCGGCGCGGCAGGTGCCGCCTGCTGCGGGGCTTCGGCACGGATCTCGATATGGGAAAGCATCGAGGTTGCCTGTTCGCGCAGACGGTCGAGCATCGCCTCGAACATCTCGAAGCCTTCGCGCTTGTACTCATTCAACGGGTCGCGCTGGCCGTAGGCGCGCAGGCCAATGGCATGGCGCAGATGATCCATGTGGAGGAGATGCTCTTTCCAGTTCTGGTCGAGCACCTGCAGGATCAGCGACTTCTCGATGGCGCGCATCAGGTCCGGGCCGGTATTGGCAGCCTTTTCCGCCATGCGGCGGTCGACCGCCTCGACCAGGCGCTCGCGCATCGCTTCGTCGGCGATGCCCTCTTCCTTGGCCCAATCGGCGAACGGCAGATCGAGCGCGAAGATGCGCAAGGTCTCCTCGTGCAAGGCCTTCACGTCCCATTGCTCGGCGAAGGCCTTCTCGGGAACATAACGGTTGATGAGGTCGTTGATGACCTCATGGCGCATCGACATGACCTCTTCCTTGAGGTCCGTCGCCATCATCATTTCCTTGCGCTGTTCGTAGATCACCTTGCGCTGGTCGTTCATGACGTTGTCGAACTTCAGCAGGTTCTTGCGGATGTCGAAGTTGCGCGCTTCGACCTTCTGCTGCGCCTTTTCCAGCGCCTTGTTGATCCAGGGATGGACGATGGCCTCGCCTTCCTTGAGCCCCAGGCGCTTCAGCATCGAATCCATGCGCTCGGAGCCGAAGATGCGCATGAGATCGTCTTCAAGGCTGAGGAAGAAGCGCGAAGCACCCGGATCGCCCTGGCGGCCGGACCGGCCACGCAGCTGGTTGTCGATGCGGCGGCTTTCATGACGCTCGGTGGCGATGACGAACAGGCCGCCGGCATCCAGCGCGACCTTCTTCGCCGCTTCGACTTCCGCGGTGATCGCGGCAATCCGCGCATCGCGTTCAGGGCCGGCGGGCATATCCTTCATTTCGCGCTCGATGCGCATCTTGACGTTGCCACCCAGCTGGATGTCGGTGCCGCGACCCGCCATGTTGGTGGCGATGGTGACGGCGCCGGGCACGCCGGCATCGGCGATGATATAGGCTTCCTGCTCGTGATAGCGGGCGTTCAGCACCGCGTGCGGGATCTTCTTCTTCTTGAGATGCTCAGAGAGCAGTTCCGATTTCTCGATCGAGACCGTGCCCACCAGTACCGGCTGTTGCCGCGCGCGGCATTCCTCGACCAGTTCGCTGATCGCCTTGAACTTCTCGGCGGCGGTCCGGTAGACCTCGTCGTCGTTGTCCTTGCGGATGCAGGGCACGTTGGTCGGCATCTCGACGACGTCGAGGCCGTAGATGTCGGAGAATTCCGGCGCTTCCGTCATCGCCGTGCCGGTCATGCCGGCCAGCTTCGGATACATGCGGAAATAGTTCTGGAAGGTGATCGAGGCCAGGGTCTGGTTCTCGTTCTGGATCGTGACGTTCTCCTTGGCCTCCAGCGCCTGGTGCAGGCCCTCCGAGTAGCGGCGGCCTTCCATCATGCGGCCGGTGAATTCGTCGATGATGACGACCTTGTCGTCCTTCACGATGTAATCGACATCGCGGGTAAAGAGCTTGTGGGCGCGCAGCGCCTGGTTGACGTGATGTACCAGGCTGATATTGGCGGCGTCATAGAGCGTGCCGGCCTTCATCAGGGCGACACCGCGCAGCAGCTGCTCGATATGCTCGTTGCCTGCATCGGTCAGCGTCACATGGCGCGACTTCTCGTCCTTCTCGAAATCGGCATCGACCAGATGCGGGATCAATTTGTCGACCTTGTAATAGAGGTCGGAATTGTCCTCGGTCGGCCCTGAGATGATGAGCGGGGTGCGTGCTTCGTCGATGAGGATGCTGTCGACTTCGTCGACGATGGCGAAATTGAACGGCCGCTGAACCATGTCTTCGACGCGATGCTTCATGTTGTCGCGCAGATAGTCGAAGCCGAATTCGTTGTTGGTGCCGTAGGTGACGTCGCAGGCATAGGCGGCACGCCGCTCGACATCGTTCAGGCCATGGACGATCGACCCCACGGTCAACCCGAGGAACTGATAGACCTGACCCATCCAGCCGGCGTCGCGCTTGGCGAGATAGTCATTGACGGTGACGACATGGACGCCCTTGCCTTCGATAGCATTGAGGTAGACGGCGAGGGTCGCGACCAGGGTCTTGCCTTCGCCGGTCTTCATTTCCGAGATCCGGCCCTGATGCTGGACCAGGCCGCCCTTGATCTGGACGTCGAAATGGCGCTGGCCCAGGGTGCGCCTGGCCGCTTCGCGCACGGTAGCGAAGGCGTCGGGCAGGATGTCGTCGAGCGTTTCGCCCTTGTCCAGGCGGTCGCGCAGCCAGATGGTGCGGCCGCGGAGCTCGTCGTCGCTGAGTGCCTTGACTTCCGGCTCCAGGGCGTTCACCGCAGCGACCGTCTTGTCCAAGCCCTTAATAAAACGGTCATTCGCGGATCCGAAGACCCGCCTCGCCAACGCCGCGAACATGCTCAGAAACCTTTAAAATTCTGGATTGTGGTTGCGGAAGAGATAGGTCGCGGGCGGCGCCCTGTCAACTTGGGGTGAAGCCACGGAAATCCTTGACCTTTCCGCTTGTAAGGCCGGGCAGCGTTCGGCATAGTCCCCGGCGCTCGCGGGGTTTGCGGCCCTAAATCGATCCCAGGGACGACCTCGGGGTCGATCAAAGGGTCCGCCCGGGACACCCAATTTTCAGGCACCAAAGGATACCCCTAATCCCATGGCCACTCAGATTATCCGCCAGGCTTTGACCGCCGGCCTCATCCTCGCCTTCAGCGCCGACCTCGGCTGGGCCCAGGACAACAGCACCACGACCGAGCCGGCGGCACCCGCCGCGGCACCGGCGACGGCGCCTGCCAGTCCGGGCGCCCCGGATCCCAAGCTGGTGGTAGCCAAGCTGAACGGGACCGACATCACACGCCAGGACATCATCGATTCCGCCCAGGGCCTGGAGCCTGAGGTGCGCGCCAATATCGACCAGTTCTTCCCCCAGCTGCTCGACCGCTACATCTTCCTGAAGCTGGTAGCCGATCAGGGCCGGGCCGACGGACTGGACAAGGATCCCAATGTGACGGCGATGGTGGCCGAGTCGGTCCGCCAGATCGAAGACAATGCCATCCGACAGATCTACTTCAAGAAGCTGATCGACCAGAAGGTGACCGACGCGGCGGTCGATGCGCGCTATGACGAACTCAAGGCGCAGTTCGACGAAGAAGTGAAGAAGATCGCACCGGAGCGTGAACTCTCGGCCAGCCATATCCTGGTCAAGACCGAGGATGAGGCCAAGGCGATCATCGAGCAGTTGAAGGGCGGCGCCGATTTCGCCACTTTGGCCAAGGAAAAATCCACCGACGTCAACAGCGGTAAGCTGGGCGGCCAGCTCGGCTGGTTCACCATGAAGGACGAATGGGTGAAGGAGTTCCTGGACGCCGCCTTTGCCATGAAGGAAGGCGAGACGAGCCAGGTGCCGGTGAAGACTCAGTTTGGCTATCATATCATCAAGGTCACCGGCGATCGCACCAAGCCCCTGCCGACCTTCGACAGGAAAAAGGAAGACATCCGCCTCGACCTGGTGGATGAACTGCGCCGCGACGTGGCGAAGCAGCTGAAGGACGCGGCCAAGCTTGAGGTCATCGACCCCAATGGCGGCGTGAAGCCCGCCCAGTAAGCAACCACCAGAAACAACCACCTGACATCACCCGACGAAAGGCCGACAACAGATGGGCGCCAAGGTCTCGCCGCTTGCACCGACCGTGTTTCATCATTTGCCGGCCCTGCCCGGGCTGCGGCTCGCCGCCCGCGAATGTGGCGTGCGCTACAAGGGCCGCAAGGATGTCATGCTGATGGAGGTGGCGCCCGGCAGCACCATCGCCGGCGTGTTGACGCGCTCCCTGACCTGCTCGGCCCCGGTCGACATTTGCCGCAAGCATCTTAAAGGCGGCAAGGTGCGCGCCATCTTGGTCAATGCCGGCAATGCCAATGCCTTTACCGGCAAGGCCGGCATGGAGGCGGCGGATCGTTGCCTCAAGGCGACCGCCAAAGCGCTGAAATGTCAGCCCAAGGAAATCTACATCGCCTCGACCGGCGTCATCGGCGAGCCGCTCAACGACAAGGCGATCACCGGCAATCTGCCGGCGCTGATCAAGGACCTCCACGCCGATTCCTGGAACGATGCCGCCCGCGCCATCATGACCACGGACACGTTCGAGAAAGTGGCAACCCGCACGGCCAGGATCGGCGATGTGGAAGTGACCCTCAACGGCATCGCCAAGGGATCGGGCATGATCGCGCCGGACATGGCGACCATGCTGGCCTTTGTGGCGACCGACGCCAAGATCCCGGCCGCCATCCTGCAGACCCTTCTCTCCAAGGCGGTCGATCGGTCGTTCAACTGCATCACGGTGGATGGCGATACCTCGACCAGCGACACGTTGCTGCTGGTGGCGACCGGCCAGGGACCCAAGCACAAGAAGCCGGCATCCGCCACCGACCCGATCCTCAAGGACTTCCGCGCAGCCCTTGAGTCGCTGCTGACCGACCTTGCGGTCCAGGTGGTGCAGGATGGCGAGGGTGCCGAGAAGCTCATCACCATCGATGTAACGGGTGCCGCGACCGCTGCCGCCGCGCGCCGCATCGGCCTTGCCATCGCCAATTCGCCCTTGGTCAAGACTGCCATCGCCGGCGAGGATGCCAATTGGGGTCGCATTGTCATGGCCGTCGGCAAATCGGGCGAGAAGGCGGACCGTGACAAGCTTGCCATCTCCATCGGCGGCGTCGAGATCACGCGGAATGGTCAACGCCGCCCGGACTATGACGAGACACCGGTTGCCGCCCATATCAAGACCCGCGACGTCAAGATCGGCGTCGATGTCGGCGTGGGCAAGGCCAAGGCGCGGGTCTGGACCTGCGACCTCACCCATCGCTATATCGAGATCAATGCCGATTACCGTTCCTGAGATCGAGACCGATCGCCTGCGCCTGCGCCCGCTGACCAAGGCAGATGCGCCAGAGATCGTGCGGCTGGTCGACGATTTCGACGTCGCTCGCTTCACCGCCACCATTCCCCATCCCTATGACATGTCGATGGCGCTGGATTTCATCGCCGCCCCCTAAGCGGCGGCCGATGCCGCCTCGAAATTCATTGACGATCCCGAGGGCGCCATCGTGCTCGGCATCTTCCACAAGGAAGACGGCCGGCTGCTGGGTTGCGTCGGCCTGCAGAAAACGCCGGAGGGACCGGAGCTCGGCTACTGGATCGGGCGCGATTATTGGCGCCAGGGCTATGCGAGCGAAGCCGCCGGGCGCCTGGTGAAACTCGCCTTCGAGAATTTCGCCCTGCCGGAACTGATCGCCTCCGCCGTCACGGTCAACGAGGCCTCGCACCGGGTACTGGAAAAGATCGGCTTTTCCGTTTGCGGCACAGGCGAGATCTATTCACGCGCGCAGAACTGCCACCTGCCCGTCATTCATCGCCGTCTGAAGCGGAACGATTGGCTACGCGCGACGGGCCGGGCCGCCTAATGGGGGCTGCATGAGCCAGAAGAAAATGTTGCTGGTCGTCGCCGTCGCTTTGGTCGATGCTGATGGAAGGGTGCTGCTCGCGCAGCGCCCCCCGGGCAAGAGCATGGCTGGCCTCTGGGAGTTTCCAGGTGGCAAGGTGCATGAAGGCGAAACCCCCGAGGCGGCACTCATTCGCGAGCTGCATGAGGAACTCGGCATCGACGTCAAGGAAAGCTGCCTCGCACCCCTCACCTTCGCCTCGCACAGCTACGAACAGTTTCACCTGCTGATGCCACTTTATGTCTGCCGCCGCTGGGAAGGCACCGTGCACGGCCGCGAAGGCCAGAGCCTCGCCTGGGTGCGGCCGACCCGGCTTTCCGACTATCCGATGCCGCCGGCCGACAAGCCGCTCATTGCCATGTTGTGCGATTTGCTGTGAGATGAAGGCCAGTTCGAGACAACCGACCGACGAATGATATGGCTGGGGGAAAAATGCGCGTCCTTGCAATCGCTGGCTTAGGCGGCGCGTTCATCGCCCTCGCTCTGTTCGGCCATCCGTCACCGGCCCTGGCCGATCCCATCGGCCTGGTGCAGCGTGTACACAACACCGCCTATGGCACGCCGCCGCAGGCCGCGCGGGTGCCAAAGCACAAGCGCGACGGGGTCGAGTTCAAGGAACTGATCGAAACCGCCAGGAACAGCGCCGTCGAGATCGGCTTTGTCGATGGCTCGACCATGACCGTTGGCGCCGACGCAGCAATCAACATCGACAACTTCGTGTTCGATCAGGACGCGGAGACCGGTGAAGCGGTCCTCACCCTGACCCGCGGCGCCGTTCGCTGGGTCACCGGCATCATGCCGTCGGGTGGCATGCGCATTGAAACGCCGACCGCGACCATCACGATCCGCGGCACCAATGTGAAGATCGGCGTCCGCGCCAATGGCGACACATTGCTGGGACTTGACGAAGGCGAGATCGGCATCGTCTCCAAGGGCAAGGGCGATCCCGTGACATTGACGGCGGGCAAGGGCGCCCGCATTACGCCCGAGGGCATCGAGGTGATCGATGAAGTCCTCGCGGTAGCCGATGCCGTTGTCGACGATGGCTGGCTGAACGCGCTGGGCGTCGAGTTCAATCGCGACCGGGCGAAGTCGAGTGAAAGCGGCGGCAATCAGCAATAGAGCGGGTCTGCGCTAGGTGCTGCCACAGCCCTTGGGTGCGAAAATGTCGACCAGGCTGACCTCGCCGCTGCCGCGCCGGGCCGGCTGCTGCTGATTGGCGGCAGGCGCCCAGCCGGTGAGGAACACTGCCTGGAACGTGGCCGTTACCCGCCCGTCAGCGGCCGCAAACCGCTGGGCATAGAGCGCGCTGGCATGCGCCAGGACACGGCGCCCGAGCGGCCGCCGCGACCTGGCAAGGGTGGCATTCCCCTCGCCCATGCCGCGCAGCTCGCGCATCAGGGCAAGCACATTCGGATAGGTCACCGTGACGCTTTCCGCATCGGCCACCGGCAAGGCGAAGCTCGCGCGCTGCAGCAGGCCCGCGGCATCGCGCAGCCCCACCATCGGCGAGATGCGCGGGCTGGCGCCGCCGCTCTCGGCCAGTTCCGCTTCCATCAGGCATTGCCGCAGCTCATGGAGCGTCTCGCCACCCAGCATCACACCGAGAAACAGCCCGTCCGGCCGCAACGCATCGCGCATCTGCACCAAGGCGCCCGGCAGATCGTTGACCCAGTGCAAGCCGAGACACGAGAGGATGAGATCGAGGCTGCCGGCGCGGAACGGCAGCGCCTCCTCATCGCAGACAATACGTGGATTGCCATGTCCCGCTGGCAGCGGCACAGGGCCGGTCTCGATCAAGGTCTCGATCCCACCGAGATCCGGGTTCATCGCCGCTCGCAGATCGGACAGAACACCCGGATAGGGTGAGATATCGGCCGCCAGCGGAAAGCTGCGACGCACATCGGCGAGGCGGTCGAGAAGCCGTTCGCCCAGTTCTCGGTAGAGAAAATCATGGCGCGTGAAACCGGCCGCGGCACGGCGGCGCTGGCGTCGCAGCTGGGTGCGATCGAAGACATGTTGCTGGTCGCTCATGGCTGCGGAGTATGCGCAAGGCGGCGGGTCGCGCAACGGCAATTCGTGCGACCACCTGGGCCCAACCACTTGGGCCCGACCACTTGGGACCGACCACTTGGGGTTGACGCGGGTGCCCTGATTTCGTGAAATGGGGGCATGACCCAGCTCGACTCCTTGCGATCACCAGCGCGCAGCCCGATGCGCCGTGCCTTGGCGCGGGCGCTGGATGCCGTGCTGCCGCCGCGCTGTCTGAAATGCGGACTGGTGGTGGCGACGCAAAGCGGCTCGCATGGGAGCGGGCCGCATGGCGCCCTTTGCCCCGCCTGCTGGCAGGAGTTGAGTTTCCTGGGACCACCCTGCTGCGCCTGCTGTGGCCAGCCGTTCGATTTCGAGATGGGGCCGGGGGCGCTGTGCGGCGCCTGCACCCAGATGCGACCCGCCTTCGACCGGGCGCGCGCGGTGATGCGCTATGACGAGGCCAGCCGCGATCTCGTCCTCGCCTTCAAGCACGCCGACCGCACCTCCCTCACCCCCGCCTTCGCCGCCTGGCTGAAACGCGCCGGTGAGGAGCTGCTGGCCGAGACCGATCTGATCGTGCCGGTACCGCTGCACTGGTCGCGCTTGTTCAGCCGCCGTTATAACCAGGCGGCCCTGCTGGCGGTGGCGCTCGGGGACCTTGCGGGCAAGCCGGTGCTCCCAGATCTGCTCGTCCGGCGGCGCGCCACGCGGAAACAGGGGCATCTCGGCCGCCTCGCCCGCCAGCGCAATGTGGCTGGGGCCTTTGCCCTTCACCCCGGGCGGGCGTCGGCGCTGGCCGGGAAACGGGTGCTGCTGATCGACGATGTCATCACCACCGGGGCCACCGTCACCAATTGCGCCAGGGTTCTGCGCCAGGGCGGCGCCGCGGCCATCGACGTCCTGGCCCTGGCCCGGGTCATCCAGGCCCTTTGAGCAGGCCGATGCCACAGAAAAAGTACGTCTTTGCGCGAGGAAAGCTTGCCGAAACGGGGCGCGCACCCCCTTGTCAACCCGGCCCTAAAGGCTGACATTACAGGAACCCGGCCGGGCGGGATTTCCCGGGCGGGTTTGGTTATACCTCGGATCGGTGTGTGAATGGCCAAGGTTGAGATCTACACGACCATGCTGTGCGGATATTGCTACCGCGCCAAGAAGCTGCTGCAGGAGCGCGGGGTCGAGTTTACCGAAATCGACGTGATGACGGATGGCAAGCTGCGCGACGAGATGCGCAAGCGTGCCGGCGGCCGGACCTCGGTCCCGCAGATCTTCATCGGCGACACCCATGTCGGCGGCTGCGACGATCTCTATGCCCTCGACCAGGCCGGCAAGCTGCAGCCCTTGCTCCACGCCAGCCACTGATCCGGCGCCACTGATCCGGAAATTTTCCGCCGCGGCGTGACACCGCGCGGCATATGCGACCGACTGAACAGGAGTTTCGCCATGACCGACAGTAAAGCGGCCGTCTTTACCGCTGCCTGTGTGCAGATGAACAGCCAGCGCGACGTGGCGCCTAACATCGCCGCCGCCAGCGACCTCATCCGCGCCGCCCATGCGCAAGGCGCCAAGCTGATCGTGACGCCGGAAAACACCACCATCCTGGAACCCGACAAGAAGGCAGCCCTCGCCAAGACGCCGGTCGAGGATGAACATCCCGGCCTCCCCGCCTTCTCCAACCTCGCCAAGGAATTGGGTGTCTGGCTGGTGATCGGCTCGATGCCGGTCCGGGCGGAGCCGACGCGCATCGCCAACCGGCAATTCGTGTTCAACCCGCAGGGCCAGGTGGTCGCGCGTTATGACAAGATCCACATGTTCGATGTTGATCTGCCGACCGGCGAAAGCCACCGCGAATCCGCCCAGGTGCGGCCTGGTGTGGAAGCCGTGGTGGCCGACACGCCCTGGGGCGGGCTTGGCCTCACCATCTGCTACGACGTGCGCTTTGCCTATCTGCACCGGGCGCTTGCGCAGGCAGGCGCCAGCCTGCTGACCGGGCCTGCGGCCTTCACCGTGCCGACGGGCGAGGCGCATTGGCATGTGCTGCTGCGTGCCCGCGCGATCGAGACCGGCTGCTTCATGCTGGCGGCCGCGCAAACCGGCATCCATGCCGATGGCAGAGGCACCTATGGCCATTCGCTGATCATCGATCCCTGGGGCAAGGTGCTGGCCGATGCCGGCACCGATATCGGCGTTGTGACGGCCGAGATCGACACCGCCCTTGTCACAAAGGCACGCTATGCCGTGCCGGCGCTGACCCATGACCGCAGCTTCACCAAACCGCAGCCGCGCCTCAGCGCCGCGGGCGAATAACAAACTCAAAAATCAGACAGAGGAGCTTCACATGAGCCTTCGACTTGGCGATACCGCCCCAGATTTCGAGCAGGATTCGACCGACGGCCGGATCAAGTTCCATGACTGGATCGGCAATTCCTGGGCCATTCTGTTTTCTCACCCCAAGGACTTCACCCCGGTCTGCACCACCGAGCTTGGTGAAGTGGCGCGCCTGAAGCCGGAATTCGACAAGCGCAACACCAAGGTGATCGGCCTGTCGGTCGATGGCTTGAAGGAGCATCAGGGCTGGGTCGGCGACATCAAGGAAACCCAGGGCCATGCGCTCAATTTCCCGCTGCTGGCCGATGCCGACCGCAAGGTGTCTGAACTTTACGACATGATCCACCCGAACATGGACGCGACCGCCACCGTGCGCTCGGTCTTCATCATCGGCCCGGACAAGAAGGTGAAGCTGCAGATCACCTATCCAATGAGCACGGGGCGCAATTTCGACGAGATCCTGCGCGTGCTCGACTCCTTGCAGCTCACCGCGAACTTCAAGGTGGCGACGCCGGTCAACTGGCGCGATGGGCACGATTGCATCATCCCGCCCAGCATCTCCGACGCCGATGCCGACAAGCTGTTCCCCAAGGGCTACAAGAAGATCAAGCCGTATCTCCGCGTGACGCCGCAGCCGAACAAGTAACGCGGCACCGCCAACGAAAAGCCCCGTAGGAAACTGCGGGGCTTTTTTTTGATGCTACAGACAGAATCTGCCCGACGTGACCTCCACCCTCTCCCCTCGCGGGAGAGGGTGGAGGTGCCGATGGCAATGCTATGCGCGCGCAATCTTCGCCACATCCCCCACCTTCACCACACCCTGGCCGACCACCGAACCATACACGCCGGCCACTGTCTTGTTGAGCGCGGTCGCCTGCAGGATGCCGGGATCGCTCGGCAGATCCCCTTGCGCGCGGGTGGTGAGCGCGCAGCGTTTGCAGACGTCGTTGATGTCGAAGCTGGCGCCACCCAGGCTGAGCTTGTGGCCGAGCCACTCCTGTTCCAAGAAGCCGACCTCATCGCCGCAATCAAGATAGGTATTCGGGCGGAAGCGGGCCGGCACGAATATGCCGGATTCATGATTCTGGTGCAGCCGCTTCAAAGTGGCACTGGTGAGCAGATGGCAATGACTGTGCTCGAACAACAGCGGCACGCGCTTGCCGTCATTGCGCACGAAGGCCGCGTCCATGCCGAGCCGATCGCTGATCGCCTTGTCGAGAGCTGGATCGTCGTTGCGCAGGATGGTGCCGTCGCCGAAATCCAGCTCGACCAGGGGCAGATCGGCGCCCGCCTGCGGTTCGGCCAGATAACGCGCGCGCCAGCTGAACATGTCGCGATAGTGCTTCTTGGCGCCGCTGACATGGGCAACGACGCCCAATTCCAGATCGGCAATGGCAAAGGCACGGTCGCCTTGGATGCCCTTGGGGCCAAACGTCACGGCAGCGAGTTCCTCGCCCTGCACGCTTTGCACCGGATAACGATAGAGACCCGCAACCATTGCCGACTTCGTCAAGATTCCGCTCCGCTTGAAATGCGCCACACCAATGTCAACCGCATGTCCTTGTCCTCGAGCTCGACCGAAGTCGGCACCTGGTAGCGCGCCATTTCGACCAGATGACGGCGTGGCAGATAGGCCCGCCCCGGATCACCCATGAGGATGGTGACACCCGCATCTGCCAAGGCCTCGAACCAGGCGAAGACGCGTTCAGCCATCGGCCGTTCGTAGCATACGTCGCCGGCCAGCACGATATCGAAACCAAGATCAACCCGCCCCACCAGATCCTCGATCACGATCTCGACCTTGGCCTTGTTGAGCCGGGCATTGAGGGCGATGGCCGCCACGGCGAAGTCGTCGATCTCGGCAGCGGTCACATGCGCTGCCTTCATCCTGGCGGCGGCAATGCCGGAGATGCCGCTGCCAGCGGCAAAATCAAGCACACGCTTGCCCTTCACCCATTCCGGATGATCGATCAGGAACCGGGTCAGCGCCTGGCCACCCGGCCAGCAGAAGGCCCAATAGGGTGGCGGCATGCCGTAATTGTCGAGTTCGGTCTGGGTCGCGCGCCAGATCGGGCTGATCTCGGTCGCGAGATGGAGTTTGAGCTCCGGCACCAGGCTGGGCCGGGCGATTTTGGTCTGGGCGCGGATGAAAGCCTGTGGGTCGCTCACCCCATGAGCCGATCGAGGACGATGCCTAAGAACAGGATCCAACCGATGAAGCGGTTGCTGCGGAACTTGGTGAGGCAATCCTTCGCGTCGTCGAGATCCACATCATAGGTCTGCCACAGCATATGCAGCAGGACCGCCACCAGGGCGACAAGCGCGATGAGCCCGGTGCCGGCCAGGAGCAGGGACGTCGCAAAACAGCCGATCGCGAGCATCGCGAACACCACCAGCCAGGGCTTGGTCTTCGCCCCCAGCTTCAGCGCTGTCGATTTGATGCCGATGAGGGCGTCGTCGACCTTGTCCTGGTGCGCATAGATCGTGTCGTAGAATAATGTCCAGCTGATGCCGCCGAGATAGAGCCAGACCGGTGCCGGATCCAACGCGCCGCGATCGGCGGCCCAGCCCAGCAATGCTCCCCAATTGAAGGTGAGGCCGAGGAAGGCCTGCGGCCACCAGGTAATGCGCTTCATGAAGGGATAGGCCGCGACCAGGATCAGGGAGGCCGCCCCCAGCAGAATGGAAAAGAACGGGAACTGCACCAGGATAAGGAGCCCCACCGCCAGCAGCAGCGCGAGGAACATCAGCGCCTGCAACAGCGACAAGGCGCCCGAGGCCAGCGGCCGGTTGGCGGTCCGCGCCACCTTGGCGTCGAAATCCCGATCGACGATATCATTGACCGTGCAGCCGGCGCCACGCATCACCACGGCGCCCAGGGCAAACAGCACCAGCATCTTGATGTCGGGAAGGCCACCCGGGGGTGCCGCCAGCGCCAGGGACCACCAGCAGGGAAAGAGCAGCAGCCAGGTGCCGATCGGCCGGTCGAGCCGCGCCAGGCGCAGATAGGGGCGCAAGCCCGCCGGCAGGTGGCGGTCGATCCAATCGCCGGCTTGAATGTCGCTGGCCTCGCTCATAACGTCGTCATGTCCGTCATTTAGGGTTAGGCTCACGCCCGCGACCATAGTCACCACGCAAGAATCGCTCAAGAACATGATCCCACGCCTTTACGT
This sequence comes from Rhodospirillaceae bacterium, assembly GCA_016712715.1. NCBI lineage: Bacteria > Pseudomonadati > Pseudomonadota > Alphaproteobacteria > Rhodospirillales > Rhodospirillaceae > Rhodospirillaceae bacterium. The sequence goes on from JADJQM010000001.1 coordinate 1,956,800, forward strand.
GCCCGTCGAACTGAAACCCGGCCTCGTCTTCCCGGCCGCCGAGCGCGCGGCGCATTACCTGCGCAACGTGATGCGGCGGAGCGTCGGCGATCCGATCATCCTCTTCAACGGCCGCGACGGCGAATTCGCGGCCGAGATCACCGAGGTGTCGAAGCGCGCGGTGGAAGTGCGGGTGGGCGCCTTGCGCCGGCCGCAGATGGGCGTCCCGGATGTGTGGCTGTGCTTTGCGCCGCTGAAGAAGGACGCGGTCGATTTCCTGGTCGAAAAGGCGACCGAATTGGGCGCGGCGGCCTTTCAGCCGGTCATCACCCAGCACACGACCTCGACCCGGCTCAATCTGGAGCGCCTCGCCGCCAACGCGATCGAAGCCGCCGAACAGACCGAACGCCTGACCTTGCCGGAGATCCGGCAGCCCTTGCCGCTCCGCGACATGATCGCGCAATGGGCCCCCCATCGGCGGATCATCCTCTGCGCCGAGGCCGGTCCGGCGGCACCGATTGCGACAGCGTTATCAGAGCTACAGCCATCCGTGAGTATTTCTAACGCATGGGCAATAGTTTGCGGGCCAGAAGGGGGGTTTGCACGTTCCGAGCTTGACCTCCTCTCAAATCTGCCATTTGTTACCCCCGTTGGCCTGGGACCCAGAATCCTGCGTGCCGACACCGCGGCGCTCACAGCGCTGGCGGTCTTTCAAAGCATCCTGGGCGACGGCGCCCTGCGGCCACCGGCACCTCTTGTGCCGATCGGCCAATTGCCGGCCTGAGGAACGTCGTACTGAGGGGATATATCGTGTCAGCACCGCCCAAATCGCGCGGCGAGCCAGTGACGGCAAAGCGCCAGCTCGTCGACTACATCGCCGAAGGCAACAAGCCCAAGGCGGATTGGCGCATCGGCACCGAGCACGAGAAGTTCGTCTATGACCTGAAATCGCTGCGCCGCGTCAGCTATGACGCACCCAATGGCATCGGCGCGCTGCTCCAGGGTCTCATCCGCTATGGCTGGGAGCCCATCGAGGAGAACGGCAAGATCATCGCCATGTCGCAGAACGGCGAGAGCATCACGCTGGAACCGGGTGGTCAGTTCGAACTGTCAGGCGCCCCCTTGCGCACGATTCACGAGACCTGTCGTGAGGTCGGCCAGCATCTGAAGCAGGTGAAGACCATCTCAGAGGAATTGGGGATCGGCGTGCTGGGCATGGGCTTCGATCCGAAATGGTCGCGCGCCGACACCCCCTGGATGCCCAAGGGCCGCTACAAGATCATGGGCGATTACATGCCCAAGGTCGGCAAGCTCGGTCTCGACATGATGCTGCGCACCTGTACCGTGCAGGTCAATCTCGACTACTCCTCCGAAGCCGACATGGTGAAGAAGTTCCGCACGTCGCTGGCCTTGCAGCCGATCGCGACCGCGCTCTTTGCCGATTCACCTTTCACCGAGGGCAAGCCCAACGGGTTCCTCTCCTATCGCAGCCATATCTGGACCGATACCGACGCGGACCGCTGCGGCATCCTGCCCTTCGTGTTCGAAGAGGGCATGAGTTTCGAGCGTTATGTCGATTACATGCTCGATGTGCCGATGTATTTCGTCTATCGCGACGGCAAGTATATCGACGCCTCGGGCCAGTCGTTCCGCGATTTCCTGAACGGCAAATTGCCGGCGGCACCGGGCGAAATTCCCACCACCGGCGATTGGGCGGATCACATGACCACCGCCTTCCCCGAAGTGCGGCTGAAGAAGTTCCTGGAGATGCGCGGCGCCGATGGCGGTCCGTGGGAGCGGCTCTGCGCGCTCCCTGCTTTGTGGGTCGGCCTCATCTACGACCAGACGGCCCTCGATGCCGCCTGGGACCTGGTCAAGGATTGGACCATCGCCGAGCATGAACAGTTGCGCGCCGACGTGCCGCGCCTTGCCTTGAAGACGCCGTTCCGCGGCCGCACCGTCCGCGATATCGCGTTGGAGGTGCTGGCCATTGCGCGAGCCGGCCTGCAGCAGCGCGGCGCCACCGACCTCGGCGGCATGGACGAATCCGGTTTCCTCAACCCGCTGCAGATCATCGCCGACAGCGGCAAGACCCCGGCCGAGCTGAAGCTCGACCTCTATCACGGCAAATGGGGCGGCAGCGTCGACCCGGTCTATTCGGAGTTTGCGTACTAAACACCCCTCACCCCGGCCCTCTCCCCGCAAGCGGGGCGAGGGAGTTTCGAGCGAGACCGGCCTTGAGCCCCTCGCCCCTCTGGTGAGAGCGGTTGGGGTGAGGGGCGGGGCGCTCGCTCAAAGGAGACTCAAACATGTTCGATCCCGTTCAGCTGATGATCTTCCTGGTGGCGGCGACGGCGCTCGCCGTCACGCCGGGACCCGGCATGCTCTATGTCGCCGCACGCTCCATCTCCGGCGGTCGCGCCGAGGGACTTGCCTCCAGCTTCGGGACGGCGCTGGGCGGCTTCGTGCATGTCATCGGCGGCGCCATCGGCGTCACCGCCATCCTGATGGCCAGCGCCAACATCTTCACGGCGCTGAAACTGGTGGGCGCCATCTACCTGGTCTGGCTGGGCATTCGCACCTGGCGCCAGGCGGGGTTCGATCTCTCCAATATCGAGGTGAAGTCGGCGGGCTGCCGGCGCGCCTTCGTAGAAGGCATCTTCGTCGAAATGTTCAACCCGAAGACCGCCGCCTTCTTCCTGGCTTTCGTGACGCAGTTCGTCGATCCAACGCGGGGCAATGTGGCGGTGCAGTTCATCATCCTCGGCGCCATGTCGGTGACGCTCAACACCACGCCCGACATCGTCATCGCCGTCTTCGCCGGCAGGATCCGGCGCAGCCTGCTGTCGCGGCCGCATTGGATGAAACGCGCCCAGCGCGCCTCCGGTGCCCTGATGTGCAGTCTCGGCGTGGCCCTCGCCTTCGCGCGCCGGCCGGTGTGAGCGAAACGGACGAATCGCTACCATTTATTAACCATTTCGCCGCACTCTGAGGACCTTGTTATCAATGGTTGCAGAGCCGCATGTTCGACAGTTCGCAGACGAAGAAGACCCGCGTCAAAATTCTGATGCGGGTCGAGCTGGATGATGGGATCGAGCGGCTGATGGCGCTGTTCGTGGCGCCCAACACGCGCGTCAGCGACACGCTCAACGACAATCGCCAGTTCCTGCCTTTTGAGACCGCCGACGGCACCACCGAGATCATCCGCAAGGACGCGATCCGCCGCATCGTGCCGATGGAAAGCACGACCAAGCCCAGCCGCGGCCCCTACGAAATTCTGGGTGTCAGCGAGACGGCATCCGATGCCGAGATCAAGGCTGCCTATCACAAGGCGATAACACCCGTGCATCCCGACAGTATCCAGGCGCTGAACCTGCCGCCGGATTTTATCCAGCTAGCCAACCGCATGGCGGCACAGGCCAATGAAGCCTATGCAAAGATCAAGAAGCTGCGCGGCAAAGAGGATTAGTTTCTAAATTCGCGAGAACCCCTCACCCCACCCCCTCTCCCCATTTCACGGGGCGAGGGGCTTTAGAGCGAACTCGTTCAAAACTCCCTCGCCCCGCTTGCGGGGAGAGGGTCGGGGTGAGGGGTGCTTAATGCGGCCGGCGCAATTCCTTGAGCGCCCCATCCAGGCCATCGAGGGTCAGCGGGAACATCCGCTCGCCCATCATCTGCTTCAGCAGTTTCAACGACGCGGTATAGCCCCAATGCTGCGTGTCCCTGGGGTTGATCCAGGCTGATTTCGGATAGTGCTTCAGCAACCGCCCCAGCCAGACCGCCCCGGCTTCCTCGTTCCAATGCTCGACCGAGCCGCCGGCATGGGTGATCTCATAGGGGCTCATGGTCGCATCGCCGACGATGATCAGGCACCAGTCGGGCCCGTACGTGTTCATGACCTGGGTGGTCGGCATGAACTCATCGTGACGCCGCCGGTTCGAGCGCCACAGTTTCTCATAGGGGCAATTGTGGAAGTAGAAGGTCTCGAGATGCTTGAACTCGGATTTCGCCGCTGAGAAGAGCTGCGCTGATTCTTCGATATGATCGTCCATCGACCCGCCGATATCGAGGAGGAGCAGCACCTTCACCTTGTTGCGCCGTTCGGGCCTGAGATGGAGATCGAGCACGCCGCCATTGGCGGCCGTCGCGCGAATGGTGCCGTTCAGATCCAGCTCATTCGCTTCGCCCTCGCGGCCCCAGCGACGCAGGCGCCGAAGCGCCAGCTTGATGCCGCGTGTGCCCAGCTCCACCTCTCCATCGAGATCCTTGAACTCGCGCTTGTCCCAGACCTTGACCGCGCGAAAATGGCGCGATGCCTTCCTGGCCGATGCGGACGCCTTCGGGATTGTAGCCATAGGCGCCGAAGGGCGAGGTGCCCGCCGTTCCGATCCATTTCGAGCCGCCCTGGTGGCGGCCCTTCTGCTCCTGCAGTCTTTCACGCAGGGTCTCCATCAATTTCTCGAACCCGCCGAGTCCCTGGATGGCTGCCATTTCCTCCGGCGAAAGGTATTTTTCAGCAAGCTTCTTCAGCCATTCATCGGGTATCTCGGCCAGCAAATCTTCCGAGATGCCGGCGAGGCCTTGGAAATAGAGCGCAAAGACCCGGTCGAAACGATCGACCAGCCGCTCATCCTTCACCAATGTCGCCCGGGCGAGGTAATAGAAATCCTCGACGTCGAGGACCGCCACCTGATGCTTCATCGCCTTGAGTAGCGTGAGATACTCGGTGAGCGAGACCAGCACGCCTTCATTGCGCAGAGATGTGATGAAGCCGGCGAACATGATGGCCTATTGCCCGCGCCGCGCCAGGAACGCCACGCGTTCGAAGAGATGCACGTCCTGCTCGTTCTTCAGGAGCGCGCCATAGAGCGGCGGCACCACCAGCTTCGGGTCGTTGGATTTCAGGATCTCCGCCGGGATGTCGTCGACCATCAGCAGCTTCAGCCAATCAAGCAGCTCCGACGTGGCCGGCTTCTTCTTCAGCCCCGGCACCTCGCGGATATCGAAGAACAGGTTCAACGCCTCGCGCACCAGATCGTGCTTGATGTCGGGGTAATGCGAGGCGACGATCCGCTCCATCGTGGCACGGTCCGGAAAGCGGATGAAATGGAAGAAGCAGCGGCGCAGGAAGGCGTCCGGCAATTCCTTCTCATTGTTGGACGTGATGATCACCAACGGCCGATGCCGCGCCTTCACCGTCTCCTTGGTCTCGTAGACAAAGAACTCCATGCGGTCGAGTTCCTGCAGCAGATCGTTGGGGAATTCGATATCCGCCTTGTCGATCTCGTCGATCAACAGCACAACCTGTCGGTCGGCGGTGAAGGCCTCCCACAATTTGCCGCGCACGATGTAGTTGGAAATATCGTGAACCTTGGCCTCGCCCAATTGCCCATCACGCAGGCGCGCGACCGCGTCATATTCATAGAGGCCCTGCGCCGCCTTGGTGGTCGATTTCACATGCCATTCGATGAGCGGCATCTTGAGGGCCGTCGCCACTTCGCGCGCCAGCACGGTCTTGCCGGTGCCGGGCTCGCCCTTCACCAGCAAGGGCCGCTCCAGGGTCATCGCCGCATTGACCGCGATCTCCAGATCGCGGGTCGTGATGTAGCTCTCGGTGCCGGTGAATTTCGCGGGCTTGGTCATGAGAAGCATTTTCCTGGTTACGAGATCGATTAAGGAGCAGAGACAATAATCTCCGGCTTGGAGGCCCGGATCAAGTAGTCGCCACGAAGCAGCTCCTTGCCATCCATCCCGTTCCATAGCCATGCGATGATACTTTGATGCCCCGTAAGATCCCAGCCGCGAGATTCCTCGCCATAAATGAGAATCACCTTCTGGCGATCAATCTCCAATACGACGGGCTCGCTCGAAAGCAGGTTGCTGCCACGGAGCTGCGCGGCCAAGGTTTCCGGGGTCCGAACATCGCCTGCGGCGATACGAATCGGCGTAAGGTGATTGAGATCATCCAATTCAAAATGACGCATGGCCGTCGTCTTGGCACGAAAATCCGGCTCAAAACTCTCGAGGGCTTCTCGGATCAATGCCGCCAAGGGTCTCTCACGCGCTTCCATGGGCATGGTCCATTCGGTCATGTCTTCAAAAGTCGCAAAGGTGGTGCTAACAAGGCATTGCGCCTGTGCCTTCTCATCGGCATCTTCCGAACGAGCCAGCAGATTGATGCGAGACTGATATTTCTCGTCCTGCCGCCCGATCTCGGTGATGGCCGGAAAACTGCTCTTGCCGACACGAAGCAGATTGAAACGCGCCCTATGATCGTCACAGGTCTCGCCACCTTCGAGATATTCCTCGTCGACAAGGTCGCGATAGGCGAGCTTCGGATGATCCCCAGACGTATCCAGGATGACCGCCTCGGTGCAATCCGAATGCGGATCGATGGTGTAGAGCACCAGGCGGTCGCCGAAGGCGCGGCCGTCCATGAAACGCCACCCATGATCGAGGTACTCCGCCCATACACTCGACTCGTTCAGGATCGGTTTCACGGCGCTGGCAATTTCAAGCGGGAGGATGGCCGTCTGGGCGGCGATCAACCCGTCGTAGGCGATGGTGGACTCGACAAATCCCACCGCTGCATCTTTCGGCGCGTCAAGCAACGCGCCGACGGGAAACTTCTCGGCACTGGTAGCAAGGTCCGGATTTGCGACGGAGAACTCCCGCAGGTAGCGCGCCACATCGTTGCAGGGCGCCAGCGCCGCCGCGGTATTTTCGGCCCGACCTGTGCCGGGTGACAGCAGCAAGGCGGTGGCCAACACCAGCGCCGGGATAGCCTGGCGAGCAATCGGTCCGGTCATGATGGATGCTTCGTCATTCTGTGGTCGAAACGCTTTGCCAATTCCTACTCCTGCACTTCCTGATTCCAGCCGGCAACATTGATGCTGGGCGAAGTACCCTGCGTCTGAAAGTCCGCGTCCACCAGCATGGCCGGGCCGCCACTGGTCCATCGCCACGCGTTGAGCGAGGGATATGCGAGTTCGCGCCATCCCATATTTCGGGTACCGGAAGCGAAGATCACGTTCTCCCCGTCGATCCTGAGCGCGAGATACGGCCCCCGCAGTGACCAATCGCGAGTCGGCAGGTTGGAACCGAGTTCTATCTCCTCTTCGGTGGTCAAGACATCGGCCGGCTGCGCTTTTGGATCATTGCGTGCCGCCAGGCGTTGGAACGGGTCGCTTTTATCAGAGCCGTCCGGCAGCGCCAGATAGGGTTGGAGCAACGGTGTCAAATCGTCGCCATGGCGGATCGCCGGCTCAAGTGAACGCGCCAATGCCTCGACCCGTTTGATGAGTTGCGGACTGCTCGCCGTCGTTGCGACATACCAATCTGTCGCCGGCTGGTCGTTCGCGAAATCGACCGTCACGCTGCATTGTGACGGCGTTTCGACAATTGAGCCGCCGCTTGGCGGCAAGATATCCAGCGAGAACTGATAGGAAACGCCTCCCTGCGGCACGCTCCAAAGGACCGGATAGGCCTGACCATTGACGCTGAGAAAATCAAATGAGGTACCGAAGCCGCTGCATACCTCGCCTACGCCGAAATTGCCGGTATAGGCTGGCTTGAGGCCGCTGGCGGACGCGTCGAAAATGGCTGCCTGATAGCAAGAGGCTGATCCACCCGTCTGTATCAGTACCAGTCGGTTGCCGAATGATCTCGCATCGATCACCTGCCAGCTCGCGCCCAGGTCGAGATAGACGGTCTCTTCCATGAACTGGCGATTGGCCGGGCTGAACTTTAGCGGTGCGATCGCTGCTACAATGGCCTCCAATGTCTCGAAATCCTGAAGCGGCAGGAAGCGGATTGAGCTTGCACTCTCTTGACCGGTGAGAGCGTTGAGCGGGAAGTTTTCCTCACTCGTCGCCTGCGCCGGATGTGCCTCCGCGAACTCCCGCAAATAGTCTGCAGTGAGGTTGCAGGGTGCGAGCGGGTCGTCGGCCAGTGCCGTATGGCTTGGGCCAATGGCGGCGACCATCGGCAGGAGAATGCGAACCATGGTATGGGCAACGTGTCCTGGCGCTCGACAATTCATGGGGAGGTAACCTGTAGCGGATGAAACACTGCACACCAGTCATAGTTGTTGATGATCGATCACACAATCCTCGCCAATGACTTGACGCCGACAGTCTGAGTAGCAATCTTTCAGTCATGAGTTCTCGCACCGCCCGCTTCAACATCGGCGACATCGTCAAACATCGCGTCTACCCGTTTCGGGGCGTGGTGTTCGATGTCGACCCGGTCTTCGCCAATACCGATGAATGGCTGCAATCCATCCCGGCCGAGCTGAGGCCGCACCGGGAACAGCCCTTCTATCATCTGCTGGCCGAAAACGCCGAGACGACCTATGTCGCCTATGTTTCCGAGCAGAACCTGCTGCCCGATGACAGCGGGCAGCCCTGCCGTCATCCGCTCCTGCGCGACATGTTCGAGAAACCCGCCGCGGGGGCCTATCGGCTGAAGGCGGGCCGCCCGAACTAGGTCTTCCCCCGGAGAATCTTCCAGAGCATGAAAGGGCTCTCCCGGCTCCGTTCTTCTGCCTCTTGACTTTGGAACATTGATGGAACATAAAGAGGTCATAGACGATACACAGGGAGCAAGATCATGGCCATCCGCCTCAAGAACGCCGTCGAAGCCATCGCCTTTTCCGCCCTGATGATGCTGATTCTGGCCCTGCCCAGCCTCGCCTGAAGGGCGCCCGGTGCCGGGTGCGCCGGGCAGATTTCTCCGACAAAGCGCAACGTTATCAATAGATTGAAATCTCGAAACCACAAAAAGCTGGGCTTGGCCCGGTTAGCTCCGCTATGCTCCGCCGGCGCTTCGGTAACAGGACCGGAGGCGATGCTGCTCGGGAGCTTGGCGGTTGATTGATCTGACGACGCATTGGTCCGGCCTGCTGGCCCTGGCCATCTTCCTCATTGCCTACGCCCTCGTCGTTTTCGAAGAAGCGATCGAGATGCGGAAGTCGAAGCCCGTGCTGCTCGCAGCCGGGCTGATCTGGGCCCTGGTCGCCATCGGCTACGGCATGGCTGGCCAGGCCGAAGCCGCCAATGAACAGGCCAAGCACATCATCCTCGAATATGGCGAGCTGCTGCTCTTCCTGCTGGTCGCCATCACCTATGTGAACACGCTGGAGGAACGGCGCGTGTTCGACGTCCTGCGGGCAAAACTCGTCGGCCTCGGCCTCGGCTACCGCGCGCTCTTCTGGCTCACCGGCGGGCTCGCTTTTCCGATGTCTGCCGTGCTCGACAATCTCACCACGGCCCTGGTCATGGGGGCGGTGGTGCTGGCAGTGGGCACCGGATCGCGCATCTTCATCGCCATCGGCTGCATCAACATCGTGGTGGCCGCCAATGCCGGCGGCGCCTTTTCGCCCTTCGGCGACATCACCACGTTGATGGTCTGGCAGAACGGCAAGCTGTCCTTCTGGGAGTTCTTCGCGCTGTTCGTGCCGTCAGTCGTGAACTGGCTCATTCCGGCCACCGCCATGCATTTCGCCATTCCGAAAACCAAGCCCTCAAGCAAACAGGAGCATGTGCGCGCCAAGTCCGGCGCACGCGGTGTCATCATCCTGTTCGCAGCCACCATCGTGACGGCGGTCTCCTTCAAGAACTTCCTGCATCTGCCGCCGGCACTCGGCATGATGCTGGGCCTGGGCTATCTGCAGCTCTGGTCCTTCTACCTTACCCGCACGGGCAAAAAGCGCGACGATTCCGACATGCTGCTCGATTCCTTCAAGGAAATTCAGCGGATCGAGTTCGACACCCTGCTGTTCTTCTTCGGCATCATCTTTGCCGTGGGCGGGCTGGGCGCCATGGGCTATCTGGCCGTCTCCTCGGAATTTCTCTATGCGGGCTTCGGGCCGACCACGGCCAACATCGTCATCGGCGCCCTCTCGGCCATCGTCGACAATATTCCGCTGATGTTTGCTGTCCTCAAGATGGACCCGCAGATGACCGACGGCCAATGGCTGCTGATCACCCTCACCTGCGGTGTCGGCGGATCGATCCTGTCGATCGGCTCGGCGGCCGGTGTCGCCCTCATGGGTCAGGCCAAGGGCATCTACACCTTCTCCAGCCATCTGAGATGGAGCTGGGCCATCGCCGCCGGCTACGGCGCCAGCATCCTCGCCCACCGCATCATCAACGCCTCTCTCTTCTAGACCAGGATACCCCAACCCGATGAATGCCCTGCGCCAGTTCCTGCAGCTTGAATCGACCGGCGGCATGATCCTGCTGGTGGCCGCCATATTCGCCATGCTGTGCGACAACACGTTCCTGGCGCCCTACTATCGCGGCGTCCTGGAAATGCCGCTCGGCGTGACGCTGGGGCCCTTGGGCCTGGTGAAGCCGCTGCTGCTGTGGATCAATGACGGGCTGATGGCGGTGTTCTTCTTCCTGGTGGGGCTGGAGATCAAGCGCGAGGTCGTGGGCGGCGAACTCTCGACCCCGTCCCAGGCGGCGCTCCCCGGCATCGCCGCCCTGGGCGGCATGGCCGTCCCGGCGCTGGTCTTTTTCCTCATCAACCGCGAGGCGCCCGAATATCTCGGCGGCTGGGCCATTGCGGCCGCGACCGACATCGCCTTTGCGCTCGCGGTCCTCACCCTGCTGGGTTCCCGCGTGCCACCCAGCCTGAAGATCTTCCTGCTGGCGCTGGCCATCATCGACGATCTGGGCGCCATCATCATCATCGCCATCTTCTATACCGCCGATCTGTCGCTGCTCTCCCTGGGCCTCGCCTGTGCCGGCGGCGTTGGCCTGCTGATCCTCAACCGCAGCGGCGTCCGCAACATCACGCCCTATGTCCTCATCGGCATCTTCATCTGGGTCTGTGTGCTGAAATCGGGGTGCATGCCACCCTGGCCGGGGTCGCCGTGGCGCTGTTCATTCCCTATCGCGGTGCGGGCGATCCGGAACACTCGCCCCTGCGCCGGGCCGAGCATGGGCTTCATCCTGGGTCAGTTTCGGCGTGATGCCGATTTTCGCCTTTGCCAATGCCGGGGTGAACCTATCGGAGCTGTCGCTGCAATCGCTGACCCACAGCCTGACGCTGGGCGTTGCGCTCGGCCTCTTCCTCGGCAAGCAGGTCGGCGTGCTGCTGGCGGTCTGGGCAGGAGTCTCCCTCGGCCTGTGCCGCAGGCCCAGCGGTGCCAGCTGGTCGGAACTCTATGGCGTGGCGCTCCTCACCGGCATCGGCTTCACCATGTCGCTGTTCATCGGCGGCCTCGCCTTTCCGGACCCCGCTTTGGCAGGCGAAGTCCGGCTCGGCGTGCTCACGGGCTCATTCGCCTCGGCCATCGCCGGCTATCTGATGCTGCGCTTTGTCGCTAGGGCAGAACGGACGGCCTGAACGTCCAGACCGGCACGGCGGTTCCGAATTCCTGCCCGTTCGCCTTGAGGCCGCCGCTCTGGACGCCGACCACCTCGACCTCGCCATTCTTCTTGATGCGCAGCAGCGGGCCGCCGGAGGCGCCGAAGGTCGCATCGCAATCGTGCAGCACGAGATCGGATTCGGCGATGATTTTCTCGGCCCTGCAACCGGCATGCCGCATCACGATTTCGGGCCAATCGCTGCTGTAGCCGGCATTGCTCATCTCGCCGGCGGCACCAATCTTCTGCAGGCCGGGCCAATCGATCTGCGCCAGCGGGATCGGCTTGACGTCGAGGCTCTTTTCCAGTTCCACCACGACCCAGTCATGCGCCATGCCGCGCGGTGTCAGGCGCTGCGTCGGATCGTAGGCCGGGTCGAAAATGAAACGCTTGCCGCGTGAATGGCCGGCATAGCTGCCGCGGTCATAACCTGGGACGAAATGTGTTTCCAGCGGAATACCCCAGCGGGCGTCGGTGGCATTGTAGAGGCAATGCGCGGCCGTGAGGACCTTGTCCGGGGCGATCAGCGTTCCCGTGCAATGACCGCGGCCTTCAAGATTGATGCGGCCGATGGCGATCCAGGGCCAGGTCCTGGAATCGACCCGCGTGCGGTCGTCCTTGCCCTCGATGCCGATCTTCGGGAGCGGTGGCAGTTTCTTGGTGTCAGCCGCGGCGACCGAGACCGCCAGCAGCAGAGGCAAGGCGAACAGAATGATCCGCACGGTGACAGCCAGTTCGATCGCGCGATCCTTCAGGGTGCCAGGACCGCGTTATGGAACAGCAAGGCGATGAAGGCCGCCAAGGTGAAGGCCGCCAGGCCCAGCCCGAAGACGACAATCTGGCTCAGCCGGTCGGTCGGCCGCAATTGCTGTTCCAGCTTGCGGCGCGCGGTCGAGCGCTTCTCCTTGCCGATCAGGAACACCAGATAGGCGCGTTCGCCGAAAAGCAGCGGGATCGAGGCGCGCAGGTCGATCGGTTGGCGCCGTTGAATGGTACCCTGTGCCACGCGACTGATCGCCTGCGACTGCGCCGGTGTCAGGCTGTCACGCACATCTTGCGGCAGTTTGCGCAGAAACGCTTCGCCGCGGACTTCGTCCATCAGCATGTCATGCTCCTTTCGGTGCGCATATCGGCCCCAAGCAACCCCGCACCCCCATTTCTCCGAGAATGACGCCGTATAGTTTAAATTTTCTTTACCAAAACATGTTCCATTAGGCCAATGAGCGATAAAAACCTGCAATTTGCGCTGTCTAGGCGCCGCTTCGACGGCCCTTTCCGGGCAAGTGCCAGATTGGCGCTTTCAGCTGGCTTGGGCTAGAATCATCAAAAATAACAATAAGTAACCTCCATTAACTGTCATCGGGGATCGAGTATCATGCGAGCGGAAAAGCTGAAGACCCAGCTTATCGATGAAGTCGTGCGCTTTGTTGGCGAGAGAATCGAGCGCAAGCGAGCGCCGCAGGTCGACGCCTTCATCCGGGCGTTCTACGCCAATGTGCCGCAAGCCGACATTGCCGGGGAAAGCCCGGAGGATCTGTTCAGCGCCGCCGTCTCGCTGGCCAATTTCGCGCAAGTTCGCCTGCCGACCCAGGCCAAGGTCCGCGTCTTCAACCCGCATATCGACGAACATGGCTGGCGCTCGCCGCACACGGTGGTCGAGATCGTCAATGACGACATGCCGTTCCTGGTGGATTCGCTGACCGCCGAGATGAACCGGCAGGAGCTTGGCGTCCATCTCGTCATTCACCCGATCGTGCGCACGACGCGCGATGCCAAGGGCCAGTTGACCGCGATCGGCGCTGCTGACGGCAAGCCGGAATCGATCATGCAGCTGCGCGTCAACCAGGTGGCGACCCAGGAACAGCTGGATGCCATCAAGGACCGCATCGACATCGTGCTGCGCGACGTGCGCCTCGCGGTCGAGGATTGGCAGAAGATGCGGGCGCGCCTCGCCGCCGACATCGAAGAGACCTCGAAGCGCAAGCTGCCGCTGCCGGCCGAAGAAGTTGCCGAAGTGGTCAATTTCCTGCGCTGGATCAACGACGATCACTTCACCTTCCTCGGCTACCGCGAATACACTTTTGCCGGCGCCAAGGACAGCGTCACCTATCACATCAACAAGGATGCCGGACTGGGTGTGCTGCGCGATGCCGATGTGCGCGTCTTCGAGGGCATGCGCAACCTCGACGCCCTGCCGCCGGATGTCCGCAGCTTCCTCACCCAGCCGAAGCTGGTCCTGGTCACCAAGGCCAATCTGCGCTCGACCGTGCACCGGAACGTCCATCTCGACACGTTCGGCCTCAAGATCTTCAACGACAAGGGCGAGGTCGTCGGCGAGCATCTGTTTGCCGGCCTGTTCACGTCGGTCGCCTATAACCGCTCGCCCTGGGAAATCCCGCTGCTGCGCGAGAAGGTCGAGACCGTCGCCAAGCGCGCCGGCTTCAGCCCGCAGAGCCATGACGGCAAGGCGCTGGCGCATATCCTCGAAACCTATCCGCGCGACGAGCTGTTCCAGATCAATGCCGATGAATTGCTGGAGACGGCGCTCGGCATTCTCAACCTGCAGGACCGCCAGCGCGTTGCCCTCTTCATCCGCCGCGATCCTTACGAACGCTTCCTCTCCTGCTTCGTCTATCTGCCGCGCGACTGGCTGAGCACGGAACTGCGCCACCGCATCCAGGGCATCCTGTGCAAGGCGTTCAACGGCCGCCTGTCGAATTTCTATGTTCATCTGACGGAAAGCCCGCTGGCACGCGTCCATATCATCATCGCGACCATGCCCGGCGAAATTCCCAGCTACGACGTCAAGGAGCTGGAACTGCTGGTGGCCGATGCCTGCCGTTCCTGGAGCGACCATCTGAAGGAGGCGCTGATCGAAGCCAAGGGCGAGGCCGAGGGCCTCAGCCTCCTGCGCCGCTATGGCGACGCCTTCCCGATCGGCTTCGAGGACTATTTCAACGCCCATGCGGCGGTAAGCGACATCGACCGCATCGAAGAGGCGCTGGCCGAAAACAAGACCGCGATCAACCTCTACCGGCCGATCGAAGCCGCCGGCAATGAACTCCATCTCAAGCTCTACAAATCCGGCGAGAAGATCGCACTTTCGACCGTGCTCCCCTCGCTGGAGAATTTCGGCCTGAAGGTGATCAGCGAGAATCCGTTCGACGTCCGGCCGGTCGGCCAGGAGCAGCCGGTCTGGATCCATGCCTTCATCATGGTGACGGCCGATGGCGGCGAGGTCGACATCACCGCGATCCGCGACAAGTTCCACGAAGCCTATGCCAAGATCTGGGGCGGGCAGATGGAGGATGACGGGTTCAACCGCCTGGTCATCACGGCCGGCCTCGGCTGGCGCGATATCATGCTGGTGCGCGCCTATTGCAAGTACCTGCGCCAGGCCGCGATCGCTTTCAGCCAGGACTACATGGAAGCGACCCTCAACGCCAACCCGACCATCACCCGCAACATCGTGCGCCTGTTCCATACCCGGACCGACCCGGCCTTCACGGGCGATCGCGACGCGAAGGCTGCCATGATCATCGAGAAGATCAACGGCAAGCTCGACCGCGTCGTCAATCTGGACGAGGACCGCATCCTGCGGCGCTATCTCAACGCCGTGCTGTGCACCCTGCGCACCAATTTCTACCAGCCGGCGGCCGATGGCGGCCCCAAGGAATACATCTCGTTCAAGCTGGATTCCGCGAAGATCGAGGAACTGCCGTTGCCGCGGCCCCTGGTCGAGGTGTTCGTCTATTCGCCGCGCGCCGAGGCCATCCATTTGCGCGGTGGCAAGGTGGCCCGCGGCGGCATCCGTTGGTCGGACCGGCGCGAGGATTTCCGCACCGAGGTGCTGGGCCTGATGAAGGCGCAGATGGTGAAGAACGCCGTCATCGTGCCGGTGGGCTCCAAGGGCGGCTTCGTGGTCAAGCGGCCCGTGCAGGGCGACCGCGACGCCGTGATGGCCGAAGTGGTGCATTGCTACAAGACCTTGATGCGCGGCCTCCTCGACATCACCGACAATCTGGTGGGCGGCAAGGTGAAGGCGCCCGCCCAGGTCGTGCGCCATGACGGCGACGATCCCTACCTGGTGGTGGCGGCCGACAAGGGCACCGCCACCTTCTCCGACATCGCCAATTCGGTCTCGCGCGACTATGGCTTCTGGCTGGACGATGCATGTGCGTCAGGTGGTTCGGCCGGTTATGACCACAAGAAGATGGGCATCACCGCGCGCGGTGCCTGGGAATGCGTGAAGCGGCATTTCCGCGAGCTCGACCACGATATCCAGAGCGTCGACTTCACCTGTGTGGGTGTCGGCGACATGTCTGGCGACGTGTTCGGCAACGGCATGCTGCTCTCCCCGCACACCAAGCTGGTCGCGGCCTTCAACCACATGCACATCTTCCTCGATCCCAATCCGGACTTGAAAGCGAGCTTTGCCGAGCGGCAGCGCCTCTTCAACCTGCCGCGCTCGGGGTGGAACGACTACAATCCCGAGCTGATCTCGGCGGGCGGCGGCGTGTTCGAGCGCAAGGCGAAATCGATCAAACTCAGCGCGGAAGTGAAACAGCGCTTCGGCCTTGAGAAGGACCAGGTGACGCCGAACGAACTCATCCACATCCTGCTGAAGGCGGAAGTCGACCTGCTCTGGTTCGGCGGCATCGGCACCTATGTCAAGGCTTCGGACGAGACCCATGCCGATGTCGGCGACCGCGCCAATGATGCGACCCGCGTCAATGCCGCGGAACTGCGCTGCCGGGTTATCGGCGAAGGCGCCAATCTGGGCTGCACCCAGCGTGGCCGCGTCGAGGCGGCCCTGGCGGGCCGACGCCTCAACACCGACGCGGTCGACAATTCGGCCGGCGTCGACACCTCGGATCACGAGGTTAATATCAAGATTCTGATCAACGAGGCGGTTGCCGGCGGCGATCTCACCATGAAGCAGCGCGACAAGCTGCTGGCTGAGATGACCGATGAGGTGGGCACGCTGGTGCTGCGCGACAATTACCTGCAGAGCCAGGCATTGTCGGTCGCGGAAGCGCAGAGCTATACCCTCCTCGACCAGCAGGGCCGCTTCATGCGGGCCCTGGAGCGCAATGGCCAGCTCGACCGCGCGATCGAATTCCTGCCCGATGACGAGATCATGCGCCATCGCCTGACGCAGCGCATCGGCCTCAGCCGCTCGGAAAGCGCCGTCCTGCTCGCCTATTCCAAGAACGCGCTCTATGACGAATTGCTGCCGTCGGATCTGCCCGACGATCCGCAATTGGCCGACGATCTCGTCTCCTATTTTCCGAAGCAGCTGCGCGAGGGCTACAAGCCGCTCATTCAGAAGCACCGGTTGCGGCGCGAGATCATCGTCAGCGTCGTCACCAACTCCCTGGTCAACCGCATGGGGGCGACCTTCCTGCATGTGACCAAGGAAAAGACCGGGCAGAGCGCCTCGGCCATCGCCAGGGCCTATGCCATCACCCGCGGCGCCTTCAAGCTCCGCGACCTGTGGACCGGCATCCAGGCCCTCGACAACAAGGTCTCGGCCAGCGTCCAGACCTCGATGCTGATCGAGATCAACCGGCTGGCGGAAGCCGCGACACTCTGGTTCCTGCGCAATGGCGAGCATCCGCTCGACATCGCCGGCAATATCGCCGCGACGGAACCCGGCATCATCGCCATCGAAGCTGTCCTCGCGAAGATCCTGTCGCCGGCCGACCAGGCCGCCAACACCAAGCGCGCCGGCGCCCTCATGTCGGCGGGCGTGCCGGAGGCGTTGGCGCGCCGCATCTCGCAACTGGCCAGCATCGGCACGACCCTCGATGTCGTGCGCATCGCGGCGCAGACCAAGATCAAGGTCGAGGACGTGGCCGCCACTTACTTTGCCATCGGCGACCAGTTCAACATCGACTGGCTGCGGGCCGGGGCCAAGGGGCTGATCGGCGACAGCCATTGGCAGCGCCTTGCTGTGTTTGCGATCGTCGATGATCTCAACACGCATCAGCGCGACCTCACCACTGCGGTGCTGGCCAACGATCTGGCCCTGACCGGACCGGACGCCATCGCCGGCTGGCGGGCGGGCCGTTCCGCCGCCTTGCCGCGCGCCGAATCCCTGTTCAACGATCTGCGCCAGGTCGGCAAGCTCGAACTCGCCATGCTGGCCGTCGCCAACCGCGCGCTGCGGAGCTTGCTGGACTGAGAATCGGCCTCTACCAACCGCCCCTCACCCCAACCCCTCTCCCCATTTCATGGGGCGAGGGGCAAGACGCTGAACTCGCTAGAAACTCCCTCGCCCCGCTTGCGGGGAGAGGGTTGGGGTGAGGGGCTCTCTTAGGTTCAGATCTTGCCCGTACTGAAGATGAGCCGCAGACCCAGACCCGCCATCACGGCACCGGCGAGGCGGTCGATCCAGCTCTTCATCCGCAGATAGGCGGCGCGCGGCTTGTGCGTTGAAAAGGCCAGCGCGACCGCGCTGTACCAGCCGCCTTCGATCAGGAACAGCAGGAACGGCAGGGTCACGATTGCCAGCGTCGACGGATGAGCGGGCAGCAGGGCCGCAAAGACGCTGGAATAGAAGATCACCGTCTTGGGATTGCTGAGCTGTGTGGCCAGCGCCAGGAGGAAGGTGCGGAATACACCGCTGCGCGATGGATTTGCCGCTTCTGCCTGCAAGGGCTGCTTCGCCCCGCGCCACAGCAAAAAGCCCAGATAGACGAGATAGGCACCGCCCCCGATCTTGAAGGCCATATAGAGCCAGTCGACCTGCATGAACAGTGCCTGGAGGCCAATGACGGCGAGGGTCGCGAGGATCATGCCGCCCACCCCCATGCCCAGCGCTGAGGCGAGGCCATGCGCGCGGGATTGCGAGAGCGAGATGCGCGCCACCAGCAGGAAACTGGGGCCGGGACTGATGGCCCCGATCAGCATCGCCAGCATGATGGCGAGAATGGCATAGGTCTCAGTCATCGAGGCTCCCCTTGGTTATCGGCACGCGCAATCCCCGGCACATTCGCCCGTATTCTGCGGCAAAATGCCCCACGAAATGCCTGAACCGCCGCCCTGGGCGGCCCGCAACGCATGCTGAATCGTATTGTAGCTTGGGTGCCGGTTCGGTTAAATAGAGCCATTCCGTGGTGATTTGGCCGGCCGGCTTGCAGCCACGTAAAACAACTCGCTAAAGGGCCGCCCGGGATTTTCAAGACTGGAATCTCAAGGCAGCGGACCCCAGAGCGAGCCATTCGCTGAAATTGGGTGACCGCAGATGCCGATCAAGATTGCCGACAAGCTCCCCGCCTTCCAGGCCCTCCAGAACGAGGGCGTGCGCGTGATGACTGAAACCGCGGCGATCCGCCAGGATATCCGCCCGTTGCAGATCGGCCTCTTGAATCTGATGCCGAACAAGATCAAGACCGAGCTGCAGATCGCGCGCCTGCTCGGCGCCACCCCCTTGCAGATCGATCTTTCCCTGGTCCGCATCGGCAACCACGCCTCCAAGAACACGGCGGAGGACCATCTGCGGACATTCTACCAGACCTGGGAGGATGCGCGGCATCGCAAATTCGACGGATTCATCATCACCGGCACGCCGGTCGAGACGATCCCCTATGAAGACGTGACCTATTGGCCGGAGATGCAGCAGATCTTCGACTGGACCACAACCAACGCCCATTCGACGATCAATGTCTGCTGGGGTGCCATGGCGGCCCTTTACCATTTCCATGGCGTGCCGAAGCATCAACTCCCGGAAAAGGCATTCGGCGTCTACCGCCAGAAGATCATGACCCCGTCATCGCCCTACCTCATCGGCTTCTCGGATGACTTCGTGATCCCGATCTCGCGCTGGGCCGAAATCAGGACGGCCGATGTGGCGGCCTGCCCGGATGTCGAGGTGCTGGCCTATTCCGACGAGAAGGGCGTCTGCATCGCCCAGAGTCGCGGCACGCGCCGTCTTCATGTGCTCGATCACATGGAATATGACGCGACGTCGCTGGGCGACGAGTATGCGCGCGATGTCGCGGCCCAAGTGCCCATCAAGCTGCCGCACGACTATTTCCCGGCCGACGATGCCACCCAAGCGCCGCTCAACCGCTGGCGCCCGCACGCCCATCTCTTCTTCTCGAACTGGATCAACGAGATCTATCAGACGACGCCCTTCGAGATCGAGAAGATCGGCCAGTAGGGTCCGCGGGGGCGGCGGCACGCCCCCGGTCGGTCGGCCGCGGGACATGCCCCTGGTCGGCAAATCGAGCCCTGTCCGGACCTCCAGGCTCGGGGCCTGGAAACCGGGCACAGGTCGCCCTGTCGAGGACTTCTCCCAAGGTTTTCTTTGCTTTTCGGGCGCTTGGCGGCTATCACTTGGCCGCGGCCGGGCCCCGTCAGGATGACCGTTGGCAAGGCCGTTTTCAGCTCTTGGAAGTGGTTTAGGGGACATGCAGGGGTCGGATGGCATCGGGGATGAGCTAGTCCAGCTGCGGCACAAGATCGACGCGATCGACGACCAGCTGCACGATCTGCTCATGCAACGCACGGAACTCGCCGTCGCGGTGGGGGCGGCAAAGGCCGCGCGCCAGCCGGTCAGCGGCGATTCACCGGCCGAAGGATCGAAATTCATCCGCCCGGCCCGCGAAGCCAAGATCCTGCGCCGCCTCATCGCGCGGCATAAGGGCAAGCTGCCCAAGGCCGTGATCGTGCGCATGTGGCGCGAAATGATCTCGGCCCTCCTCCAGGTCGAAGGCCCCTTCGCCGTCGCGGTCTATGCCCCGCAGGCGCATCCGGGCTTCTGGGACCTCGCCCGCGACCATTACGGCAGCCGGGTCAAGATCCTCACCTTCAGCCGTGTCGACCGGGCCCTCTCCGCCGTGATGGATGGCTCGGCCACGGTCGCCGTCCTGCCCTTCCCGCGCGAGGATGACAAGGATCCCTGGTGGCGACGCCTGATGGGCTCGGCCCAGCTCCCGCATGTCATCGGCCGCCTGCCCTTCGGCGATCCCGGCAACCAGCGCAACCCCGACCTCCAGGCCCTGGTGGTCGGCCGGACACCCACCGAACCCACCGACCGCGACCACTCGCTCATTGTGCTGGAGGCGCCGGAACCGGTCAGCCGCTCGACCCTGCGCCAGGCCCTGGCCGGCGTCGGTCTCGAAACCAGCTTCATCCATGGCGGGCGCGACCAGTTAGGCCCGGACCTCAACCTCATCGAGGTCGCAGGCTATGTGGCCGAGGACGATCCGCGCCTCACCCTGGTCGCCAGCGGCCTTGGCAAGAATGCGAAGCTGCACACGATCGGCTCCTATGCCGAACCCCTGACCAAGGCCGAGCTCACCGACGAGCCAAACGGCCACTGAACCTCTGGCCACTGAAACGGGCGCCGGTCGCCTGGGAGCAAAAAATGTCACTTACCGTTCGTCCCGGAATCCTCGACATCGCCGCCTATGTGCCGGGCGAGCATGATCTGCCGGGCTCGGGTCCGATCTACAAGATGTCGTCCAATGAAAGCGCGCTAGGTGCCAGCCGCCTTGCCATGGACGCCTATGCCAAGGGTGCCGCCGAGCTCCATCGTTATCCCGATGGCGGCAGCCATGCCTTGCGCAGCGCGCTGGCGCAGGACGTGGGCGGCAAGGCGGAGGAGATCATCTGCGGCACCGGTTCCGACGATATCCTGGTGCTGATCACGCGCGCCTATGCCGGCCCCGGCGACGAGGTGCTCTATTCGCGCCACGGCTTCCTCATCTATCCCATTGCCGCGCAGTCGGTGGGGGCGACGCCGGTGACGGCGCCGGAAAAGGACCTCACCACCGATGTCGATGCGCTGCTGGCCGCGGTGACGCCGAAGACCAAGATCTGCTTCGTCGCCAACCCGAACAACCCCACCGGCAGCTATATCCCGGCCGCCGAGATGAAGCGCCTGCGCGACGGCCTGCCGGACAATGTGCTCCTCGTCATCGACGCGGCCTATGCCGAATATGTCGACAAGCCGGATTACACGGACGGCGCCGAACTGGTGAAGGCGCATGACAATGTCATCATGTCGCGCACCTTCTCCAAGATCTATGGCCTGGCGGCGCTGCGCCTCGGCTGGGCCTATGGGCATAAGAGCATCATGGAGGTGCTCAACCGTATTCGTGGTGTGTTCAACGTGGCGGCCCCCGCCCAGATCGCCGGCATCGCGGGCTTGGCCGATGCCGATCACGTCAAGCGCTCCAAGGCGCATAACGATTACTGGCTGCCCTGGTTCGTCTCGGAAGTGAAGCGCATCGGGCTCCATCCCTATCCCAGCGTCGGCAACTTCCTGCTGGTGCGCTTTCCGACCGACCCGAAGCTCAATGCCGATGCGGCCGAGAAATTCCTCAAAAGCCGCCGCATCCTGGTGCGCAAGATGGGCGCCTATGGCCTGCCCGATTGCCTGCGCATCACCATTGCCGAGGAAGCAGCCGTGAAGGCCTGCGCCACGGCGCTCAATGATTTTGTCCAGGGTGCGGCCACACAATGACCAGTGCTCCCCTCTTTGATCGGGTCGCCATCATCGGCATCGGCCTCATCGGCTCGTCGCTGGCGCGCGCCATCGCGGCCGAGAAGCTGGCCGCCGAGATCGCCATCTTCGACGCCAGCGCCGAGGCCCGCGCCACGGCGGCCGAACTGAAACTCGGCCGGATCGCGGAGACGCTGGCCGGCGCCGTCGCGAATGCCGACCTCGTCATCGTGGCGACCCCCATCGGCGCCTACGCCGATCTCGGGCCGGCCCTGGCCCCGCATCTCAAAGCTGGCACCATCCTCACTGATGTGGGCTCGGTCAAGCAGGCGGTCATCCGCGATCTTGGTCCCCACGTACCGGAGGGCGTCCATTTCATCCCCGGCCACCCGCTTGCCGGCACCGAGCATTCCGGCCCCCGTGCGGGCTTTGCCGAACTCTTCAAGGGCCGCTGGGCGATCGTCACACCTGTTCCCGGCACCGATCCGACGGCGACCGAAAGACTGAAGGCGCTCTGGTCCGGCATGGGCTCGATGGTCGAGGTGATGGAACCCGGCCATCACGACCAGGTGCTGGCCATCACCTCGCATCTGCCGCACCTCATCGCCTACACGATCGTCGACACGGCAACGCAGTTAGAGACCTCGACCCAGTCGGAAGTCATCAAGTTCTCCGCCACGGGCTTCCGCGACTTCACGCGCATCGCCGCGTCGGACCCCACCATGTGGCGCGACATCTTTCTCAACAACCGCGAAGCGGTGCTGGAAATTCTCGGCCGCTTCACCGAGGATCTCACCGCCATGCAGCGCGCGATCCGCTGGGGCGACGGCGACAAGCTGTTCGAGGTCTTCAGCCGCACCCGTGCCGTCCGCCGCGCCATCATCGACGCCAAGCAGGCGTGAGCATGCGCCGCAAGACCTGCCGGGACATGGTTGAGGTGCGCGAGGCGATCGACGCCCTCGACCGCGAGATCGTGACGCTGCTGGCTGACCGGCTGCATTTCATCGGCGAGGCGGCGCGCATCAAGGCCAGCCGTGACGCCGTGCGCGACGAACCCCGCATCGAGGATGTGATTGCCAAGGTGCGCGCGAGCGCCGCCCAGGCCGGCATGGCTCCGGCCTTCATCGAACCCATCTACCGCGACCTCGTCGAGCGCTCGATCGCCCATGAACTGGGCGAGTTCGACCGGCTGCATAAATCGTAGAATTAACGCTGGATTCCGGTCGAAATTCCGTCGATTCCGGCCGCCTGACAAAATTCACTTGCGAGTCCAGGGGATTTCCCTTAAGCGCCGAGGTTCGGGGCTTTTCGGTCGACAATCCCGCGTTTGCGGCGCTCGTCAGAGCAAAGCTGGCTGCGCAGATCCTGCAGCATACTGACCGCTTTTCTGGACATGAGGTAGATGATGGCAAAGTTTCCCTATAAGGGCCGTATTGTAATGATTGGTTATGGCTCGGTCGGCCGGTGCACGATGCCGCTGATCGAGCGTCATTTTGACATGCCTTTGAGCCGCGTCACGGTGATCGATGGTCATGATCATAGCGAAGACGCCGCGCGCTTCATTGAGAAGGGTGTCACCTACATCGTCGAGCCTCTGCATGAAGGCAACTACACCAAGGTCCTCGCGAAGCATCTCTCGAAGGGCGATCTCCTGATCAATCTGTCGGTCGAGGTCGATTCATTGGCGCTCATCACCTGGTGCCAGAAGCAGGGCGTGCTCTATGAAGACACCTGCATCGAGCCCTGGGCGAACTACTACGACAACACGGCCATTCCGGAAGAACAGCGGACCAATTATTTCCTGCGTCACCGCGCCCTGGAAGCCGCCAAGAAATTTCCCAAGAACGGCCCCTCGGCCCTGCTCACCCATGGCGCCAATCCGGGCCTCGTCACGCATTTCATCAAGCGGGCCCTGCTCGACATCGCGCGCATGCGCGGGCTGAAGACATCGAAGCCCAAATCGCGCGAGGAATGGGCCAAGCTCATGCGCGATTGCGGCGTGAAGACGATTCATGTCGCCGAGCATGACCAGCAGGTCACCGACGTCCCCAAGATGCCGGGCGAGTTCGTCAACACCTGGTCGATCCCCGGCTTCGTCGGCGAAGGCTGCCAGCCGGCCGAGCTCGGCTGGGGTACCCATGAGAAGAAGCTGCCGGAGAATGCCGTCGAGCATAAGGTCGGCAGCAAGGCCGCGATCTACCTGCAGCAGCCGGGTTGCACCACCGAGGTGCGTTCCTGGACGCCCCATGGCGGGCCGATGATCGCCTATCTCATCACCCATGGTGAATCGATCACCACGGCCGACTACTTCACCGTGATGGAAAAGGGCAAGGCCGCCTATCGCCCGACCGTGCATTATGCCTATCACCCCTGCGACGATGCCGTCCTCTCGGTGCGTGAGTTCCAGGAAAAGAACTTCACCATGCAGAACGATGTCCGCCTGCTGGGCGAAGAGATCGTCACCGGCATCGACGAGTTGGGCGTGCTGCTGATGGGCGATTTCGGCGCCTATTGGTACGGCTCGCAGCTCTCGGTCGAGGAAGCGCGCCGCGTCATGGGGCCGGAATACAACGCCACCTCGCCGCAGATCGCCTCGCCGGTTCTGGCCGGCGCCATCTGGCTCATCGAGCATCCCAATGAGGGTGTCGTGGAGCCGGAGCAGATCGATCATGATTACATCATCGACATCTGCCGGCCCTATCTCGGCCCCGTGGTCGGCTGCTTCACCGACTGGACGCCGCTCAAGGATCGCAACGTGCTGTTCAAGGAAAAGAACCTCGACCAGAGCGATCCCTGGCAGTTCGAGAACTTCCGCGTCCGGCGCTGATCGCTCTGGTTCTGCAAAGCGAGAAGCCCCCTCACCCCGACCCTCTCCCCGCAAGCGGGGCGAGGGGGTTTCGACCGAGCTCGACTCTAAGCCCCTCGCCCCGTTCTTACGGGGAGAGGGGTTGGGGTGAGGGGACTTTCAGTCGTTCGAATGAAAAGCCCCGCTCAAACGAGCGGGGCTTTTTTCTACCAGCCCAGCACCGGCAGGGAAGCGAGCTTGACCGGGCCCAGCCACAGATAGCCCTGCTGCAGGCTGAGGCTGACGCTCACCACTTGATGCCCCGCCTCATCGGGCTTGGCGAGGCCCTTTGCCATCATGCCGGCGGTCTTGGCGGATTGGGCGTCGATCATCCCGTCGCGCTCCAGGAGGACGATAGTCTCGCCAAGACCTTGCGCGTGGATGGTGAGCGCGCCCAAGGGCTGCAGCGCCTCGTCCAGGGTCAGCGTGCCGGCGCCGGCCAGGGTCAACGGCGCTTGGGCGAAAGTGAAGCTCTTCAATTCCACGATCCCGCCGGCGCGCGCCCAGCCGGAGAGGGCCTCGTGCGGGCTGGTCGCGAACGGTACCGGACCCATGACGGCACCAGTGGCGGCGGCGCTTTCGATCGGCCCCGAGGTCAAGGCACGCTGGCCCGCCGGCAGGCGCAAGGCCGAGAGGGCCAGGTCAAAGCCGACCAAAGGCTGGTGATAATCGGCCGGCATCTCGGCCGGCAGATCGATCTTCGCGTTGAGCGTCTCAGCCTCATAGCCGCCGTGCACGGTCTCCAGCCCGACGCCCGCCGCGGCGAGCGACAGGGAGCGCATCTGGCCGGTGGCATGGAGGGCAAGATCGGCGGTTCCCTGGCCAAGGCGCGCCTGTTGCTGGCGGCCGCTGCCGTCGTCGAGGGTGGCCGTGACCGTCTGGTCGCTGGTGATCTCGATCGCCTGCAGGTTCCAGGGGCGCATCACCGCATGCAGCCGCTCGCCCACGACCGAGACATCGCCCGCGGGCAGGTGCCAAATCAGGGAGACGGCGCGGAACTCGGTGCGGAAAGCCAGGGGAAAGCCCGAGATCGGATCGGATTCAAAGGCGATCTCATGCCCCAGCGTCCGCTGCTGCGCGGCCCAATCGGCGATGCCGGCATCAAGTTGGCCAGCCACATAGTGCCAGTAGGCGCCATAGCCGGCGCCACCGATCAGCAGAGCCGCCAGCGAGAGGGCAAGCGGCGTTCGCTTCACGCCTGGATGACCGCCTTGGTGGAGCTGGGCATGGCCAGGCGGTCCTTGTTGAGCCGGCGCTCGAGCCAGTTCAGGACGCGTGTCAGGCCATAGACGATGGTGAAATACACGATGGCCGCACCGATGAGCGTATCAAAGACACGGTAGGTCTCGACGCGGATCGTGGTCGCCATGCCCATGACTTCATAGACGGTGACCAGCGAGGCAAGCGACGTGGCTTTCAGCAGCAGGATCGTTTCTGTACTCATGGCCGGCAGACAGATGCGAATGGCCCGCGGCAGCGTGATACGCCAGAAGACCTGGAACCGGTTCATGCCGAAGGCGCGCGCCGCCTCGATTTCGCCGAAGGGCACGGCCCGGATCGCACCGCGCAGGATCTCGCCGGTATAGCCCGCCGTGTTGATGCTGAAGGCGAAGATGGCATACCAGATGCCATCACGCAGGAAGGTGAACTCCCGCATCATCCAGCCTGGAATATACTGGCCGAGGCCGTAATAGATGAAATAGAGCTGGATGAGCAGCGGCGTGCCCCGCATCGTAAAAATAAAGAGCCGCGCCGGCATCCACAGAATCGGGTTGGGCGACAAGCGGGCCAATGCGACTGGTACGGCGAGCAGATTGCCGATGACACTGGATGTGATGGTCAAGAATAGCGTCAGCGGGACGACCCAGATAAGCTGGGGCATCACCACGGTGATCATGTAGATGACATCGAACTTCATGGTTCTCTCCCCCGCCCTATACGCGCCGGACGCCGCGATTGGCGCGCTTTTCCAAGTAGCTGAAGAAGAAGAGAGAGCCGGCCGACAACGCCATGAACACGAGCCCCGTCACGCCGAAATAGAACATGAAGTGCTTTGTTGAGGTCGCCGCGCCCTTTCCCACCGAAAGAACCTCACCGACTGCCGCGACGACGCTCACCAGGGCGCTGTCCTTGGTGATGTTGAGCCATTGATTGCCCAATCCCGGAATGGCAAAGCGGATCATCTGCGGAAAAATGATGCGCACGAAGCGCATGGGTGCGTGCATGCCATAGGCCTTCGCCGCCTCGATCTGTCCCTTCGGCACCGCCTGGATACCGCCACGCAGGACGTCCGTCAGATAGGCGCCGTAGATGAGGCCCAGCGCCGAGATGACGGCTGCGAAAGGGTTGATCTCGAGCCCCTCGTCGGCGAGATGCAGCGCAACCAGAAGCTTGGTGAGCGCCGAGGTGCCCGTGTAATAGATCAGGATGATGAGCAGGAGTTCGGGAATCGACCGCACGATGGTCGTGTAAACCTCGCCGGCGCGGTTCAGTGCCTTGACGTTACAGAGCTTGGCCCAGGCGCCCATCATGCCGATCACCAGGGCGATCGCATAGCCGCAGACCGAGATCGACAAGGTGATGCACGCGCCATACACGAACTCGTCGCCATAGCCAGCATCGCCCCAGGCGAGGCTCATCCATAAGGATTGCGGTTCAGCCAATGCCAGTCCCCTCGAAAAGCCCCTAGAACTACCCCTGCCGGCCGGGTTTACCCGGCTCATTCATGGGTGGATCGTACCCTCCACCACCGGGAGCGGCAACACTGCAATGGCGGCTGCCGATCGGGGTGGGTAAAGAAAAAACCGCCCGGCTCTGCAGCCGGGCGGTTTTGTCACGCAGACTTCCGCAGATCAGAAGGTCGGCACAACCAGCATGCCGGTGAGTTCCGGATACTTCTTGGTGATCTCGTCATACTTGCCGCTGGTGACGACGGCCTTGATGCCGGCGTTGAGCTTGTCGAGGGTTTCCGTATCGCCCTTGCGGACGGCGGCACCGACACCCTCACCCATGATCGGATCGGCCGGGACGACGGCCTTTTCCTCGTAAGCCTGGCCGGCTTCCGAAGCCAGGAACGGGGCCATGGTCGAGCGGCCTTCCTGCACGTAATCGAGGCGGCCGGCACCGAGATCGGCCAATGCGGTATCGAGACCGTCATAGGTCTTGATTTCCGCGGCGGAGCCGAAGCGGGCCTGCAGGAACTTCGAGTGAATGGTGGCGTTCTGCGCGCCCATCACTTTGCCCTTCATCGATTCCGGATTGTCGAAATCGATCTTGGTCGCATCCGCCTTCGGACCGATGATGATGGTGGTCGAGTCATAGTAGAAATGCGTGAAATC
This sequence comes from Rhodospirillaceae bacterium, assembly GCA_016712715.1. Lineage (NCBI taxonomy): Bacteria > Pseudomonadati > Pseudomonadota > Alphaproteobacteria > Rhodospirillales > Rhodospirillaceae > Rhodospirillaceae bacterium. The sequence continues at coordinate 1,984,793 of JADJQM010000001.1, forward strand.
GACCTGCTGCTTGCGATCTTCGTTGATCGTCATCGAGGCGAAGATGAAATCGATCTTGCCTTCCTGCAGCGCCGGGATGATGCCGTCCCAGGCGGTGGGCGTCAGTTCGCACTTCATGCCCTGGGATTCGCACACGGCCATGGCGAGGTCGACTTCCCAGCCGGTCCACTTGCCGCTGGTGTCCTTGGTGGCGAAGGGCGGGTAGTCGGTCTGGTCCATGCCGACCTTGTAAACCTTGTCCTGCGCCTGGGCGCTGACGGCCATGACCGCCAAGACTGCACCGGCGACGAGGCTCCCAAACAAGCTCTTTTTCATGATAGTTCCCTGGTCAAAGTTGATGACTCCGATTACCGGCATCCCTGCCTTCCCCGCGGGTCGTTCTTGCGTCGACCGTTATACGGGGGTGGATCGGCTACGGCCAAAGACTAGCATAAGGAATTCTGGCTTGGGTAGCCGCGATACAGGCGTCAAATAGACAATTCCGCGTGAGAGAGGCCTGTGATTGGCCGGCGTTAACCCTCGAATCGCCGGAAGACACCCCTCACCCCGACCCTCTCCCCGCCCTGCCGACGAATGTCGGCATTTGCCGACGGGGCGGGGCGAGGGAGTTTCTAGCGAGTCTCGGCAATTAGCCCCTCGCCCCACCGGGTAGAGGGGTTGCGGTGAGGGGAACTCTCTGAAGCGCGTTTAGGCCTTCCTCAGGAAGGCCTCGAAACGGTCCATCGCCACGGACAGGCGGTCATTGGACTGGGCATAGCAGAGACGCAGATAGCCTTCGCCGCCGGCACCGAAGGCGGTTCCGGGGGCAAGGCCCACCTTGCCCTCGACCACCAGGCGCTTGCAGAAATCGAGGGCGGCGCCCGGCTCCTTGCCGAGTTCCTCGACCTGCAGCATGAGATAGAAGGAGGCGTCGGCCGGGATGACGCGGACCCGGTTCATGCCGGAGAGCCGTTCCAGCACTAGGTCGCGGCCCTGTCGACAGCGGTCGACCATCCATTTGACCCAATCCTCGCCCTCCGCGATCGCCTTGACACAGGCCGCCTGCAGGAAGGGCTGGCCGCCCGAGGTGTTGAACTCGATCAGCCGCTCGATCTGTGTCAGCGCCGATCGCGGCATCACCATCCAGCCCATCCGCCAGCCGGTCATGGCCCAGGTCTTGGAGAAGCTGTTGACGACGAAGACCGGATCGTCCGGCGTGGCCAGTTCGAGGAAGGAGGGCGCCACCGGCTTGTTGTAGATGAGGCGGTTGTAGACCTCGTCGGCGATGAGCGCGATGCGGCGCTTGCGGCAGAAATCGAGGAGTGCCCGGCGCTGTTCCTCGGGCATCACCCAGCCGGTGGGATTACCGGGCGTCGCCACATAGACGGCGCGGGTGCGCCCGTCGCAGGCCGCGAACAGCTTGTCGAGATCGAGATGCCAACCGTCGCCCTCGCCTGTCATGGCGACCTGGCGCGGCTCGCCGCCCATGATCTCGACCGCGCGGAAGATGTTGGGCCAGACCGGGGTCACACAGACCATATTGTCGCCGGCACCGATCAGCGACTGCACGATCAGCATCATCGCGTTCATGCCGCTGGAGGTGACGGCGATGCGGTCCTCGGTCAGCTCAACATTGTAGAGGCGGCGGTGATAGTCGATGAGCGCCTGGCGCAGTTCGGGGATGCCGCGCTTGTAGGTATAGAAGGTCTTGCCTTCCCTGAGCGCCTCGGCCGCCGCGTCGCAGATGAATTTGGTGGTCGGCAGATCGCCCTCGCCCACCCACAGGCCCACCACGTCGGGGACGGTGAAGCCCATTTTCCAGACATCGACGATCTGCGAATCCTGGAGATTTTCAATGGCGGGGCGGATCTCAAATGAACGGACGCTCATGGTCGGGGAACTCTCAGGATGGTCGCGGGGAGGAGAAGCCGGCAGGCACCGCGTCGCGCGGACGCATCAGCACCAGAAGGTTGCCGGACAGTACCAAAGCAAAGCCCAGCCCGGCTAGGGGTGACCAGGCATAGCCTTCGAGCAGCGTGGAGAGCGTCAGCGCCACCACCGGGAAGACGACGCTGGTATAGGCCGCCCGCGCCGCCCCGATCCGCTGCACCAAAGTGAGGTAGCAGCCGAAGCCGATGACGGTCGCAAAAAGGGCAAGGCCGATAAGCGACACGGTATAGGCCGGCCGCGGATCATAGGTGAAGCTGGCGCCGGCCAGGAGGGCGAAGGCAATGCAGAAGAGCGCGCCGAAGCTCATGCCGATGGTGTTGGATTCGACCACCGGCACGGCCAGCGTCTTCAGCCGGACCGAGACCATGTTGCCCAGCGAGGCGAGATAGGTTGCCAGCAAGGAGAGGCAGAGACCCCAGGCCGGATCGGTCCCAAGGCCGCTTTGCTCGAACTCCGGATAGAACACCAGGCACAGGCCAACGAGGCCGATCATGGCCGCCAGGAGCGCGCGCCGGTCGATGCGCTGGCGGAAGAACAAGGCGAGGTTGAGGATGTTCATGACCGACATGGTCGAGAAGCAGACCGCCAGCAGCCCGCTCACCAGATGCATGCCGGCGAAATAAAAGAGGATGTAGTTGGCGCAGAACAGGCAGAAACCCTGCACCGCCATGATGCCGACCGCGCGCGCGGGAAAGCGCAGGGAGCGGCGCGTCAGGATGCAGAAGGCGATGAGGATGACGGCCGACAACAGGAAGCGATAGGCCAGCGACACCTGCGGCGCCACCACGCCGAGCTGCTGTTCGATTCCGTACCAGGAGGAACCCCAGATGGCGACCACGAGCAGATAAAGCGCCCAGACGGGCATGATGCGTCCCTTCCCCGGAAAGGAAGGAAGCTAGGCCCCGGCACAGCGCCGCACAATTGCCCTTGGCCGCATGACGGTCATGCGGCCTGCAATGTCTCGATACAAAGGCGGCAGGCGCCCTTGTCTATTTCACCATGCCCGGGGATGACGACAGTGAAACGGTGAGCTGTCAGTTCACGAGATTGAAGAAGATCCGCGTGTTGTCGTAGCCGGCCACGAGGGTCAACTGGTCGCCCGGCTGCACGGCGACGGGCTCGGCGAAGAAGTGCATCGCCTGCTTCCAGTGATTGGTCCGCGTCCGGCTGTCGGAACGGTAGACGACGTCCTCGAACATGTGGAGGTCGAACCAGAAGGCGATGCCGTGGCACAGGCCGGCCTCGGTCGCAGTCACAATCAGGCGGTGGCTGTCCATTTCCTTCATGTCGGTGCGGAAGTCGAAGGTGAGCGCCACGAAGCGGTCAGACAGCTTACGGTGCGGATCGGCCGCAAGGTCGATCTGCGCATAGCCCGGCGAGCGGAACTGATCCATGGCCGACATGTCGAAGCCGGCGATCATGCCCACCGGATTGATGCGCGCCAGGTGGTCGCATTGCAGCAGCGCACCATAGATGGTGGAAGCTTCAGGAATGATGCGGCCGTCGGGCTTCACCAGATTTTCGCGGGCGTGGCGCATGATGGAAAGCATGTTGGGCGCCAGCATGCCGACATTGATCAGTTCGGAGACGAAGAGGTCGGCCCGTTCCGGCAGATCCTCGCCAAGGCGCAACTGGGTCGATTTCTTGTTGATGACGGTGATGCGGTCGGCAAGGCCGTTCTGCGCCACGATCGCGCGCGCCGCATCCGCCATGACCGGCAGCACCTCGCAGGTGACGACGTGTCCAGCGCCGGCGCGGGCGGCCATCATGGCGACGATGCCCGAGCCGGTGCCGATTTCGAACACCGTGTCGCCGGGGCGGACAGCGCGTTCGAGCGCCTGGCTGTAGGCGATGTTGCGCTCGTCATCGTTGATCATCGGGATGTGCCAGGCAGGCACCATGCTCGACAATTGCAGGCGAAGCGCAAAGGCGAGGTCCTCGTCCTCCGGCAATTCGGCGAGGCCCTGCTGAATGACCCCCATGGCATCGTCGGGCCGCTGCTGGTCATGGAGCGCCTGTGCCAGCGAGGCATAGGCCGGGGCGCATTTCGCGTCGAGCCGCAGGGCTTCGCGGAAACAGGCCTCCGCTTCCGGCATCTGATCGAGCTGATAGAGGATCTCGCCGAGGTTGAAATGCGCATCGACAAAGGTCGGGTCATGGAGGACCGCTTCGCGGAAACAGACCATCGCCTTGTCGAACTGGCCCCGGCGCTTGACGGCGATGCCCAGATTGTTGATGGCGGCGACCAGGATCGGCGGCGTTACCAGGGCCCGGCGGAAGGCATTCTCGGCCTCCTCGACGCGGTCCAGGCGGAGCAAGGCATTGCCGAGATTATTCCAGGCCATGCCGTCATCGGGCTTGAGGATGGTGGCGTACCGGAAATTGGCCTCGGCCTCCTGGTTGCGTCCCAGGGAATAGAGCAAGGCGCCGCGGCTGTTCTGAAACTGGGCGCGGTCGGGATCCAGCACAATGGCGCGGTCGATGAGATCGAGGGCCTGGTCGGGTGCTGCACCCCCCTGAAAGCCGATGACGCCGAGGAGATGGACCGCGTCCGCGTCATTTGGATCGGCGGCCACGATCTCGGCGCAGATGCGGCTGGCATCTTCCAGACGGCCTTCGCCGATAGCGACCATGGCCGGCTCGATGGATTGCAGATGCTCTGGTATCGCCGCTTCTGACTTGTCTTCCGTCACATCGCCCCCAGATGCTCGTTCCGAAACCCGCATCGCCACCCGGGCGGCAGGCCCGAACCGCGACTCGGCACACACGCGGATAGGTGCCGATCGTCAGCACAGTTTATCGCGCAAATCGGCGATAATGCTAGTTAAGGGCTGTCCTGGCGGAACGGCCGGCGCGGGGAAACGGCCCGATCGGCTGTCGAGGGCTCAGGCGAGGATGTTGACCAGCGACCCGCGGCCGGCGGGAAGGCCGCCCCGGCTGCTGTCCAGCGAAGGCGCGGATGCCGGCGCGCTGGAGATTTCCTTGGCGGCGCCGACGGCCTCGGTCAGGAGGTTGGCGACGTTCTGGTCCTGCTTCTGCTGGCCGCGGATGCCGGACAAGGCGGCCTGCTGCCCGCGTTGGGCACTGGCGATCTGGGAGGCGGCAAAACCGGCGGCAGCGACGTCCATGTCAAATCCTGAAAAGGGTCAGTGTCGTGGGTGGATGATCAGGCGGTGATGTCGAGCAGCGCCTGGGTGGTTTCGTTTTCGGTGCGGATCACGGCGGCATTGGCCTTGAAGCTGTTGGCAGCGAGGCTCAACGACACGATATCCGCCGGATCGACGGAACCTTCGGCGACGTTCTGGGCGGTCTGCTCGATCTTCGCCGAAGCCGATTTCAGGCCTTCGATGGCGGTGCTGATCGTGCTGTTCGAGGTGATTTCCATAGCTACCTCCCTGGCTGCTGACCTGCAGCCCGTTATTTCGCTTGGCCGCATCCTAACCCAGCCCTGTTAAAATTTGGTTTCTTTTTCGCGCCGAATGCCCTGGAACGCCCAAATTCTTAACAGAGTCACCAGATCGTTAATATCTGCCCAGGGGTTTTCCCGGCCGGACCATGGACTAAGGTCTGTCCCGCCCTGCGCTTTTACCACTTGATCGAAAATTTCGAAGATTGTTAGCATCCGCAACATCAGCGGTGTGATTTGCGCCGCCAGCGACCTATAAATGGTCGCCCCGGGGCTGATATCGCCCAAAGGCGACAAAGGAATGCAAGACCAGCCATGACCATCAGACCGCGCCGCTCCGTCCTTTATCTTCCAGCCAGCAATGCGCGCGCGCTTGAAAAGGCGCGCACCCTGCCGGTCGATGCCGTGATCCTGGATCTTGAGGATGCGGTGGCCCCGGAAGCCAAGGAATCAGCCCGCGCCCAACTGGTCGAGGCGCTCCAGGCCGGCGGCTTCGGCAAGCGGGAGGTGGTGGTCCGGGTCAATGGGCTGGATACGCCCTGGGGCCATGACGATGTGGCGGCGGTGGCCAAGCTCGGCGCCGATGCGATCCTGTTCCCCAAGATCCAGTCGGCCGATGACGTCCTGGCGGCGGTGGCTGCCCTGGCCCAGGCCGGTGCCCCCGCGACGCTGCCGATCTGGATCATGGCGGAGACGCCGCGCTGCATCATGAGCATGGATTCGATCGCCAATGCCAGTCCGCGCCTCGCCTGCATCGTCGCCGGCACCTCGGATCTCAGCCGCGACCTCCGCGCCCGGCCGGCGCCTGGCCGGATCGGCGTCATTTCGGCGCTCTCCATCATCGTCATCGCCGCGCGCGCCTATGGGCTGGATGCCCTCGACGGCGTGCATCTCGATATGAATGACGAGGAAGGCTATCAGGCGGCCTGCGAGCAGGGCCGCGATCTGGGCTTCGACGGCAAGACCCTGATCCATCCCAAGCAGATCGCCGCGGCCAATGCCGCCTTTGCCCCCAATCCGGGGGAAATCGAGCAGGCCAGGGCGATCGTCGCGGCCTGGGCCGAGGCACGGGCCCAGGGCAAGGGTATCTGTGTGCTGGGCGGCAAGCTCATCGAGAAGCTCCATGTCGAGGATGCCGAGCGCCTGCTCCAGCTCCACGCGGCCATCCAGGCACAGGCCGACAGCACCGCCAGCTCGCCCTCGGCGGCGGCTTAGTCCTTGCCGCCGATCCGGTCGACGCAGCCGACCTGGCTCAACTTGTTCACCTGGCCATAGGCGCCGAGGTCATAGGCGCGGGTGGCCGTGCAGGCGCTGAGGCCGCCGCCAATCAGGGCGAGAATCGTTAACGTCTTCACATAATTACGAAAAGTCGACATCACACAGCTCCGTTCAAAATGCGGTGGGCGCTCTTTGCCGGTATTGGCGAAGCACACACATCGCTTGGCTCTGCCCTTAACCTGGGGTGTCGTTTCCGCTAGGTTGTGAACCGCTTCACAAGGAGGTCAGCATCCCCACCGCCGACAAACCCACCCCGCCCGCCCCCAGCGCCGCGGCCGCCACCGGGCTTGCAGCTCTGCCGATGCGCGCGCAATTGCTGGCAAAGAGCTTCCTGTTCCGCGGCCTCGAACCCGCCTTGCTGGAGCGCGTGGCGCGCCTGTGCCTGCCCAAGAAGCTCGGCGTCGGCGAGACCCTGTTCTGGGAAGACGAGCCGGCGGATGCGCTCTATGGCGTGGCCCGGGGCCTCATCCGCATCTGGGTGCATGGGCCGGACGGGCGCGAGCTCACCCTCAACCTGATGGAGACGGGCGACTTCTTCGGCGAGATCGCACTTCTCGACGGATTGCCGCGGACGGCAAGTGCCAGTGCGCTCGCCGATACCGAGATGCTGAGCGTGCCGCGGGCGGCGTTCCTGGAATTGATGAAGCAGGAGCCCAAGCTCGCCCTCCACATCATCGAATTGCTGTGTGAGCGGCTGCGCCACAATACCGACCGCATCCGCGACGCAGCCTTCCTCGATCTCGGCGCGCGTCTCGCGAAGACCCTGGAAGCGCTGGCGGCGGGGCATGGTGAAGAGGGGCCGGACGGCATCCTCATCACCGCCAAGCTCAATCAGAGCGAGCTGGCGCAATTGCTGGGTGTCACGCGCGAGGCGGTCAACAAGCAACTGAAGCAATTCACCCAGGACGGACTCATCGCCACCAAAGGCAGCCGCATCCTGGTGCGCGATGCCGCCGCGCTGTCCGCGCGCGGCAAGATCAAGGAAGAGAGCGCCTAAGTTCCGATGACCGAGATTCCCGTCGAAGACACGTCCCTGTGGTTTGAAATACTGATCGTCCTGTTGCTGGTGCTGCTCAACGGCTTTTTCGCCATGTCGGAACTGGCCATCGTCTCGGCGCGGCGCGCAAGGTTGAAGCCCATCGCCGATGCCGGTCATCGCGGGGCGAAGAAGGCGCTGGAACTGGCCGAAGATCCGACCATGTTCCTCTCCACGGTGCAGATCGGCATCACGCTGGTGGGTGTCGTGGCCGGCGCCTATTCAGGTGCCACCTTGTCGGCGCCGCTGGCGCGGGTGCTTGGCGACTGGCCGCTCATCGCCGATTATGCCTATCCCGTCGCGGTGACACTGGTGGTCGCCTGCATCACCTATCTGTCGCTCATCATCGGCGAGCTCGTGCCAAAGCGCGTCGCCATGAACCATGCCGAGGCGATTGCCATCCGCGTCAGCCTGCCGATGGCGCTCATCGCCAAGATCGGCGCGCCTTTGGTGCTGATCCTGCGGCTTTCGACCAACGCGATCCTCACCCTCATCGGGCTCAGCGGCGACCGCGATACGCAGGTGACCGAGGAAGAAGTGAAGACCATGGTCGCGGAAGGCGCCGAGAGCGGCGTCTTCGACGAGGAAGAGCGCTATATGATCGACCGGGTGCTGCACCTGGCCGATTACTCGATCCGCAGCATCATGACGCCGCGCCCCGATATCGATTGGATCGACGTCAACGACCCGGCCGAGGTGTCGCTGCAGCATGTCATCGCCAGCGGCCATTCGCGGCTGCTGCTGTGCCAGGGCAATGTCGACGAGGTGCTGGGCGTGGTGGATGCCAAGGATCTGCTGCAGCAGTTGGCGACGGGCCAGAAGATGGACCCGCAGCTCTGCGTCAAGATTCCGCTCACCCTCCATGAGACGACCACGATCCTGCGGCTCCTCGAGCTTTTCCGCCACGCGCCGACCAGGGTCGCCATCGTGCTCGATGAGTATGGCAGCGTCGAAGGCATCGTGACCCAGGCCGATATCTTCACGGTGATCGCCGGCGAGATGTCGGAGGAAGAGGATGCCGATGACGCCATCGCCGCGCGCGGTGCGGGGTCGTGGCTGATCGACGGCCGCACGCGGCTCATCGATGTCGAGCGCAAGATCGGCGCCAGCGGATTCGTGCATTCGGATTACAGCACGCTCGCCGGCCTGGTGCTGCACCGCCTTGGCCGCGTGCCCCGGGTGGGCGAGAGCGTCACCTATAACGGCTTCCGCCTGGAGGTGGTCGATCTCGACGGCCGCCGCATCGACAAGGTGCTGGTGGATCGGGTCGGCGAGGAGAAGAAGCCGGCGGTCGACAAGGCGTCGTAAGGCTGCGCGCAGGCATGCCGACACTGCCGGGCAGGTTTTCCTGACCGGTTGACGCTGAGAGGAACCCGCGCATCTGCAATCATTCGGGCAGCGTCACGGCTGCAAGGCCATCGGGCTTTGCCGCCGCCGCGTTGTGATCGGGATGCCTGCCGATCCAGGGGGCCCATTCTCCCGAGGGTCCGGGGGGAACCGTTCTCCGTGCGGTCCGTGGGAACCCGCTATCGCGCTGGGTTCGTCGGGATCCGCTATCGCGCAGGATCCGGCGGGAATCGTTATCCCAGCGATTCCGGGGAGACCCGCTATCCCGGCGGATCCATGGGGCCGGACTTCAAGCGCCGGCCCTGCCCTTTTCGCCCCGGCCTCATCTGAAGCCAGGATAGCAACCGGCCTGCGCCGAGGACCCTCTCAACCGGCCGAAGCCATCGAGAAAGCCACCGATCCTGCGCCGGAGACAACCGAATGATTGCAGATGCCCGGCAGCGTCCCGCCGCGCATCGGCTGTTGGGTGGTGAAGTTCATTGGTACCAGATTCCTATATTGACTGTCAAGAACAAAATAGGAACACTGTGGAGAGCACCGCAACTTCGGATGCCGGGTTTCGGCACGGACATTGTGTATTGAATACACAAATGATACATACCGCAAATGAGCCAGTGATGGGCAAACAGGTCAGCAGCCGGGACGCGATCAGGGAAATCGAAATGCGCGGCTGGGTCCTGGCGCGCAGCCGCGGCGATCATTTCACCTTCAAGAACCCGGCGAACCCGATGCTGATCACCCTGCCCCATCCGGTGAAATCCCTGTCGCCCGGCATCGTGCGGGATATCGAACGAAAGACCGGCATCAGGTTCTGATCGGGCGGCAGATCTCTGGATGCGCCGCCGCTGGAATGCAGGAGACGAAGGATGAACGCGTGCTACCCGGCGGTGATCGATATCAATCCGGTGGTCGAGGGCGACATCACCAGGGCCCGGAACAAGGCAGGAAACAAGACTGGTGAGATGCTCGGCGCCTATGGCGTGACGTTTCCAGATATTCCCGGTTGTTACGCTGCCGGGGACACGATCGAGGCAGCGATGCGGAATGCCAGCGAGGCATTGGCGCTGCATCTGGAGGTCATGCAGGAAGAAGGATTGCCGCTGCCCCAGAGCAGCAGGCCGGAGACGATCCTGGCCGATCCGTCGATCAAACTGGCGGCCATCGCCATGATCGACGCGCCGACACCGAACAAGTCGGTGCGCGTCAATATCT